>NZ_JBLLNL010000011.1:0-118158 GCF_048158365.1 Denitraticella aggregata | reverse complement strand
GCATCGGTAATGAGCAGCAATGGTGCCAGCAGGGCCCCGTTTTCCTTGGAAAACACCGCGAGCATGCCGCAAATGCCCAGGGCCGCAGCGGACTGTGCAATCAGGCGAGCGTTTGCCACCGGGCCGTGCCTCAAGCGTGTTTGAACATAAAACGCCATGCCGAGCAGCATGAACAGCGCGGAGAGTTGTGTCATCCGCTGTACGGCGTAGAGCGTGGTCGAGATCCATAAGGGGTGCAGCAGCCAAATGGCTGCGGCGAACATCGCGGCCCATGCGGCGGTCGCCGGCGGCTTGCCCAGCGCTCGCGCGAGCAGTCGGAGCAACGCGAACAGAACCAGCCCGTTCAACAGATGGATCAGCACATTGGTCTGCTTGAACGGCCGGGGGTCGGCGGGCCAGTCGCGCGCATCGAGCAGAAAGCTCAGCATCGCGACCGGACGACCCGTGGGCCCCGCGAAGCCCGACAGCAGATACAGTTTGAGACTCTCGAGGTTGTCTATTTGACCGAAATCACCAAGCAACCGGAGGTTGCTCCAGTCATCAAACAGGAAAGTGCCTGCTAGCCCCGGACGATAGACGAGCCACGCAAGCGCGAACAAGATCGTTACGGCCGCAGCGAGACCCGCCCTGGCAGCTGCATCGCGATGGGGCGGGCGACCTATCATCGAGAATCCAGCTCCAGTTGGAGCGGAAGTCGATCCGTCCCGATGTTGTTCATACCGGCTTCACGTTGCGCGATGCGTTGTTCGAGCGCGACGATCACGGGGTCGAGGCGACCGACGCTATTAAGTTCGCGCAACCGTCGCATTCCGACATTGGCCTGTGTCATCTGCCCAGTCGCAACCTGGAACTCAATAAGGTTCTGCCAAATCTGCGGGTTCCTTGGTGCCATCGCTACGGCACCTTGGAGCAACTGCTCTCCTGCATCGAAATCCTTGCGTATGTTCAGCAGGTAGTTTGCATAGAGCGTGACCAGAATGGCGCGATGGGCGTGTTCGCGCATGGCATGCTGAAGCAGCCTGCCCAACTGGTCGACATCAAGCGATAGGGTGCCCTCGATCTGCCCGCTCAAAAGGCTATGCAGCGCACCGATGTCCTGGACTGACAGGCGCTCTCGCGCGATGTATGACTCCATCCCGTTCCACCACTGTTCCTTGACCGGGCGCCCCACTTTGGCATGGGCGAATATGAGTCCTTGATAGGGCAGAAGGCCGCCGTTCGGCAAGTTGGCGGCATGCTCGAAGGATCGCGTAGCGAACGAGAACTGCGGTGAGTCTGGTCCGGGCGCGACCGCAAAAAGGACGCGCCCCAGCTCGTAGTTTGCCCGCGGCGAATCGGCCTTCCGGGATGCCTCGAAGTAGGCGAGCTTTACGGGATCGCTCCATTCATGGGCGCGGAGATGGGTAAAGAGACCGAACAAGGCGATCAGCGCGACGACAAATGTCCAGCGTGCAGTGTTTAGCGATGGTTGATTTCGGCCGGAGAACATCAGCGCAATGAGCGCGAGCAGCAGCCCCATCGACGACAGGTAGTTGCGGTGCTCATACACCAGCTCCAGCGGCAGGATGGTGGACACCAGCAGGTGGGCAACGAAGAACCACAGTACGCCGAGCGTGACGAGCGGAAACTGCCGGCGTATTGCGATCACAGTTGCTACGAGAATGGCGAGTCCTGCAATTGCGGCCAGCGTAGTCCATGGTTGTAGGACGCCGCGGGATATCGCGATGCCGTCGTGATAGAGGCTCATCTCGCCCGGCTGGGGGGCGATAGTCCATGACAAGTACAGCCACAGCACGCGTGACTGAGTCATTAGCCGCTCGGCCAATCCGAACGGTCGCTCAGCAAAAGCGCCACCCGAAAGGATCCCTGGCAACACCATCGCGAGCGCGGCAAGTGCTGGCAGGAGCAGGATCAAACCGTAGAGTTGCACCATCCGGCGCCGTGTGGATGAACCTGGCGAACCCAAACCGAACAGCAGCCACTCGAGTAGCAGCGCATAGACGGGGAGCATCACCGCTACTTCCTTGGCCATGGCCCCGAAACCAGTGCCACCGACAATGCCAGCCAGCACCCAATACCACCCGCGCCCGTCACCCGCGTCGACCTTCAGGCGGCCATGCAACCACACCACAAGTCCACCCAGCATGAACAAGGTCGCGAGGCTTTCCATGCGCTGAACCACGAACAGCACGCCAGTCAGGTTGATTGGCGCTAGAGCCCAGGCCGCGGTGAGTGGGAGGGCGAGCGCACCTGCGGGAACCGAGAGCGGACGAGCAGGAGCGGGCAGGACGCTGGCCCGCTTCAGAATTCCCTGCAGTAGTTGAAAGGCCAGTAATGTGTTGACGAGATGGATGAGCAGGTTGGTGACTTTCATCGGTCCTGGCATCAGGCCGAAGAAGTGCCGCTCGAGAGCGAAGGACAGCATCGCGAGTGGCCGTGCGAGCGGGCCTGCCTCGCCGGCAAAGGCCACGCGAAGTAGCTCGGCGGCACTCGTGTCCTGAAGAATCAGTGCGTCGTTACGGACGAAGTTCGGAAAATCATCGAAGACGAAGCCGCCGTGCAGACCCGGCCAATAGGCGAGACTGATAACGGCGAGTAGCACCATGACATGGAGCTTGGATCGGGTAGAGGTCACTATCCAGCGATTCAACGGTCGAAAAAAACACCCCGCCAAGCGGGGTGTCGAACATCGCCCGACTAGATTTAATCAGCGGCAACTTGACGGACGGTACTTTTCGGCGACCGTGCCTTTGCAAACCCATTCAATGCTACCCGAATGGGTCACAGCGGACAATTGCAACGCACCAGTGCGGATGGCAGCATTCGCGTCAGCCGTGTTGAATGATGCTGCAACGAGACCATTCGTATTTGTCACACTCAAAACGTACTTGCCTGTGATCGAAGCGGGAGCAGACAATCCAGCGCTCTGATTATTGCTTGGGAGCCGACCAGTTGAGTCGTAGAATTCGCCAATGGCAGTCTTAGTTCCAGATGCTAGCGACATGCCCTCCGAAACCTGGGCGCGAATCGTGTAATCCTGATAAGCCGGCAACGCAATCGCCGCCAGAATACCGATGATCGCGACCACGATCATCAGTTCGATAAGGGTGAAACCTTGTTGTACCTTCTTCATGAGTAGCTCCTTCAGGAAAAAATCGGTGAGGGCACTGTTGCCTTCACTGTCAGTAAAGCAAAGCGCATGCCATATTGATTGGCATGCGAAAAGTCACAAATGGCCTGTCTTCGCGACGTTGGGTCGTGACAAAGTCATGCCATGTCACAGCATTGGCACAGCTCGCTGTGACAGACCATTGACATGTTAGACTTCATTGTCACAACAGCAAGCCGCTACCCATGTTTTCAGTTTCCCTCGGCACCGCCTCGGCACTCACCGGTGTAAGTGTGCGCACGCTCTGGCGGCGTATAGCCAACGGGGATCTTCGCACCTGCAAGGACGGCGGTGCTTCAGGACGCACGCTCGTGGCCGTGGAGGATCTGTTGGCGCATTCGCGCATCGACCTGTCCGGTGATGAGCTGGCATTGGTCTGTGCTGCGGATGCGGGTGACCCCGAGGCGCAGTGTGACCTCGGGTTGGCTTTTCTGCGTGCGGGCCTGGTGGATGAGGCGGCGCGTTGGTTTGCCGCGGCGGCGGAGCGGTTCTATCCGGAAGCGATGCATCAGCTCGGGCGTTGCTATCTCACGGGTTGTGGGGTGGAGCGGGACGAGGCGGTGGGGCGGCAATGGATGGGCCGTGCGGCCGAGCGTGGGCATGCCGTGGCGGCGGAGCTGTCACGGTATCTCGATCAGCCCGGACGACCAACTCTGGCAGCCGCTGCACTGGAGTCTGAGCTGGATGCGCTCGAGCGTAGGCTCATCCTGAATGTGCTTGAAGCCACGGCTGAGTAGCGCTGGCTGCTATCCGTCGATCAAGACGGGGAATCTATTTCCTGCCCCTTGTCGGGTGGCAGGATGCGAAGTTGCAGCGTATGGGGCGAATCGCGCGGGCGCCGAATGGGCGCCGCGCGCGGCGAATGGGCTCTATGCCCGCATCATGGGCATGAGCTGCTCGTAGCCGAAAGCTGGAGTTGAATGCCTTGGCTCACGCTTTCCGTAGTCAACGGTTTGGCAAACGCGATTCGATTGTTGGTCGTGTCGAGCGCTGCAGCCCCGGTGGGCGTCGCGATCAGATTGTTGCACAGGGTCGTACCGGTGCCAGTGCTCACGAAGAGATGGCCCTCCCATTTGTCGCCGATGGAGCCGCGCCAGTCGATGCTGCACTGGAACTTGAAAGGCTGGTTTGCGCCGCTGGCCGTCGTATCCACGCACGCGCTGCTGCCAGCGGTTTCGCCCGTTTCGACAAGCGAGACGCCGGAAACGGCGGCGCTGCCCACTTCGGCGATCTCAACATCAATGAAGGTAATGGGCGGATCACCCAGCGGCAATTTGGCCGGGCATGACTCAGAAAGGCAGAAGAAGCGACCGGGCTGCACCTTGGCGTAAGGGGCGCTGCCCTGACCGCCGAGGGGATTATTCTCGGACTGGCCGCTGCGGAATACGGCGAAATCCATTTTGCCCCTGCATGCATCCGACTCCTGAGCTGCGGTAACGTTATTCAAGCGCAGTTGCGTCAGCAGGAAATGATGATCCTCGTAGTTTCTGGCTACATACTTGCGCTTCAAATCGTCCGGGTTTGTAGTACCGACATCTTGCCCCTCTTCGACTTCCATGCCGATTCCCCAGTTGCTCGAAAACTGGAGACCCTGGAATTCGCGGAAGCCCCGGTACATGCGGCTCACACGCGCAGAGGGGTGGCGGGTGGCATCCTTCTCGGGATCAAAACCTACTTCTTCGTCACCCAGACATACCCGCGTGTTATTGCTCGCACCGTCGATTTTCTCGATACCGATGTTACCCGCCCAACCCGGGCCAAAATAGCACTTGTAGGAGAAGAACTTCAGGTTCGAAGCCGTATCGACGGCCAGCGGCGTCGATACGATGCGGACACATTGGGCGGAAGGGATCAGGAAAAGCTTTTGCTGGACGTAAACGCTATCAGTGCCTGTGAAATTGTTTGGCTTGATGAATATTCCCCCTGTTGCATCTTGCTCGATGAACACCTTTCCCGCGACGGAGCTGAACTCCTGCCCGTTGAGAATCGTCATGACGACGTTGTAGTTCGAGTCAATCAATTCGGTGGTTCCGTCTTCAGTCTCCAACGTGTACCAGCCAGTGGTTTCATCTTTTTTGGCATTCTCCGGCAGCGTCTCCTCCGTGTATGACTTGCTGACCGGTCTGCCAGTCACGGGGTCAACGCCGCCCATGATCGTATCTTCGCCAAACGGCAATCGAATCTTTCCGGCAAGATCCTCATCGAATCGCTCAAGGTGGAGGGCGAGCGGGTCGAGGTTGCTGACCAGGCTGACAAGCTCGATTTGTTGATCGGAACCCGTCGTCCAGTCTGTCCAGGATACGGTTACGGTGACTTGCCTGCATTGACCGTCGCACTGGAGCGGGGCCGCAGTCTTGAGAGTGTAGGTGGTGAGCAACTTCGCTACATTAGTCGAGCCTTCGGCATCAATTTCATCGAACGCGCTAATGGCGCGATTGCGGATGTCCTCCATCGCAGATTCGGCTATTGCAATCGCTTCGGCGCGCGCCTTGTTGTGACCACTGGTGGCCATCAGTTCCGCCTGAAATTTACCGATGGCAAGCAAGCCGATCGCAAGGATGACCAGCGATATCATCGCTTCGATCAGCGCGAAGCCTGCAGACTTTGAGTTTGTTGTTCGCATGATGTGCTCCGACGTCGTTGCTTCGTCAGGGTGGAGGATTAATGAAGGAAGTCGCGCCATGAACCGAACTCGCCACCGATGGGCCCCAGCGCCTGGGCCTCGCCCACGATGAAGGGGTTGAAGGTGAGGGTGAAGTTACCCGTTGCGGGTTTGGCGTCGCCTGCGATGACGGCTGCACCGTTGATTGCAGCGGTACCGGCTGCATCGAAGTCTTCGGCTACATAGACGACGCCATTGATTTCCGCACCACCCCGCAGGGTGAGATCGCCGTCGACAATCAGGATCACCGGCTCGTTTGCGGAACCGTAGGTTCCGCCGTTGAGGGTCAGGTCCCCGTTCACCCAAACGACCTTGCCAGCCGCATCGGCGGGTGTGACGGCGGAAAACTGAGCCGGCGTGACGTCGAGTGAAACGAGGTTGGAGGCCGGATCCCGATAATCCGACGGTGTCAGGCCGAAAAAGTTGGCAAAAAACTCATCGTTGTTCAACCGACTCAAATCCTGCCAGCCGGCATCGACGTAGGGCTCGATGTTTCCGACCTCGTAAGGCGGCTGTGTCGGCGCCGCCGGGCTGCGGACCGGATCACCGGGATTGCGGACTTGAATCTTTGGCTTGGCGCCCCAGGACTCGACGCTCAATCCGCTCCAGACGACCTTGTCGCTGAAGGTATTGACCAACAACCCGCTACCACCGATATTCGCTCCGCCACGCACGGTGAGGGGGTAGTCGGGTGCGTTGGCGAATGCGTTGGCTCTGCCGACTTTTTGAACCATAGGCCGGCGTGCTGACTCGTCTTCACTCCAGCCGCAAGCGAAGATGACTGTGTCTGCGATTGAGGGTGGCTTCGTATAAAGCGGGTTGGCTGGGTCGTCGATTAGACCAGGGGTCGACGGACATGCGGTCGGGAGTGCATCCCCAGCGGGTATGAGTATGTAACTGTAAGGGCGTTTTGAATCAGTGGATTCGTATTGCCGCGGGTCTAGGCCGCTGGAGATGAGCTGATTCAGCGCCCTATCGAGTGCGGCGTTGGCATTCGCGAACGCTTCGCGCATGCGCACTTCATTGGCGGAAAGCCTGATGTCTGTGACGACCGACCGGGAGGTCCACAGCACCGTCAGCGTAACCGCTACCAGCAGAATCATCGTAACGATGAGCGTCGCCGAACCAGTTTGCTTATTCATAAGTTTCACCGTGCGTCGCGAGTTCTATTTTTGGACAAAGAGACGGTTGTTGCGTACGTTGAGCTGTTCCGACAAGGATGTCCGCTGGGTTGGGTCAGCGACATGATGGGCATCGATGCGGACTGAAACCTGCCGTATGTCTATGAGTTTGTCGTTGATGCTGACCTCGCCTTTGTCGATCGGGGTCTGACAAGCAGCAGACAAGGCATCCTCTGGTGACCATGGTGAGTCGTCGTGCTCGGCTGTTCCTTCGGCGATCAGGTGATAACAGAGGGAGCCGGCCGTACTCAACGCAAAATTCGAAAACTCAACGGCGTTGTCGTCGCTGATGACGAAGCTCTGGGGGGGCGTAGCCGTTGATGCAGCGGTCCAGTCTTCGTCACACCCTAAATTGGCGTTGCGCATCAGCAGTCGATTGCCTTCTTCCGGCGGCTCCTTGGCTTCGAGCTTGAAGCCGAAGAATTCGTCGTCATTCCGCGTACTGTTACCATTCCGGTCATATGTATAAATGATGCAGTCGGCTGTGAGGCTTAGCGCTCCGACACCTTCCATGAACGCTTCCTTCTCATCCGCAGTGCAATTGGCGCAATACCCGGCACGCCGGATGTCGTTCGACATGATCTCCAGCACTGCGCGGACCTCCTGGTTGAGGCGCGTCGCGCGGAGCGTGTCGGCACTACCGCGCACGACCGTGAGGTAGGCGCCCGTCACGCCGCTGATCACGATCAGCCCGACCGCCATCCCTACCAGCAGTTCTACCAGCGTCAAACCTGATTGTTTCATTTTCGTCATCCACCGTTTTGGGCTCATGTGCATGCCGGATAACTCCCAGGATTTCGACCGTCTCCAGGAAAGCAGATCGTCGTGCGGCCGAGAGCGTTTACCCGAACCTCCAGCCGCCAGTCACTCGCGGAAACACGAATGCCAGCGACCGTGGGTAGATGGAGGACGCCGCGCGGCGTGTACTTCAACTCCTGCAAGTTGCCGTCATTCGTGACCACTGCGACGGTCAGCCCGGTCAGGTCTGTGGTCGATATCGAGTTTGCAAGCGATGCGTTATCGACGATCTTTAGAAACACCGGTTCACTTTCGGTTGGTGATTGCAGTGCGACCGTGATCTGCGTTGATTGCTTGATTGCTTCGCTTCTAGCAAGTTGAACCAGGCTGTAGATGGTTTCACTCGCGCCGATCACGCGTCTGCGCTCCAGCGCGTCACGAAAACTTGGCGCTGCGATCGTCAGCAGGATCGCCAACACGACGAGCACGATCATCAGCTCGATCAGTGTGAACCCGCCTTGCCTGGTTCTGGTATGCATGCGATTCCTCGTATTGCCTGTTCAGTGCTGCGCTACCGCTCGTACGTGGGTGACGATGCGCCGTCCCCATTTGAGATATTGTGGGGGTCGGTGAGCGAAGTGCATGTGCAGTGATACCGCTGCTGAGTTAGAAAATCATGGTTCAAGTGAATCCTCGAGTCAGAGTTTCCATCAAGGGATTATGCAGGGCACTCGGCACGAGACGAACGGAGCCGCAGTTGCGATGGGCGGATTCGATGGTCGATTGACGGCGCGAGGGGGAAGGCATAATTGCGACGGATGATGCGGGGCCAGACGATGTTTCAGGACGATGAACACGGTATCCCGAATTTTCGAAACATGGGGGTGTTGCTCAGAATCCTCGTGCTTGCCGAGGGTGTTTACCTGATCACCCGTTTCGCTTATCGCGAGGGGGGGCTTTTCGACCTCGCGCTGGGTGGGCCGGGAGGCTTTCTTTTTGAACTGTCGCTGATCTGCGTGCTGGCGATGCTTTTTTTGTGCGGACCCGCTTTGCGGCGTCTGACGCACGTGACGGGGTTTTGGGCTGTGGTGACGATCGTCGCCTCGACGACGGTTATCGTTGGCGTACTGGTGGTTCGTTTCCTTCCCGAGGTGGCGCCGGATATTCATTACTGGCGGCGGGGTTTCGTCGCCGCACTGATGAGTGTCGGCATCCTGTGGTTTTTCGACTGGCGCCAGCGCGTTCGTTCGCCCGCATTGACCGATGCCCGCATCGCGGCGCTGCAGGCACGCATCCGGCCGCACTTTCTGTTCAACAGCCTGAACACCGCGATCTCCGCCGTGCGCCAGGATGCGCGGCTGGCCGAGAAAGTGCTGCTCGATCTGTCGGACCTCTTCCGCGTGGTGCTTTCCGAGCCTCGAAGCCTTGTTCCGCTGGGGGACGAGATCCGCGTGGCGCGATCCTACTTGGATATCGAGTACCTGCGCCTCGGTGGGCGGCTCAACGTGAATTGGAACGTGGCGAATGCACCCGAGAGTGCGATGGTGCCGGTGCTGCTGATCCAACCGCTGGTGGAAAACGCGGTCTGGCATGGCGTGGAGCCGCTGGAGCAGGGCGGTACGGTGACGGTGAGCGTGGAAACGAAAGGTAAGCTGCTACAGATTGAGGTGACCAATCCGGTGCCCGAGCACACGCACTCCAGGCCGGGTGGGCACCGTATGGCGCTCAACAACATCCGCGAGCGTCTCGCGCTGCATTTCGATGAGGAAGCAAGGCTGCGTGCGAGCGAAGAGGCGGGACTCTTTCGGGTTCAGGTCGAGATGCCGGTGCGGCTGGAGAACGACTGAGCGGGCTGGACAGGGCTGAGCCTGGCACCGTTGAGCAATGACCGATTGCCGTTTGTCGTGAAGGATCGTTGCCGCACGGCGATGTGTGATGCAATAACATCCAAAGTTATCGCTACGTCAGCGTGGTGAAGTGTGTGTCGGCTTGAGACGAGAGGAGTGCCTGGACGTGATGACAATCAATCGGAAGAAGGGTGGTTTCACGCTGATCGAGGTGATGATCGTTGTGGCGGTGATCGGGATATTGGCTGCGGTGGCTTATCCGAGTTATCAGGACTACATACGTAAGGCGAAGCGGGCGGATGGGCAGGATGCGTTGCTACGGGTGCAACTGGCGCAGGAAAAACATCGCGCGAATAATGTGGAATATGGTGACACGAGCGAAATTCAACATGGATTGCCTCCTGCAAGCGGTGGGGGTTTTACTTCGATTGACGGGCACTACACCGTTCTTGCGACCCCGGACGCGACCAATCCAGGGACGACGTATAGGGCTACGGCGACAGGATTGGGTACGCAAACGAAGGACACTGGTTGTACAGTAATCGAGATCAAGGTCGATCCGAGCGGTGTGAAGAGAACTCCACCTGCATGCTGGAATCGCTGAGCGCGTCGATTTCGATTGAGCCGATATGCGGGTGCGATGGCTTACTTTTGCGGGGCTGTTGGCCGCGTTGCAGATGGGTGGCAGCATTGCGGCAGATATCGCGCTCGCCGGTTTCCTTCGCGACAAGGCGCTCGTGATCATCGACGGCGGCCAACCGCGAAGCCTCTCCGTCGGTGAAACCTCGCCCGAGGGCGTCAAGGTGCTCGAGGTTACCCCCGGCTCAAACACCGCCCGCATCGAATACGAAGGCGAAACCCGTATGCTCCACTTCGGCCGCGCGCCCATCCGCACCGAACCCGCCGTCAGCACCACCCCCACGCTGATCCTCTTCGCCGACTCCACCGGCCATCACTTCACGCAAGGCTCCATCAACGGCACCACCCAGCGCTTCATCATCGACACCGGCGCCAGCATGGTCTCCATCGGCCGCAGCGACGCCGAGCGTGCCCGCATCGATTTCCACCGCGGCCGGAAGGCCCAGGTGCAGACCGCCAGCGGCCCAACCGACGTGTGGCTCGTGCGGTTGGACACCGTGAAGGTGGGTGACATCACGCTGCATGGCGTGGATGCATTGGTGTTCGAGAACGATCTGCCGTTTGCGTTGCTGGGGATGAGCTTTCTGAACCGGACGGACATGCAGCAGCAGGGGAATCGGCTGGTGTTGCGGAAGAGGTTTTAGGGTGGGGGGTTTCACCCATCCCCATCCTGTCCTTCCCCTTGAAGGGGAAGGGACCTGCTAAGGGGGGGAGGGACCTGCTGATGGGGGGGGCCTGCTGATGGGGGGAGGAACCTGCTGATGGGGGGAGGGCCCTGCTGATGGGGGAGGGACCTGCTGATATCAGCGGTGAGGCAGCTATGCTGCCATCGACTCGCGAGCGCGCACGTTATGCTCGATGTCGTCCTGTGTGGGCAAGGTGGCCCTGTTGTGCCGGTCAGTGACAGGGCTACGGCCATGACAGGAATGCGGATGGGGTGACGATTGGAACGCCGTGAAACGGGTGGAGTTCCAGGAGGTCGGCGTCGCCGGTGATGATCGCGTGTGCGTCGCCCGCAAGGGCGACATCGAGGAACATGTCGTCGCGCGGGTCGCGGCAGGCCTGGATTCGCCGCGTGATCACAACCCTTCGGGACACGCCGCCGAGCAGGGCGATGAACTGGCGGCGTTGTTCGCGCGTGATCCAGCGGTCGAACTTGTCGCGCCCGAGCACGGTCGCGAGTTCGGTCAGGGTGGCATCGGACACCAGCAACACGCCGCGCGCGAGTGCGTGGTCCAGGGCGCGGGCCGCGGTACCGCCGGGCGCCAGCAGCCGGCTGATCAGGATGTTGGTGTCGGCAACCCAGCGCGCTTCAGTCATTGGCCAGGAGTTCGGCCAGCTTGTTTTCCGTCAGACCGGCTTCGCGCGCGGACCCGCCGACGGCGTCGCAGAAGCGCTGAAACTCGGCAACGTTGAGACGCACCAGGCGCTCGTATTCCTGCATCGACATCACGACCGCCACGTCGCGCTTTTGCCGCTGAATGACGACCGGCTCGCGCGCGGCAGCTTCGATGACCCCCGCGAACCCCTGCTTGGCTTCACTCGCGGATATGGTTCGCATGGAAAGCTCCTTGTTTGTGCGTTATGTGCGAATTGTACAATTAAACCAATAATGAAACCTCGAATTCGCCCGGAAACACTTGATCGTCAGTACCAAGGCTGGCACGACCTTTGCGCGGCTCAACGTCAATATGCCCATCGCCCTCAGTCTGCCCAGTTTTTAACCTGCAGGCCCGGAACGCGGGTGAATTCCCGTTCATTGTTAGTGACTAGAATCCAGCCCTCGGCGCGGGCATGCGCAGCCAGCCAAAGGTCGTTGTTGCAGATGGGCAGGCCCTGCTTCTGGAGTACCGCCCGGATCTGCCCATAGTGCGCGCCTGCTGCATCGGGTAAGGCATACACCGGGATTGCCTGCTCCAGTCGGGTGATTGCTGCCAGCGAACGTTCGCGTGACTGACTCTTTTCGGCGCCGAAGCGCAGTTCACCCAGGGTGATGACCGACATGGCCAGGTCACTGCTGTTGTGCCGGGCAAAGCGCGCCCGGACGTGCGGCGGATTGTGCTTGGCGATATAGATGCAGATGTTGGTGTCGAGCAGGTAATGGGCGCCCATCAAAGGGCGTCCCGTTCCTGCGGCGGTGAATCCTCGCGCCCGCCCTCCATGAAATCGGGCGGCAGGCTGGCGAGCGCGTCGAAGATCGTTGCGGCGTTGACCGGCACTTCGCGCAACACGATTTCGTCGCCGCGACGAAAGATTTCCACCTGCTCGACATTCAGTCGGAATTCCTTGGGCAGACGAACCGCCTGGCTGTTGCCGGACTGAAACACGCGTGCGTAAGTCATTGAGGGCTCCGGTAATGTATATACAAAAAGTGTATACATCACTTGGCCCGCTCGCAAGTCTGGCCCCTAACCCGAAGTGCTCCACGGCAAGTTCATCGTGCTCGACGTGCTGGCGCCGCCCCTACCGGGGATTGGCGGGGCCGGGAAATAGTGAGATCGGGGCCAGACCCCGATTTCTAGGGTTCGGTGGCGCCGGCCGCGGGTACGGATTCGAACACGTCGGCCAGCGGCGCCTCGAAGTCGAGCGAGCGCAGCACCAGGCCGCGCTCGCCGTCGTGGGTGGCGAGTAGCCAGTCGTCGGTTTCGGTGCGGCGGAAGATCTCGACGGTGAGCCGGTCGGGATCGATGAGGGCGTATTCCTGCAGCGTGTCGAGGCGGCGATAGGCAGCGAACTTGGCGCCGCGGTCGAAGCCGGCGGTGCTGTCGGACAGGACCTCGATGATCACCTTGGGGCGGCTGAGGATGCGTTCGGCGGCGAGATCCGCGGCATCGCAGCTGACGAACACGTCCGGGTAGAACACCGCATCGGCGGCCGCCACCTCGAGTTGCATGTCGGACATGTACGCGCGGCACGGCGTGCCCCGGAGGTGGATCTTGAGCAACGCGAAGCAATTGCCGGTGGTGATCACATGTACCTGGCGGGCACCGGTCATCGCAAAGACCTCGCCCTGCCAGAACTGGTGTTTCTCAGGCTGGGTGCTCTCCCAGGCGAGGAAGTCGTCACGCGTCATCTGTGGTTGCGGTGCGGGAAGTGCCATGGCGTATGTCTCGTTACGTGAATGAGGCGGGGACGCTGCAGATCGTGATGTCAGCATAGCGAAGCGGGCTCGATCTTGAAAGCACGCGGTTCAGGGCAGACGGTCTTGGTACCGGGGCGGGTTGTCGGGCACCCGGTCCAGGAGCGGGCAAGGCTATCCTGTGAGGGATCGGATCGGGTCGGAGGTTCACGATGGGTTTGCCGTTGAGGGATGCCGAGCGTCACACCTATGCGGACTATTGCCGCTGGCCGGCGGAGGTGCGCTACGAGTTGATCGATGGCGTGGCCTATGCGATGGCGCCAGCGCCGTCGCCGCGGCATCAGGCAATCGCATTCGAGATTGCGCGCCAGATCGCCGATGCGCTGGAGGGCAAGTCGAAAAATGTGCGCGAACTCACCGGCCCCCGGGTGGTGGTAGAATGCGCCCATATCCATCGGCATGCTGACCTGGCCCCACATGATACGTGTACCGGTCCGGGGGTCCGTCCTGAACAGCGGCTCGCGTGCGATGAGCGCTTCGCCGCCCTGTACGAGGGGGTGAGGGCCGGCAAGCACCGGGTTGCCGGTGCGGGTGAGTTGCTCCACCGAGGCGGTGAAGGCCGGGTGGGTACTCAGATCCAGTCCGACTGCGGCTTCGTTGCCCTCGACTGGAAACACATGGCGTATGACGTGGTCTGGCGCATAGGTGAAGTTTTTCACCACATGCTTGCCCGATTCGAGCAATCGGGCCGCGAAAGTCGAGAATTCTTGCTGGTCCAGACCCGGGTGGGTGGTGACGAAGGCCGCCAGCCCGCTGGTCAGGTGCAGCTTGGCGTTGAGCACGCTCTCCATTCGAGCGCGCAGTTGCGCGGTTTCTTTCAGGACCTGGTTCTGCAGTTGGGTGCGGGCCTGGCGGCGGGGCCGGAGCATGTCTGGGGGGCTGGCCGTGAATTTTAGCAGGAAAGCTCTGCCGCGCTTGGCGGCAATCGGGCGGCGCGCGGCTCGCCGGAGCGGGTGTTGTCACTGTCGGGTGACTGGTAAACGATGAGATGATATGAATATGGACGAACAGGAACAGATTTCCCCGAGGCGGCGCCTTCAGGCCTTGCTGGCGATTCCGGACAGGGATCGTACCGACGCGGAGTGGGACGAGCTCAACGAGCTGGAGATCTCGCTTGCGCCGGTCAACCGGATCGGCGGGCCGGAGCCGGGCGCGCGCAAGATGTCGACGCCGGGCCGGGCGCGGCAGGCGCGACCGGGGCAGAAGCCGCAAGCCCGGTCGCCGCAGGGCGCAGCCGGGCAACAGGGCGAGGGCGGCGCGCAACCCGGGCAGTCGCCGGGCGGTACGCCTAAGAAGCCTTTTCGCCGCTCGCCCAGGCGCTCGCCCCGCAACACCGCGCCCAAGGGCAATCCGCCGGCCTGAGCCGCGCCCGGCGGATGATCAGAACGCATGGCTGGCGCTGATGCCCGCATACCAGCTGCGTTCCGGGCCGGGCTCGTAGAAACGCCCGTTGGCAGCCCCCACGATGACCGAGCCGATGTGCTTGCGGTCGAACGCGTTGTCCAGTCGCAGCAGTTGCCCGAACGTCCAGGCGCCGCGTTGCTGTTCGGCGGACAGGCGCAGATTGACGAGGGTGTGTGAGGGCGCAGGGCGGGCGTCGTTGAGGTCGTTGACGTAGACCTGGTCGCGGTACAGCGCCTCGGTGGCCAGGATCACGCCGCTTACCGGCTCCCACGCGAGTTCCGCGTAGGCGGTGAGTTCGGGCACGCCGGGGAGCGCGTTGCCCGATGGGATGCGGCCGCTGCGGGTCTCGAAGGCCTTGCTGTACTCCGCGTCCAGCCAGGTGAGCGCAGCTCGCAGGCGCAGGCTGTCGGTCAGCTCCGATTCGCTCGACAGCTCGATGCCACGACGGCGGGTCTCGGCGGCATTGATGTAACTGGTCCGCCCTCCGATCGACTCGGCGACCACGATTTCGTCGCGGGTCCGGATCAGGAACACGGCTGCATTGACCCGCGTCGCGTATCCGACGAAAGCCTTGATGCCGGCTTCGAACTGCTCGCTGCGCGAGGGTTCGAGATCGAAGTTGAAGCCGGTGCTCGGCGTGGCATACGACAATTCGTTCAGGGTCGGCGTCTCGAAGCCGGCGCCGGCGCTGGCATAGAGGTTCACTTCCGGACGCAAGGCGTACACCACGCCGATCGCCGGCGTGGTGCGGCGGTAGCTGACGCTGCCGCTGTCGTCGCCGTTTACGCCGACGATGTAGCGGTCGTCTACGTCGAAGTCGACATACGAATGGCGCAGGCCCAGCGACCACTGCCACCGTCCCCGGGCCCACACCGCCTGGATGTAGGGGTCGGTGCTGGTGACGGTGTCGATCTCGTCGCGGCGCAACTGGCCGCGCACGCCCACTTCGTTGGCATTGCCCGGCGGGCCGATGAAGTTCTGGTAGCCCTGGCGGTCGTCGCGCGAGCGGTCATGATCGATGCCGGCGGTGACGGTCAGATCCCCGCCGGCGAGGTCGCGGCGTACGGTCCAGCGGGCGGCGACGCCCGAGAAGTTGCGGTCGAAGTCGATGACGCCGCCCGCGTGCCGGGGTGAAGCCTGGGGAGCGGTCGGGATCGCCTGGTACTGCACCACGCTGCGCTTGCCGGCATAGGCGCTGAGGAACAGGGTGTCCGGTCCGATGTCGCGCTCGTAGATCGCGCCGCCCTGCAGATGGGCGATGCGCTTACGGGTGTTGAACAGGATGGCGACCGGTTCGACCGCGCGGGGATCACGCCGGTACGTGTCCCAGGTGACGCCGAGCGGGTCCTGCGTGTCCGGCTGGTCCAGGCTGCTCGCGACGAGGGTGAGCCGGCTGTCGCCGTCCGGCGCGAGCGTGAACTTCGCGAAACCCTGGTCCCGACGGGCCTCGCTGTGGTCGCGGTAGCCGTCGGTGTCGAAGCGCGAGGCGTCGAGCACATAGCCGACACCGTTGCTTTCGCCCTCGAAGCCGAGGCCGAACTTGGTGGTGCCCCATGCGCCGCCGAATGCGCGGGCGCTCGCGCGCGGCGGGCCCTCGCCGTCGCGCGAGAACAACTGGATGACGCCGCCGGCGTGATTGCCATAGACGGTGGAGAAGGGGCCGCGCATGACTTCGATGCGCGCGGCGGTGTCGAGATTGAAGGTCGCCGCCTGGCCCTGTCCGTCCGGGTTGGATGCCGGGATGCCGTCGGTGATGAGTTTCACGCCGCGCACGCCGAAGGCCGAGCGCGCACCGAAGCCACGGATGGAGATCTGCAGGTCCTGCGCGAAGTTCTGCCGGTTCTGGATCACCAGGCCGGGTACGCCCGACAGCGCCTCCGACGCATTCACGCCGAGATTGCCGCGCTGCACCTCGCGCATGTCGATCGAATCGATCGAAATCGGCAGGTCGAAACTGTCCGCTTCGACCGGCGTGCCGGTCACCACCACCGGGTTGAGCGGGGTGTCGCCGGTGCGCCCTTCGGTCGCCTGCTGTGCGAACGCGCCGCCGCCGTGGCACAGCGCCATGACGAACAATGCGTTCGCCGGCAGCGCGACACCGGCCATGCGATTGCTCGGATGCGGGCGGGCGATGGGATGGCGTGTGTCACGCGAGGCAGGGGTGCAGGCATGGCGGCTAGAGGCGCTCATGAGCTTCGTTCCTTTGCAGCGTCTTGGTGGGTTGAGGTCGCAGGCCGTCGCCATCGGGCGACACCGGATGATTGTGCCGGCCGCAGCGCGATGCCCGCATCGCTGCGCGCGCGATACGGCACTCGCGAAAATCATGATCCATCGCTGCGATGCTGCAGCCTGGAGCAGTTTGCGCCGATCCGTGGCAGGTGCTACGTTTTGAAACAGGTGCACGGGTTTGCTGAGCCATTCGGGGCGGCCGGGGCCAGGCCGCAACAAGCCTGACGGAAAACTGAGTAGAATCGTATCACCAGACCCTATGAAAGCGGGCTCATATGTTGGGCATGACAATTGCTCAGGGGTCGGCTGAGACGTTTTTATCCGAACAACAAACGGAGGAGCACATCGATGTGGAAATCACTTCACATTGACCCCGCCAAGTGCACCGGCTGTCTGCAATGCGAGATGGCCTGTTCGTACGAGCACACCGGAGTCATGAACCCCGCCAATTCGCTGATCAAGGTCTTCAACTTCGAACATGAAGGGCGCAAGGTCCCCTACACCTGTACCCAGTGTTCGGAGGCGTGGTGCCTGAATGCGTGTCCGGTGGATGCGATCCGGATCGACCGGAGCACCGGCGCCAAGCTCGTCTTCGACGACACCTGTGTCGGCTGCAAGGTGTGCACGATCGCGTGCCCGTTCGGCACGGTCAATTACAACCAGGCGACCGGCAAGGTCCAGAAGTGCGATCTGTGCGGCGGCGATCCCGCCTGTGCGAAGGCCTGTCCGACCGCCGCGATCACGTACATCGACGCGAACTGGACCGGATACGACCGCATGCAGGCCTGGGCCGCCAAGGCCAACACGCCTGCCAGCGCAGCTTGAGGAGAATCGGACATGGCATGGACTAGAAAGATTCTTCGGGTCAATCTCACCGAAGGCAGCTGCAAGGAAGAGCCGCTCAACATGGCGTGGGCGCACGAGTACCTCGGTTCGCGCGGGCTGGCGAGCAAGTACCTGATCTCCGAGATCGACCCCAAGGTCGATCCGCTGTCGCCGGACAACAAGATGATCATGTCGACCGGTCCGCTGACCGGCACCATGGCCTCCACCGGCGGCCGCTATACGATCGTCACCAAGGGTCCGCTGACCGGCGCGATCGCGTGTTCGAACTCGGGCGGTTTCTTCGGTGCCGAGATGAAGTTCGCCGGCTGGGACATGATCATCTTCGAGGGACGGTCGCCGAAGCCGGTTTACCTGTTCGTCGAAAACGAGAAGGCCGAGCTGCGCGACGCGTCGCACCTGTGGGGCAAGAGCTGCTGGGAAACCGAGGAGACGATCAAGGCGCAGCATCAGGATCCGCAGATCCGGATCTCGTCGATCGGGCGCGCCGGCGAAAACGGCGTGCTGTACGCATGCGTGGTGAACGATCTGCATCGTGCGGCGGGCCGTTCCGGCGTGGGCACGGTGATGGGGTCCAAGAACCTGAAGGCGGTCGCGATCCGCGGCACCCTCGGGGTCGGCAACGTCAAGGACTTTCCGGCGTTCATGAAGGCGACCAGCGAAGCCAAGAAGGTGTTGCACGACAATGCGGTGACCGGCCAGGGTCTGCCCACCTATGGCACCCAGGTGCTGATGAACGTGATCAACGAGATCGGCGCACTGCCGACCCGCAATCACCGTGACGTGCAGTTCGAGGATGCGTCCAAGATCTCGGCCGAGGCGATGCACGAGAAGCGCGAGTCCGACGGCAAGCCGCAGCTGGTCACCAACGCTGCGTGCTTCGGCTGCACCATCGCGTGCGGCCGGATCTCGGAAATCGACAAGGGCCATTTCACCGTCAAGAACAACCCGAAGTACTGGGGTGCGTCCGGTGGGCTGGAGTACGAGGCCGCATGGGCGCTCGGCGCGGCCAACGGGGTCGGCGACCTCGAAGCGCTGCAATATGCCAACCTGATCTGCAACGAGCAGGGCATGGACCCGATCTCCTTCGGTGCGACCGTCGGTGCGGCGATGGAGCTTTACGAGATGGGCATTCTGACCGCGGAGCAGATCGGCATCGAGTCGCCGTTCGGCTCGGCCGAGGCGCTGGCCAGGATGGTCGAGATGACCGCGCTGGGCGAAGGCTTCGGCAAGGAGCTCGGCTTGGGTTCGAAGCGGCTGTGCACCAAGTACGGCCACCCCGAGCTGTCGATGACCGTGAAGAGCCAGGAGTTCCCGGCCTACGATTCGCGCGGCATCCAGGGCATGGGCCTGGCCTATGCGACCTCCAACCGCGGCGCCTGCCACCTGCGCGGCTATACGGTGGCGTCCGAGGTGCTGGGCATCCCGGTCAAGACCGATCCGCTGGTGACCGACGGCAAGCCCGAGCTGGTCAAGGCCTTCCAGGACGCGACCGCGGTGTTCGACTCGGCTGGCATCTGCGTGTTCACGTCCTTTGCGTGGACGCTGGCCGACGTGCAGCCGCAGATCGAGGCGGCCTGCGAGGGCGACTGGAGCATGGAAAAGCTCAACGAGGTGGGCGAGCGCATCTGGAACATGGAGCGTCAGTTCAACAACGCGGCGGGCTTCACCCACAAGGACGACAACCTGCCGCCGCGCCTGACCAACGAGCCGGCCAAGACCGGTCCGGCCAAGGGCCTGGTCAATGGGCTGGACAAGATGTTGCCCGAGTACTACAAGGTCCGCGGCTGGACGCCGGAAGGGCAGCCGACCCCGGAAACCGTGGCAAGGCTCGGGCTCTGATCGTCTGAACCGGTGCGCCCCGGCCGGCTCCTGCGGCCGGGGCGCGTTCGCCTGTCAACCCTGCGATCAGGGAACCCGGCAGCCAGACACATGTGGTCAGCTCCGGCACCTCTTCCTCCCCCTTCAAGGGGGAGGTCAGGAGGGGGATGGGTTGAACGGCCTCCCCCTTGAAGGGGGAGGAAGAGGTGCCGTGAGACGCTCCGATCGACCTCGTGTCATGGATTGCCGGCTTGATAATTGAGGAAAACGCAATGAAACATGTGATTCTGGGCAATGGTCCGGCCGGTGTGGTGGCGGTCGAGACCCTGCGCAAGGCCGCGCCCAACGACGAGATCGTGATGGTGGGCAGCGAGGACGCGCCGCCCTATTCGCGCATGGCGATCCCGTATCTGCTCGAAGAGAACATCGACGAGTCGGGCACCTATCTGCGCAAGACGCCCGGGTATTTCGAGCAGCTGGGGGTGCGCGAACTGCGCGGACGGGCCGTGTCGGTGGATGTGGCGAACAACAAGATACTGTTCGCCGACGGACATTTCGAGGATTACGACCGGATGTTGATCGCGACCGGCTCCCATCCGGTGCGTCCGCCGATTCCGGGGATCGACCTGGCGCAGGTGCAGACCTGCTGGACGCTGGAGGATGCGCGCGCGATCGCGCGACTGGCCAGGCCGGGTGCACGGGTGCTGCAGCTGGGTGCGGGGTTCATCGGCTGCATCATCATGGAGTCGCTGACCGCGCGGGGCGTCGAGCTGACCGTGGTCGAGATGGGTGACCGCATGGTGCCGAGGATGATGACGCCCAAGGCCGGCGGCATGATCAAGCAGTGGGTCGAGAGCAAGGGTATTCGGGTCGTGACCTCGGCCGGGGTGGAACGCATCGACCCGGTGACGGGCGGAGATGCACCGTTGAAGGTGAAGCTCTCCAGCGGCGACACGCTCGATTGCGACCTGGTCATCGTGGCGGCCGGCGTGGCGCCCAACGTCGGTTTTCTGGAAGGGACGGCGGTTCAGGTGGCCAAGGGCGTGCTGGTCGACGATCGCATGCAGTCGACGGTGGCGGGCATCTATGCGGCCGGTGATGTCGCCGAAGCCCCCGACCTGTTCACCGGGGCGCATCTGGTGTCGGCGATCCAGCCCAACGCGGCCGACCAGGCGCGCATCGCGGCGCTGAACATGGCCGGGCGCGAAGCGCGCCTGAATGGCGTGCTGGCGATCAACGTGCTCGACACGGTGGGCCTGATCTCGTCGTCGTTCGGCCAGTGGTGGGGCGAGAAGCCGGAGCAGGGCGGCGCCGGCGTGGAGCATGTGGATGAAGCCGGCTATCGTTATCTGAGCCTGCAGTTCAAGGACGACGTGCTGATCGGCGCGACGTCGATCGGTCTGACCGCGCATGTCGGCGCGCTGCGCGGCTTGATCCAGGGGCGGGTGAAGCTCGGGCCGTGGCGTGATCGCCTGTTGAAGGCGCCGCTGCAGTTCGTCGATGCCTATGTCGCCCGCAGTCAGCAACCGATGGCGCTTGCGCGCTGAGTCGTATCCGGGACCGGAACCGTTTCCGGTCGGTTCCGGTCTGTCAGTCGTCATCCGTTCGTTTCAGTCCTTGGCCCGAATCCCTACATGAAGATCGCGTTCAAACTTTTTGCGTCGCTCACCGATTATCTTCCCGCCGAGCGCAAGGGCAATGTCGTCCGGCTCGACGTCGAGACCGGTACCACGGTCAATGACGTCATACGGGACTATCGCATACCGGAGATGAGCGCCCATCTGGTGCTGGTCAATGGCGTCTACATTCCGCCGGCGAAACGCGCCGCGCACGCGCTGAGAGACGGCGACGAACTGGCGATCTGGCCGCCGATCGCGGGCGGCTGAGCGTGACCGCCTTCATCAACGGACCGGTTCCGGAGCATTTCGAACGCGAGGTCGCGGCATCGCCGGCCGAGTTCGAGCGCGACCTCCGCAAGGCCTGGCCGGCCGGGGTCACGAGCGGGGAGGGTGGCGTGTTCCGGCTCGGCGAGGCTGCGCTCGCGCTGACGATCCGGGTCGAACCGAAGGGCGAGCGGCGGCTGGGTCTGCTCGCCTTGCCCCTGCTGCAGGTGCAGTACGATTTCGCCGGGGGCGACGAAGCGATGCGGCGCGCATTGCTGCTGCGGCTCGATCGGGCGATGCAGCGCGGCGGGGGCTGATTTTCGGTTTCGAGCATAGGCACGCCGCTTCATATGTCCGGCCGAAACCGATTCGGCTATCCTGCCGCCGATGCCCACCTTCTCGTCGACATTCGCCGAAGCCTTCATGCTGCTGTTCTCGTTCGACGACCGCGTCGCCGAGATCGTGGCTCTGTCCCTGAAGGTCAGCGGCACGGCGGTGGTGCTGGGCACGCTGATCGGTCTGCCGATCGGCGCCTGCCTTGCGATCGGACGTTTTCCGGGCAAGAACGGGATGATCGTCGTCATGAACGGGCTGATGGGCCTGCCGTCGGTGGTCGTCGGCGTGACCGTCTATCTGCTGCTGTCCCGTTCAGGTCCGTTCGGCGGTTTCGGTCTGCTGTACACGCCGAGCGCGATGGTGATCGCGCAGACGGTGCTGGTGGTTCCGCTGATGGCCGCGATCGCGCGGCAGGTGGTCGAGGACGCGTGGCAGCGCTACGCGGAGGAGCTGCAGGTGATGCGCTTCAGCTGGTGGCAGAGCGTGACCACCTTGCTGCACGACTGTCGGCATTCGCTGAGCGTCGCGGTGCTTGCCGGCCTCGGACGCGCGATGAGCGAGGTCGGCGCGGTGATGATCGTCGGCGGCAACATCGACCGGGCGACCCGGGTCATGACCACGGCGATCGCGCTCGAAACCAGCAAGGGCGATCTGCCGCTGGCGATCGCGCTCGGTGTCGTGCTGATCGTCGTGATCCTGATCCTCAATGCGGTCGCGTTCGGTATGCGGGCCTGGGCGATGCGCCGATACGGATGAGCGATCGCGACATGTTCCCCATCCGCATCCACGATCTGCGCTTTCAACCGAACGGGCGTGCCGTGCTCGACGGCGTGGATCTCGAACTCGGCGACGACGGCATCACGCTGGTACTCGGTCCGAACGGCGCTGGCAAGAGCGTGCTGCTGCGCATGCTGTGTGGCCTGATCGAGCCGACCGCGGGGTCGATCGACTGGGGCGACGGTGCGCGGCCGGAAGACGGGGTCATGATGGTCTTCCAGCATCCGATGCTGCTGCGCAGTTCGGTGCTGGACAACGTCGCGCTGGCGCTGAAACCGCAACGCGTGCCCGGTGCGGAGCGCCAGCGTCTTGCGCGTGCGGTGCTGGAGCGGGTCGGGCTGGCCCATCGCGCTGCGGACAGTGCGCGTCAGCTCTCGGGCGGGGAGCGGCAGCGCCTGGCGCTCGCGCGCGCGTGGCTCACCCGCCCGCGCCTGCTGTTGCTGGACGAACCCACGGCCAGCCTCGACCCGTCGGCGACGGTCGAAGTGGAGCGTATCATCAGGGAGATCCGCACCGACGGGACCCGTATCCTGATGGCGACCCACAACCTCGGTCAGGCGACGCGGCTCGGGGATGACGTGATCTTCATGAGCGCAGGCAAGGTGCGCGAGCACGCCCCGGTTCAGCGCTTCTTCTCGCGACCGGCGTCGGACGAGGCCCGGCTGTTCATCCAGGGCGAACTCCCCTGGCGGATGAATTTCTAGGCGGCCGTCCAGTGCCCGCTCTTGCCGCCCAGCTTTTCGCGCAGGCGGATGTCGTGAAGGGTCATGCCGCGATCGACGGCCTTGCACATGTCGTAGATGGTCAGCAGCGCGGTGCTGGTGGCGGTGAGGGCTTCCATCTCGACACCGGTGCGCCCGAGCGTTTCGGCGGTGACGGTGCAATGCACCGTGCTGGCGGCGGGGTCGAGGTCGAAGTCGACCGCGACGCGGGTCAGTGCGATCGGATGGCACAGCGGGATCAGGTCGCTGGTGCGCTTGGCGGCCTGGATGCCGGCGATGCGCGCGATGCCGAGCACGTCGCCTTTCTTCGCGGTGCCCGCGGCCACCATTTCGAAGGTGGCCGGCAGCATGCTGATGCTGCCCTGGGCGACCGCGACGCGGCGGGTCTCGTCCTTGGCGCCCACATCCACCATGTGGGCCTGTCCTTGTGTGTCGAAATGGGTCAGCATCGGGGTCAGCGTCTGGGTCATGATCGGGGGGCTGGTCCGGCCACGGGCCGAAACAATGTAGAGGGAACGGAATCGGTCGTCGCGCTATCATAGCACTCCATGATCAAGCGACTTTTCGTGCTGCTGCTGTGTGCCGCGCTGGCCTCGACCAGTGCCGCGATCGATCTGCCCGACCTGGGCGATGTCGCGACGTCCGATCTGTCCCCGCTCGCGGAACGGCAGATCGGTGAGCAGATCATGCAGCAGATCCGCTGGCGGGATCCGGACTATCTGGACGACCGGGAGATCGAGGGTTATATCAATCGGCTGGGGCGCAGGCTGGCCGCGGCGAGTGATCACTCCGAGGACGATTTCGAATTCTTCGTGATCCGGGATTCGACGCTGAATGCGTTCGCGTTGCCGGGCGGCTATATCGGCCTGCACTCCGGACTGATTCTGAATGCGGAAAGCGAATCCGAACTGGCGTCGGTGCTTGGACATGAGATGGCGCATGTCACGCAGCGCCACATCGCGCAGCTCTTTGGGCGCCAGGGTCAGTCGACGATGATCGTGCTGGCCTCGCTGTTGGTCGCCATTCTTGCGGCCCGGTCCGATTCGCAGTTCAGTCAGGCTGCCCTGGCGACCGGTCAGGCGGGCGCGATCCAGTCGCAGATCGGCTACACGCGCATGCTCGAGCGCGAGGCGGACCGGATCGGGCTGCAGATCCTGGACGGTGCCGGCATGGATGTGCGCGGCATGCCGAGCTTTTTCGAGCGACTGCAGCGTTCGACCCGCATCTACGAGAACAATGCCCCGAGCTATCTGCGCACGCACCCGCTGACCCAGGAGCGGATTTCCGACATGGGCAACCGGGTCGCGCAGATGCGTTATCGCCAGGTGCCCGACTCGTCCGACTTCAATTTCGTCCGCACCAAGCTGCGGGTCACGGCGGGGACGCCGGTGGATGTGCTGCGCGATTACGAGACCCGGATCGCCGCGGGCGAGCAGGATCAGTTCGTGCGTTACGGTCATGCGCGCGCGCTGCTGCGCGCGGGCAAGGTGCCGGAGGCGCTGAAGGCAGTCGAATCCTTGCGCCAGGACGCGCGCCCGTCTGCCTTCATCGACGGGCTCGCGGCCGAAACGATGCTGGCCGCGGGGGAAGCCGCCGGCGCGGCGAAGATGCTCGAAGTGTCGGTCAAGCGCGATCCGGAGCATGCATCGCTGCGCTACCTTCTGATCGAGGCGATGATTCAGAGCGGCCGCGTGCCCGAAGCCGCGACGCTGGCGCGCGACCATGCGGTGCGCGCGGCCAGGGATCCGCACTACTGGGCGCTGTCTTCCCGGGCGGAGCAGGCGCTCGGGCGGATGTCGGCCTATCACAGGGCGCAGGCCGAGGTCTATGTGCTTCGCGGCACGCTGCCCGCGGCGATCGAGCAGCTGGAACTCGCACGGCAGGCCGGCGACGGGGATTTCTATGAGCTGTCGGCGATCGATGCGCGCATGAGGGCGCTCAAGGCCGAGGAGGCCGAACGCCGGCGCGAGCAGCGTTGAACGGCTTTGGCAAATGACGATCTGCGCTTAGAATGCGACGCTCAACTCACCCTTGGATAGCGATACATGAACTTTGAAAAAGAAGTCGATGCCCGCGGGCTGAATTGCCCTCTCCCGATCCTGCGCGCGAAGAAGGCGCTTGCCGACATGCAGACGGGACAGACGCTTAGGGTGCTGGCGACCGATCCCGGCTCGGTGAAGGATTTTCAGGCGTTCGCGAAGCAGACCGGCAACGAACTGCTGTCTCAGGGCGAAGCCGCGGACAAGTCATTCGAGTTCTACCTGAAGCGCAAGTAACGTTTTTCGGTCGCCGCAAAAAGCATACGGGCCACCCTGCGGGGTGGCCCGAGCTCTTTGCGCGGCTTTCCCGGCAGGGCGGCACCCCGCGGGCGATGCCCTCAGCGTGCGGCCAGCCGCTCGAGCTGGGGCCTGAGCTGTTGCAGCGTCGAGGTGAAGCCGGCGAGGCGGTCCTGCTCCTGCTGCACGACTGCGGCCGGGGCACGTTCGACGAAGCTGGCGTTGGCGAGCTTGGCCTGGGCCTTGACGATCTCGCCTTCGACCCGCGCGATCTCCTTGGCCAGGCGTTCGCGCTCGGCGGCGATGTCGATCTCGACCCGCAGCATCAGCTTCGCATCGCCGACCATCGCGACCGGGGCCAGCTCGTCTTCGCCGATGGCTTTGACGATCTCGACCTCGGACAGTCGGGCCAGTCCGCACAGGTAGGGCACGAAGGCGCCAAGCCTGTCGGCATCGCCGGCGATGACCAGCGGCATCCGCTGGGCTGGCGAGATGTTCATCTCGCTGCGCAGGTTGCGGCAGGTGTGGATCATGGCCTTGAGCTCGGCGATGCGGACCTCGCTCGCCTCGTCGATGCGCCCGGGTTCGGCGACCGGGTAGGGTGCGCGCATGATGCTGTCGGTCGCGCGACGCCCCGCCAGCGGCGCGACGGTCTGCCATAGTTCCTCGGTGATGAACGGGATCAGCGGATGCGCGAGGCGCAGCACGGCCTCGAGCACGCGCAGCAGGGTTCGCCGGGTCGCCCGCTGGACCGCCGCGTCAGCCTGCTGCAACTGGGTCTTGGCCAGTTCGAGATACCAGTCGCAGTATTCGTCCCACACGAACTCGTATATCGCCTTGGATACGAGATCGAAACGGTAGTCGTCGAAATGCCGGGCGACGTCGGCTTCGGTGCGCTGCAGGCGCGACACGATCCAGCGGTCGGCGAACGAGAAGTCGAGATAGCCTCCCGGTACGCACTGGTCCGCACCGTGGTCGCCGAGCCCGCAGTCCTGGCCCTCGGTGTTCATCAGCACGAAGCGGGTCGCGTTCCACAGCTTGTTGCAGAAGTTGCGATAGCCCTCGCAGCGTGACAGATCGAACTTGATGTCGCGCCCGGGGGTGGCCAGCGACGAGAACGTGAAACGCAGCGCGTCGGTGCCGAAGGCCGGAATGCCCTGCGGAAACTCCTTGCGGGTCTTCTTCTCGATCTTGTGCGCGTCCTTGGGGTTCATCAGGCCGAAGGTGCGCTTCTTGACCAGTTCGTCCACCGAGATGCCGTCGATCAGGTCGATCGGGTCAAGCACGTTGCCCTTGGACTTGGACATCTTCTGGCCTTCCGCATCGCGGATCAGGCCATGCACGTAGACATGTCTGAACGGGATCTGGCCGGTGATGTGCTTGGTCATCATGACCATGCGGGCGACCCAGAAGAAGATGATGTCGAAGCCGGTGACCAGCACCGACGACGGCAGGTAGAGGTCCAGCGCGTCGTTCGACTTGTGCGGCCATTCCGGGGTCCAGTCTAGCGTCGAGAACGGCCACAGTGCCGACGAGTACCAGGTGTCGAGCACGTCGTCGTCACGGCGCAGACGGCCGCTGTAACCGTCGCGTGCGGCGAGCGCGGTGGCCTCGGCCTCGTCATGGGCGACCCAGACCCGCGTGTCACCCTCGTCGTCGGCGTACCACGCGGGAATCTGGTGGCCCCACCACAGCTGGCGCGAGATGCACCAGTCCTGGATGTTGTTCAACCACTGGTTGTAGGTGTTCACCCAGTTCTCGGGGTAGAAGCGGATCTCGCCCGAGGACACGCATTCGAGCGCCTTCTCGGTGATGCTCCGGCCATCGGCGCCGGGCTTGCTCATCGCGACGAACCACTGGTCGGTCAGCATCGGCTCGATGACGGTCCCGGTTCGGTCCCCGCGCGGCACCATCAGCTTGTGCGGCTTGATGCCGGCGAGCAGTCCGAGCGCTTCGAGGTCCTGCACGATGATTTCGCGGGCCTCGAAGCGGTCCAGGCCGCGGTACTTCTCGGGTGCGTCGTCGCTGACGTGTGCGTCCAGGCGCAGCATGCTGATCATTGGAAGGTCATGGCGCAGGCCGACCGCATAGTCGTTGAAGTCGTGCGCCGGCGTGACCTTGACGCAGCCGGTGCCGAACTCGCGGTCGACATATTCGTCCGCGATGATCGGGATTTCGCGGTCGCACAGCGGCAGGCGCACGGTCTTGCCGATCAGGTGGGCGAAACGTTCGTCCTCGGGGTGCACCATCACCGCGACGTCACCGAGCATGGTCTCGGGGCGGGTGGTCGCGACGGTCAGGCCCGGGAGTCCATCGATCGGACCGTCGCTAAACGGATAGAGCATGTGCCACAGGAAGCCGTCTTCCTCTTCCGAGATCACTTCCAGGTCGGACACCGCGGTGCCGAGCTTGGGGTCCCAGTTGACCAGGCGCTTGCCGCGGTAGATCAGGCCTTCGTTGTACAGGCGGACGAAGGTCTCGGTGACGATCTTGGACAGGCCCTCGTCCATCGTGAAGCGCTCGCGCTTCCAGTCGGGCGAGGTGCCCATACGGCGCATCTGGCCGGTGATGGTGCCGCCCGAGTAGGCCTTCCATTCCCACACCTTCTCGAGGAACTTGTCGCGTCCGAGCTGATGGCGGCTGATGCCCTTCGCGTCGAGCTGGCGTTCGACCACGATCTGAGTCGCGATGCCTGCGTGGTCGGTGCCGGGCTGCCACAGCGTGTTGAACCCGCGCATGCGGTGGTAGCGCGTCAGCGCATCCATGATGGTCTGGTTGAAGCCATGCCCCATGTGCAGCGTGCCGGTAACGTTAGGCGGCGGCAGCAGGATGCAGAAGGCCTCGTCCTTGGGCTTGGACTTGTCGAGGCCGGCGTCGAAACAGCCGCGGGATTCCCATTCGGGATACCAGCGCGATTCGATGTCGGCGGGTTCGAAGCTCTTGGCAAGTTCCATGGTGTGCGTGTCGTGGTGGCGGCAAAGGCGCAATTATAACGGATAGGACCGGGCGGCCGCGGCACGTTCGCAGCACTTTCGGGTTAGCATCACCGCTTGCGGCCTTGTTGGAATCGGGTATGAACGTAGCGGATTTTGCGTACTGGTGGAACGTGTCCGGCGACTGGGTGGAGGCGCCGAACGAGCGGCGCGATGGCTGGAGCGGCATGATGCGGGCGCTGGTGGATGGCGATACGTTCTATGTCAAGCGGCAGCGAAACCATCTGTGCCGTACCTGGGCCCACCCGTTCGGATGGCCGACCGCGAGTCGGGAGTGGCATTATCTCCAGCGCCTCGGCGAACTCGGTCTGGGAAGACCGGTGCCGGTCTTCCATGGCGTAAGAAAAACCCCGGAGGGCCTGGAAGCCGTGCTGGTGACACGGGAACTCAAGCACTATCGGGATCTGGCTTCGCAGCATGATCTCGATGCCGGGAAGCGACGTCGTCTGGCCGAGGCCGTCGCGGACACGCTCGCCATTCTGCATCGCGCACGATTGCAGCACAGCAGTCTCTATGACAAGCACGTGATGATCAGATGGGATGGGGACAGCCCCCTGGTCGCGCTGATCGACCTGGAAAAGATGCGCAGCAGGCTGACCCGCGCGGGGGCGAGCCGCCACGATCTGGAGCAGTTCAAGCGCAGGCAGAAGGTGTTCGACGAGGACGACTGGCAAGTCCTGCGCGCGCGCTACGATCGGCGCTTCGGCGGCGCCTGAGGCCGGGTCTGCCGGTGGTGATCGGACCAGGACGGGTGTCTCAGTCCTGTTTGCGTGCCGGGTCGAGACGTTCCGCGATCAGGGCGGACAGGGCCGGTACCAGGGTTGCGCGCATGTGGGCCAGCGATTCGGTACGCAGCCTGTCGGTCAGTTGGTCGAGTTCCCGCGTGATCAGCTGGGGGAGTTCGTTCGCGAACCAGGTCTCGAGTTCGCGCGCGAGCACGGTGTCGAGTTCTACCAGGTATTCGGCCAGCACCACCGGCGCGTCCCGCGCGGACCCGGGGGCGCGTGCGGTTGAGGCATCATCGCCCGGCAGCGGCGCGGACGGCAGTTCGAAATGGTCGATGATCTCGGTCAGGATCGGAAGATCGTCGTAGTCGTCTTCCCTGGCCGGAGAGTCCGCGCGCTTGTGCTTGCGCAACAGCGCATCGGCCTTCAGCAGCAGCGCATCCGCTTCTTCGAGATCGGCGTCCGGACCGGCATCCGGGCCCGGATTGCGCGAACGATCAGTCCCCGGTTTCATAAGCGCTCCCGGCTCACGGCGTCGAAGGCCTTGATGTCCAGCCCCAGTTGTTTGTAGCGCATCCAGCGCGCCCGCGCCGGCGTCCTGTCCGCCTCGTCCTGGCCGACGATCTCGACGACGCTCCGGAAGGCGTCCAGTTCAACTGGCACATCCGGTGCCAGGTTGAAAAGCAGGTCGTGATGGGCCCATTCGGGCGCATCGCCCGCGCATCCGATCAGCACCGGTGTCCGGGCCGCGAGCGCCGAACCGGTGTCGACATGCGGCACGAAGGCCAGTGGATCGAAACTCCACAACAGCTGGTCGAGTCGCCGGGCGGTGGCCGGGTCCGGGGTCCGTAACGCGACCTTGCGGCCGCCGGCGCAGGCGCGCGCGGTCAGTTCGCAGGCCAGCGCGAGCGGATCCTCGGCATTGTGGTAGAACTGGACCCGGGGCACGCCAGTCAGCCTCCCGCGTTGCTGCGACCCACCAGGAACTCGCTCAGCAGTGGGACCGGGCGACCGGTCGAACCCTTCGCTTCGCCGGACACCCAGGCGGTGCCGGCGATGTCCAGATGCGCCCACTTGTAGGCCTTGGCGAAGCGCGACAGGAAGCAGGCGGCGGTGATGGTGCCGCCGTGGCGTCCCCCGATGTTCGCAATGTCGGCGAAGTTGCTCTTGAGCAGTTCCTGATAGTCCTCCCACAGCGGCAACTGCCACACGCGGTCGCCCGAGGTCGTGCCGCAGTCGACCAGCTCGCGCGCGAGCGCGTCGTCGTTGGCGAGCAGGCCGCTCGGGATCTTGCCGAGCGCAATCACGCAGGCGCCGGTGAGCGTCGCGATATCGACGACGCAGGCGGGCTTGAAGCGTTCGGCGTAGGTCAGTGCGTCGCACAGGAGCAGGCGCCCCTCGGCGTCGGTGTTCAGGATCTCGATGGTCTGGCCGCTCATCGACTTCACCACGTCGCCCGGCTTGGTCGCCCCGCCGCCGGGCATGTTCTCGGTGGCCGGAATGATGCCGACCACGTTGAGCGGAAGCTGCATGGTCGCGAGCGCCTGAAACGTGCCAAGCACGCTTGCCGCACCGCACATGTCGTACTTCATCTCGTCCAGCTCGGCCGCAGGCTTGAGCGAGATGCCGCCGGTATCGAAGGTGACGCCCTTGCCGACCAGCACCACCGGCTTGTCGCGCGCCTTGCCGCCCTTGTACTGCATCACGATGAACTTGGGCGGCTGATGCGAGCCGCGCGCGACCGACAGCAGCGAATGCATGCCCAGCTTTTCCATGTCCTTGCGGTCGAGCACCTCCACCTTGAACTTGAAGCGCTTGCCGAGTTCGATTGCGGTCTCGGCCAGATGGGTCGGGGTGCACACGTTGCCGGGCAGATTGCCGAGCTCGCGCGCGAGCGCCATGCCCTCGGCGATGGCGCTGCCGCGCGCGACCGCTTCGCGCATCGCGTCGGACAACTTGTGTCGGGTCAGCAGCGTGACCTTGCCGGCGCCGCGGGCGCGCTCGCTCCTGCTCACCGCCTTGGTCGTTTCGAAGCGATAGGCACCGTCCCCGATCGCACGCGTGACCTGCAGCAGTGCCCACTCGAGCGTGCGTCCGGGCACCTCGACGTCGCCGAGGCAGACTGCTGCGTCGCCGGTGGGCCCGGCCGACAGGGCCTTGGCCACCGCGGCCAGGGCGTCGCACCATGCCTTGTCGCCGAACTCATCCTGCTTGCCCAGGCTGACGACGAGCACGCGCTCGCAGGCGCAACCGGCCAGGTCCGGGACCGTCATCGTTGCGCCGGCGCGCTCGTCGAGTTCGCCGCGGCCGAGCAGCGCGGCCAGTCTTCCACCCGAGGCCTTGTCCAGCGTGATTGCGGCGGCGTCCAACGGCCCGTTTGCGAAGGCCGAAACGATCAGTGTGCCTGTCTTCAGCTTTTCCGGGCTGCCGTGCTTTATGGTAAATTCCACTTGCTACTCCTTGACATTGTGCTGCTATGGATTGCGGCCGATTATGGCCCTTTCGTGCGCAGCCCGTCAAAATCCGCGCCTCATGACCCCTTTCTCTGGATGCTTCCCGCGCGATGATTTTCAGCCGCGCCATCAGGCGTGAGTTTCGACAGACCGCCGCGGGCGTGTTCGTTGCCTTGTTCGCGATCCTGATCAGCACGGTGCTGATCCGTTTGCTCGGACAGGCCGCAGGCGGGCGCGTTCCGGCAGATGCAGTTTTCGCGCTGATCGGTTTCGGCGCGTTGGCCAATCTGCCGGTGGTGCTGTCCCTGACCCTGTTCGTCGCGGTGCTGTTGTCGCTGTCGCGCTGCTACCGTGATTCCGAGATGGTGGTGTGGTTTTCATCGGGACTGCCGTTGACCGCGTTCATTCGCCCGGTGCTGCAGTTCGCGCTACCGCTGGTGCTGGTCATCGCGACGATGACCCTGGTGATCACGCCGTGGGCGAACATGAAGAGCGAGGCGTTCAGGGCCGAACTGGACATGCGCGACGACACCACCCGGGTCGCACCGGGCGTGTTTCGCGAATCGGCCCGTCAGCAGCGGGTGTTCTTCACCGAGACCGGCGCGGACGACGAGGGCAATCTGCGCAATGTCTTCGTCAGCTCGGAGGAGGGCGGACAACTCAGTGTCATTTCGTCGGCCCAGGGCTCGTTCAGGGTCGATGAACGGGGTGACCGGTTCGCCGTGCTCGAGGACGGTCGTCGCTATGACGGGGTACCCGGTACGCCCGAGTACCGGGTGGTCGAATTCAAGCGCTATTCGATCCTGATCGAGGAGCGTCGTGCGGCCTCGCTGACGGTTCGCGCCAAGTCCACGCCCACGGCGGTCCTGCTGACGGACAGAAGCAATCGGCACATGGGCGAGCTTGCCGGGCGCATCAGCCTGCCGGTCGCGGCGCTGCTGCTGGCGCTGATCGCGATTCCGCTGTCCTTCGTGAATCCGCGCGCCGGACGCAGCGGCAATCTGGTCTTCGCGCTGCTCGCGTATCTGGTCTATAGCAACGTGATCGGCGTCACCGAGGCCTGGGTGTCGCAGGGGCGCCTGCGCTTCGATCTGGCGGTGATCCTGCCGCACCTGGTGGTGCTCGGCCTGATGGCACTGATGTTCTACAAGCGTCTCGTCCTTTTGCCTTTCTGGAGGGTGCGCGGATGACCCGCGTGCTCGGGTTCTACCTCGCGCGCGAGATCGTGTTTGCCACGCTGTTGGTGCTGGTGGCCTTTCTCGGCCTGTTCGCGTTCTTCGACTTCATCAACGAACTCGATTCGATCGGGCGTGACGGTTACGAGGTTCGTCATGCGCTGGTCTATGTCGCGATGATCATGCCGGGCAGGGTGTATGAACTGATGCCGGTCGTGGTGTTGATCGGCACGCTTTATGCGCTCACGTCGCTGGCACGTCAGTCCGAGATCACCGTGATGCGGTCCTCGGGCATGTCGACTGCAAACCTGTTGTCCATGCTTGGCAGCATCGGCATGGTGTTCGTCGTGGTCACGTTCGTGTTCGGTGAGTATCTCGCGCCGCCGGCCGAGCGCGCTGCCCAGCAGTGGCGTCTGACCGCGACCGGCTCGGCGGTGTCGCAGCAACTGCGCTCTGGCCTGTGGATCAGGGATGGGGCGAGCTTCATCAACGTGCGCACGGTGCGGCCGGATCGCACGATGGAGAACATTCGCATCTTCGCATTCGATCGCGAACACCTGCTGGCATCGATCAGCGACGCCCGGCGCGGGGAGTACGACCCGTCGATCAGTACCTGGCGACTGACCGATGTGGTGCAGACACGGTTTCTGGACGATGCGACCGAGGTCGTGGCGCTGCCCGGGATCGACTGGCAATCCGAACTGTCGCCGGAAATCCTGAGCGTGCTGATCGTCGCGCCCGAGCGAATGGCGGTGGGAACGCTGTATGCATATATCAACCATCTGCGCGACAACCGTCAGGATGCCGGTCGCTTCGAGATCGCGTTATGGAAGAAGATCGTCTATCCGTTCGCGGTGCTGGTGATGATTGCGCTGGCGGTACCGTTCGCGCTCGGTCACGACCGGGTCGGCACCGCGAGCGTCAAGGTTTTCCTGGGCGTCATGCTGGGAGTCGGCTTTCACCTGCTCAACGGTCTGTTCTCCAGCCTGGGCGTCATCCATTCATGGTCCCCGGCACTGGCGGCGCTGACGCCGAGTCTGTTGTTCCTCGTTGCGGCCGCGGTGATGATGTTCATGGTGGAGCGACGCTGAGCGTCGGGGCAGGCGCACCTGATACCGGGTAAGGCGTTGTTGCCCGATCATCATGCGGATCCACAACGAAAGACGGGCCCCTTGCGGGGCCCGTGTGCATTGCAACCGGGTGGATCGTCGTATTTACGCGCTCTTGGCGGGTGCTGCCTTGTAGTTCAGCTTTTCCTTGATGCGCGCAGACTTGCCGGAGCGCTGACGCAGATAGTAGAGCTTGGCACGACGCACGTCGCCACGACGCTTGACCTCGATGCTGGCGATCAGCGGCGAATAGGTCTGGAACGTCCGCTCCACGCCTTCGCCGGAAGAAATCTTGCGCACGATGAACGCGGAGTTCAGGCCACGGTTGCGCTTCGCGATCACCACGCCTTCATAGGCCTGGAGGCGCTCGCGGTTGCCTTCCTTGACCTTGACCTGCACGATCACGGTGTCGCCGGGGCCGAAGGCGGGAAGGGTCCGGCCTTCGGTCAGGCGGGCCATTTCTTCCTGTTCGAGTTGCTGAATCAGGTTCATTTCACATCACTCCACTTCGATGGCACTTGGCCTTGCATGCAGAGCAGACGCATCTGGTGCATGCGGTTTATATCGAGCTGACCGGCGATGTTGCCCGGGGCTCATTTTGAGTCGGTTCGACACCCAGACGGCGCCGGACCGACATTTTCCAGTTCCTGCCTGTATTCATCAAGCAGCTTCTGTTCTTCCTTGCTCAAACCCCGCGCCGCCAGCAGCTCCGGCCGCCTGCGCCAGGTCAGACCGAGGGCCTGCTTGAGGCGCCAGCGCCTGATCTGGGCGTGATTGCCCGACAGCAGCACGCCCGGCACCCGCTCACCCCGGTACGTCTCCGGACGTGTGTAGTGCGGGCAATCGAGCAGCCCTTCGACGAAAGAGTCTTCGACCGCCGATTCTGCATCGTTCAGCGCGCCCGGCAAGTGCCGGATGATTGCATCGAGGAGCACCATCGCGGGCAATTCGCCGCCCGACAGCACGAAATCCCCGAGCGACAGTTCCTCATCCACACAGCGCCCGATCAGGCGCTGATCGACCCCTTCGTAGCGACCGCACAACAGGATCAGGCCCGGTCGCGCGCCCAGCTCCATCACCTTCGCGTGATCCAGCGGTCTGCCCTGCGGCGACAGATAGATCACATGGCCCGCCTGCCCGGTGAGCGCGGCCTGAGCCGTTCTCGCCTGTCCGATGGCCGCCTCCAGCGGTTCGGCCATCATCACCATGCCCGGACCGCCACCGTAGGGCCTGTCGTCCACCGTACGATGCGGATCGCCGACGAAGTCCCGCGGGTTGTGGAAACCGAGGCCGTACAGCCCGCGTTCCAGCGCCCTGCGTGTGATGCCGCTGTCAGTCAGCGCGACGAACATCTCCGGAAACAGCGTGACGACATCGAAGCGCCTCGCGACCGGCGCGTTGCCCACCGCGCTCACCAATCCTTCTGCCAGTCCACCCGAATGCGTCCTGCGGCCATATCGACGTCGAGTGCGTAGGCTGCGACGAACGGAATCAGGCGCTCGGTCTCGCCATCGACGACCCGAAGCACGTCGTGCGCGCCGGTCGACAGCAGTCCTGCCACCTCGCCGAGCGATTCACCGGCCTGGTTCTCGACCTTCAGCCCGATCAGGTCGGCCCAGTAGTACTCTCCGTCGGCCGTGGCCGGCATCGCGTCTCGCGGTGCGCCGACGAACCTTCCCTTCAGGGCCTCGGCGGTGGTGCGATCGGGCGCTGCCTCCAGCAGTGCGATGAGCCCGTTGCCATGCGTCCGACATTCGAGAAGTCGGTTCGGCTGCCAGGCATCGTCGGGTGCATCGGCATCGTCGGCGAGCCACCACTGCGGCATGTCGGCCCAGCTCAGCGGGTCGTCACCGAACGGATTGATCTTGATCCAGCCCTTGACCCCGAATGGGCCGACGATGCGCCCCAACACGATCATGACGGCGAACCCGGACCGGTGCCGCAACGCGGCGGACGATCGCTCAGACGGCCAGATCGGGCGTCGAAGCGGCGGCCTGCTTGACCAGGCGTGCGACGGTCGGCGACATCTGCGCACCGTTCTGCGTCCAGTAGGCCAGGCGCTCGGTGTTGATCACCAGCGACTGTTCCGCGCCGGAGGCAACCGGGTTGAAGAACCCGACACGCTCGATGAAACGGCCGTCGCGACGATTGCGCTTGTCGGCGGCGACGATGTTGAAAAAGGGGCGCTTTTTGGCGCCACCACGGGCAAGGCGAATGACGACCATGTGGGTGTCCTGATGAGTGAATGCGAAAAGCAAAGAAGTATATTGGATGCGGCTGCCCAGAGCAAGGACGCTGAACGACGGTGTTGGAGCCAGGCGCTCATGACGCGCGAGTGGTGGCGGTGCAGCGAGCGCGAACCGAAGCGTTCGGGTGAGGCTGAACGGTCGAGTTCCGGGGGGGCGGGTCAGGCCGATGAAGCCGGCTTCTGCGCGACGGTCGTTGGATCGAGTCGTGATGATGAAGTACCGAAATACGCTGCAACTGAATAGAATGCCCGGACACCCATCGACTCGGTCGCCACTTCGATGTCCGTTTCCTTGCCTGACGCCAACAAGATCGCCCGGACGCTCGACTGGCTGTCGCGCGAACCGCCCGACGACTGTGATGCGGACCTCGCCGCGCTGCGGCTGCATTTGGTCGAGCTGACCGATCCGTCGGACGCGCTCGCGACCTTGCCGGACGACGTGCTGTCGATGATCGCCTGCCGGGCACTGGACCTTGCCGACCGCTTCAAGCCGCGTCTGCTGGCGATGTCCCTTCCGCTGCCGGCGGAGCTGCATGACGGCATCGTCGAGTTGGTGGTCGCCTTGCTCGATGTGGTGGAGATGTGTCGAATCACGCCGGATGGCGATCCGTCCGGGGAGGGCGGGACGCCGTCGGAGCGGATCGATCTCGCGATGCGCCTGCTCGGCGAGGCCTGGCTGGTCGGCTCCATGGGGGGCATCGACATGCCGGCGCGCTTGTGGGGCAGTGCGAATCATCTGTTGTTCCGGGTCGGCGATGGTGCGCTGCCCGAAGTCGATGCGACCGGCACAGCGGCCGATGTCGTCGTCCAGTACAAGCGCATGGCGGCGATGGCGGTGCTGCAGCCGGAAACGCTGACCGCGCGCGAACTGAGCTGGCTGTTCGATTATCTCGATGGGGTGGCGACCGCCACTGAACTGTCCGCACGTCCGATCCAGCCGGTCAGTGGCGTGTTCTGGATCGACCTGTCCCATGCGGGGCCACCGGTCGCCCAGAGCCGGCTGGCGCCTCCGTTGGGCGATGCGCTGCTCTTTTTTCGTGCCCTCGGCCTGGCGCGACGGGCCGGCGAGCAGATCGACTGGCTGGAGAGCCGGATTGGCGAGGCCGAAATCGTCGGTCTTGAACGTGATGGCGACCTGCTCGATCCCGATTCGTCGGGTCTGCCGCTCGGTCTGACCCCGGTCGAGGTGGTGTCGATGTTGCGACGCATGCGCGACGGCTGGACCACGCCGGCGTCCCGGGTCCGGCCGCGACGGTCGAGGCTCTACAGCGTGCAGGTCTGCCAGGGCCTGCGCGAGATCTGGCGGATGCACCGCAGTGCGCGGGCACCCGGGCGTATCACCGAGTGGCGCGTGTATAACGAAGGTCCCGGTGGCTACGCGATCATCAGCGTCGGCGGTGTGGAGGGGGTTCTGAGCGCCGGGATGGCCCTTGCGCTCAGGCGCGGTCCGGCAGAGCCGTGGACCATCTGCATCGTCCGCTGGTTGCGCAATGACAGGTCGGACCAGGTGGAACTCGGTCTGCAGGTCGTGGCAGAGGGCTGCATATCGGTTTCGGTTGCATTCCGCGCCAGCGAACTGGGGGTGCCGGCGCCGGCATTGCTGTTGCCGCCGCATGCGGCACGCCGTGATCAGGCAATTCTGGCGCCGGCGGGCACCTACAATTCCAGGCGTTTCGTGCTGATTCGGGAAGGCGAGCGGCTCTATGTGGCGCAGGGCAGGGTATTGAGCCTGGACATGCAGACTGCGAAGGTCGAGCTGTTCCAGTACGAGATCGATCCTTACCCGATCTGATCGGGCAGCGTGCGTTCCCCATGGGGGGCGGCCCCGGCGGACAGCAACTGCTCCAGAGTCATGTCCGATGCATCGAGTCCCGCCCGGATGCGATCGGCCGCGATCGCGGATGCCGGATTGTTGCCGGCGGCCGACAGCCAGTGCCTGGGCGACAGCGCGAAGCGTTGCAGGATATCGCTGAGTTTCAGCTGCGACGGGTGTCTGGTCAGCACCCAGGATTCGCTCTCGGTACGCGTCACCCAGCTGGCGTCCTGCATTTCGCCGAGCAGCACCTCGGTCTGGTCCTGGCTGGTGCTGGCGTGTTCGTACAGTTCGTGGAACTGGGCGGTGTCGCCTTTGTCGAGCTTTTCGGTCATCAGCAGCAGCATGTTCAGGGCCGCCCAGGCACGGTCGCCCGGAAAGGCCCGAACGATGCGCTTGCGTTCGAAGAACTCCGGGAAGGTCGCTGCGAGGATCGCGCCGAGCAGCACGATCACCCATGAGGTGTAGAGCCACAGCAGGAAGATCGGCAGGGCGGCGAAGGCGCCATAGACGAGGGTATAGGTCGGCGTGAGCGCGATGAAATATCCGAACAGGCGCTGCAGCGACAGCAACACGTACGCGGCCGCGAAGCCGCCTATCAGCGCATGCCACGCCTTGACCGGATGATTGGGCACGGCGTAGTAGAGGAAGCTGAACAACGCGCCGAGCAGGCCGAGCGGCACCGTCCGGGTGGTCAATGTGCGGGTGTCGAGGGTCGTGCCGATCCATTCGACCGATGACGCCACCAGCTGGCCGGTCGCGAAGATGCTCCCGGCCACCGCGATCGGGCCGAGCGTCAGCGCGACCCAATAGACCATGATGCGCGTCAGCAACGGACGCGGATGCCTGACCCCCCAGATGTCGTTGAACACGCCATCGATGGTGTGCAGGAGCAGCAGTACGGTGACGATCAGCATCGCAGTGCCGATCAGGGTCAGGTTGGTCGCCTGTTCGGAGAACTGGAACGCATAGGTGGCGATCTGCCCCGCAGCCTCGGGCAGGATGTTGTTCTGCATGAACGCGGTCAGGGCTCCGCCCAGTTGCGAGAAGGCCGGAAAATTGCTGAACAGCGCGAGCGAGACGGTCAGCAAGGGCACGATCGCGAGCAGGGTCGTGATGGTCAGGCTCCCGGCCACTTCCGGGCAGCGCGTCGCGATGAAGCGCTTGACCAGCAGCAGCACGAAGTCGCGCAGCGCGACAAAGCGGTTCTCCGGATTGGCGATGTACGCGGCGAAGCGGCTGCGTCTGTTCGGTGGGCTGGCTTGCATGCCCGGGATTCTGAGGTCACCGAATCGGAAGCGCAAATGCTATGTGCGGGCCGGACGATCGCATGAACTCCGTGCGGCGCAGCGAGCCGGAGATGACCGTCGGCCTCTCGGCTCCGACGGCCACTCGCGCTGCCGCTGTAAGGCTCGCTTCGCTGCGATCCCTGAACTCGCGCTTCGCGCTCAAACAACAGGGATCGCGGCCGCTACGCTCGCCAACAGCGGCATGCGCTCGGGCCGAGTCGCCGCGAGGCCGACGGTCATCTCCGGCTCGCGGTCCAGCGGCTCACGCGACAGCTCTTCGCGCGGCTGCGCCCCGGGCGAGAGGGTGGGCCGCGTATAATGCCATTCCGGCATTTACGACATGGTTCCACATGAAGGAAATCCTGATTCTGTACTACAGCCATCGCGGCTCGGTGCGCGCGCTGGCAGAAGAGGTGGCGCGGGGCGTGCATCAGGTGCCCGGGGCGGCGGCGCGGGTGCGCACCGTGCCGCGGGTGTCGACCGTGTGCGAGGCGGTGGAGGACGACATTCCCGCGGCCGGGCCGCCCTATGCCGAGGTCCGGGACCTGGAGGAGTGCGTCGGCCTGGTCGTCGGGAGTCCGACCCGCTTCGGCAACATGGCGGCACCGATGAAGTATTTTCTGGACGGCCTGGCGGGGGCCTGGGTGAATGGCACGCTCATCGGCAAGCCGGCCGGCGTGTTTACGTCGACTTCGAGCCTGCATGGAGGCCAGGAATCCACGCTGCTGTCGATGATGCTGCCCTTGCTGCATCACGGTGCGCTGATCGTCGGGTTGCCATATACCGAGCCCGACCTGAACTCGACCCGTAGCGGCGGCACACCCTATGGTGCGAGCCATGTGGCGGGTGTAGACGGGAATCCGCGGCTCACCGACGAGGAGCGTCGGCTTGCGGTCGCGCTGGGCAAGCGGGTCGCCGAGACCGCACTACGACTGGCGGGATCGAAATGACGCCTCGTACCTTGGCGAATATCTCGAGCGTGCTGCTGATCGCGCTGATCGTGCTGTGCGTGGTGTGGGAAGGGTGGTTGGCGCCGCTGCGGCCGGGTGGTTCCTGGATGATCCTGAAGGCGCTGCCGCTGATGGCGGCCTTGTTCGGCGTGCTGCGCGGTCGTCGCTACACCTATCAGTGGCTGTCGATGCTGATCCTGCTCTATTTCACCGAAGGCGTCGTCCGGGCATTCGACCCCGGCCTGACCGGTGCGCTGGCCCTCATCGAAGCGGTGCTGGCCACTGCGTTGTTCGTCTGTGCGTTGCTGTTCTCGCGCATGACCGCGCCGTCGCGCCAAAAGGCCTGATCGGGTCGCAAGTGCAGCCACAAAAAGACCCGGGTGAGTGGTCTCCGCCCGGGTCTTCGCATGATCAGGCGCTTCCGAGGCCGGTCAGACTTGCGGGTTCAGGCGTTCCAGATTGCCGTGGAGCTTGTTCAGCGCATTGATGTAGGCCTTTGCGGAGGCGACGATGATGTCGGTGTCCGCACCCTGACCGTTGACGATGCGGCCGTCCTTGGCCAGACGGACCGTCACCTCGCCCTGGGCGTCGGTGCCGGTGGTGATCGCATTGACCGAATACAGCATCAGTTCGGTGCCGCTCGTCGCGACCGATTCGATCGCCTTGAAGGCGGCATCGACCGGGCCCGAGCCTTGCGCGCTGACGCGCGTCTCCTTGCCGCCGGCCAGCAGTGTGAGTTGCGCTTCCGGCCTCTCGCCCGTCTCGGAATGGAAGCGTGACGAAATCAGCCGGTAATGTTCCTCTTCGGGTGTCACGATCTCGTCGCTCATCATCGCATGCAGGTCTTCGTCGAAGATCTCGTGCTTCTTGTCGGCCAGCTCCTTGAAATGCGCGAACGCGTGGTTCAGATGATCTTCCGATTCGACGACGATACCGAGTTCCTGAAGACGGCTGCGAAACGCGTTGCGTCCGGAATGCTTGCCGAGCACCAGCTTGTTCGCGCCCCAGCCGACGTCCTCGGCCCGCATGATCTCGTAGGTTTCACGATGCTTGAGCACGCCGTCCTGATGGATGCCGGACTCGTGGGAGAACGCGTTGGCGCCGACGATGGCCTTGTTGGGCTGAACCGGGAAGCCGGTCACACCGGACACGAGCTTGGAGGCCGGCACGATCTGCGTGGTGTCGATGCGCGTGTCGCACTGGAACACGTCACGCCGGGTGCGCACGGCCATCACGATCTCCTCGAGCGCCGCATTGCCGGCGCGTTCGCCCAGGCCGTTGATCGTGCATTCGACCTGGCGTGCGCCGCTGAGCACCGCGGCCAGCGAGTTTGCCACCGCGAGACCGAGGTCGTTGTGGCAATGGACCGACCAGACCACCTGGTCCGAGTTGGGTACGCGCTCGATCAACTGACGAATGGTGCCGGCGAACTGGTCAGGGACGTTGTAGCCGACCGTGTCGGGCACGTTGATCGTGGTCGCGCCGGCCTTGATCACTGCCTCGAAGATGCGGCACAGGAAGTCAAGTTCGGAGCGACCGGCATCTTCGGCCGAGAACTCGATGTCGTCGGTGTATTCCCTGGCCCAGCCGATCGCCTTGACCGCCTGCTCGACGACCTGGTCCGGCGTCATGCGCAGCTTTTTCTCCATGTGGATCGGGCTGGTCGCGATGAAGGTGTGGATGCGTCCGAGGGCTGCGGGCCGGATCGCTTCACCCGCGCGCCGGACGTCGTTTTCGTTGGCGCGCGCGAGCCCGCAGACGGTCGATTCCTTGATGCCGTCGGCGATTGCGCGTACCGACTCGAAATCACCATTGGAGGCGGCGGGGAAGCCCGCCTCGATCACGTCGACCCGCATGCGCTCGAGCTGGCGGGCGATGCGCAGCTTCTCGTCGCGCGTCATCGAGGCGCCGGGGCTTTGCTCGCCGTCGCGCAAGGTGGTATCGAAAATGATCAAGTGGTCTTTCATCGCTGTCTCCTGCTGGGGTTTCGGATCGGGGGCGTGGGTGTGTGCTGCGGATACATGTATGCCACCGGCGGCCGGCGCAGGTGGCATGAACGAACTAGGGAGGTGTGTGTGTTTTTAGCGCGCGGGGCGCAGCAGCGGGCCGAGGGGCAGCAGGCTCGCCGGGAGGAGGAACGTAACGAGGGGGTTGTTGCGTTCGAAGATCATGTTCGGACTATAAACCGGCATTTCGTGCAAATGCAAGGCGAAATCTGATTGGATCGCGCTATCTGCGCGATTGCGAACCCGTAGCGGCGAAACGTAACGGTCTGAAAGGGGGCTCAGCACGCGACGGATCGGCGGCCTCTTCACCTGCTGTTCACGTTGAATGCGCTATAAGGCTGCACGCGATACGCGGCGTTTATTGGAAATTGGACAGCATATGGTTCAGGTGAAGATCGATTCAGCGGGTGATTCGTCCGCGGCGGGGCGAGGGCTTGGTCGCATCCGGCGGGGCCTGGCGCGTTTGGGACCCTATGCGCCCGTCGCATACCTCTACCTGATCGGCTTGTTATTGCTGTCGCTGTCCCGGATCGGACTGGTCCTGTGGCAGTCCGAACGTGTGCTTGCCGCTGGCGTGTGGACGGACATCCTGCTCCAGGGCGTGCGGGTGGACCTGATTCAACTGGGACTGCTGGCTGTGCCGCTGTTGCTGGTGTTGCCTCTGCTCGGAAATCGCTTCGGCTGGCGTGCATGGCGGATGTTCAGCTTTCTGTGGGTGGTTGCGGCCATCGTGCTGCTGGCCTTCCTCGAGGTGGCCACCCCGGGTTTCATCCTGGAATACGATACCCGTCCCGATCGCCTGTTCATCGAGTACCTGAAGTATCCGGACGAAGTGGCGACGATGCTATGGACCGGGTTTCGCTGGCATGTCGTGGCCGGCGTGCTGCTTACGGTCGCGGTGGCGGCACTGGTGGTGCGTACGCTGCGCCCGTGGCTGGTCCAGCCGTCGGCCTGGTCTGTCGTTCGCGTGCTGCTCGTATGGCCACTCGTGGTGGTGCTGGTCGCACTGGGGGTGCGGTCTTCGCTGGATCACCGGCCGGCCAACCCGGCGATGTTCGCGATCACCACCGATGGACTGGTCAATGCGCTCATCCTCAACTCGACCTGGTCGGTTGCGCATGCAATCTACGGACTCAAGAACGAGAACCGCTCGAGCGAGATCTACGGACGGCTGACCGATGCCGAGATCATGCGGGAGGTCCAGACGGTGCGTGCGACGCATGCGGACCTGCGCGAAACGGCGGGGTCGCCGCAACTGCCTACGTTGACCCATCAGGCGCCGGATCAGGGCGGGGCGCGTCGGCTCAACCTGGTGATCATTCTGGAGGAGAGCCTCGGGGCGACCTTCGTCGAATCGCTCGGTGGCGTGGGTGTCACGCCGGAACTCGAAAAGCTGAAGCATCAGGGCTGGTGGTTCGAGCGCCTGTTCGCGACCGGCACCCGCTCGGTACGCGGAATCGAGGCGGTGCTGAGCGGATTCCCTCCCACCCCGGCGCAGAGCGTGGTCAAACTGTCGCTCGCACAGAAAGGGTTCTTCACGCTGGCCAGCCTGCTCGGTACGCAGGGATACTTCAGCGAGTTCATCTACGGCGGGGAGTCGCATTTCGACAACATGCGCGGTTTCTTTCTGGGCAACGGCTTCGCTTCGGTGATCGATCAGAACGACTACAAGGATCCGAAGTTCAAGGGAAACTGGGGTGTATCGGACGAGGATCTGTTCGACATGACGCATGCGCGACTCGAGGCGCGCCATGCCGCGGAACAGCCGTCCTTCACCTTCGTGTTCACATCGTCCAACCATTCGCCGTTCGAGTTTCCCGACGGGCGCATCGAGTTGCATGACCCGGATAAGGCGACCGAGAACAATGCGGTCAAATATGCCGATTACGCGCTTGGACGTTTCTTCGAGCGGGCGCGCGCGAGCGCCTACTGGCAGGACACCGTATTTCTGGTCGTCGCTGACCATGACATCCGCGTCCGGGGAGACAGCCTCGTGCCGGTGGAGCGCTTTCATATCCCGGGCCTGATTCTGGGGGCCGGCATCGAGGCGAGACGCATCGGGACGGTCGCCAGCCAGATCGACCTGGCACCGACACTGCTGTCGCTGATCGGCGTGGAGGCGGACCATCCGATGATCGGCCGTGATCTGACCCGCGAGCCGGAAGGGCTGCCCGGCCGGGCGATGATGCAGTATCAGGATCACTACGCGTGGATGGAAGGGGACGAGGTCGTCGTGCTGAGGCCCGAAAAAGCGCCCACGCATGCGCGCTACGACTTCGAGCGCAAGCGACTGGAGACGGCTGAGGCGCCGGTGGCCGAAGCCGGGATCGAGCAGCGCGCGCTGGCCCATGTGCTGCTCCCGGCGTGGCTGTATCGCGAGCAGCGGTATCGCTTGCCGGATACGGCACAGCGGATCACCGCGGTGCCCGCCGATGTGCGCTGACGCGACGACGGCGACGTGCTGATCGCCCGGCGCGCCGGAGTCGGATGGTGCAATCCGTAAGCGGTGCGAAACGCCGCGTGGCCTCGACGGTCTGTCGTCCAACGGGGACGAGAAACACATACGCCGCCCATCGGGCGGCGTCGTTCATGCGGCGGCCGGTTCAGGAGTGCAGACCGGTACGCGCCGGGACTGAATCGGGTTTCAGCGATCCGTGCGACGCAGCACATAGGTGCGCCACATCGCGTAAAGCGGAATGAAATCGATGCGTGCCCGAATGTCGAAACCGCTGTCGCGAAACTCCTGTTCGACCTGAGCGGCCGGCAGCACGAAGCGATTCTGATAGCCCTTGTGCGCGCGACGGGCCCGGTCACGCTCGAGACGTCTGCGTTTGAATGCCTTGTAGTTGCCGTCTACCCACAGCGACAGAATCAGGCTGTCGCGCGTCACGCGGTGGAATTCCGACAGCATGGCCAGGCGGTGCCCGGCTTCGCCGATGTGGTGCATCAGGCGCATGCTGAAAACGCAATCCACCGATTGATCGGACAGATCGATGTCGAAGGCGGACGTCTGCAGCGTGCGCACGCGCGTGTCGATCAGTGACGGATGCGCGGCACGTGCGACCTCGAGCATGCCTGCCGAGTTGTCGGCCGCAATGATGACCCTGTTGGGCTGCTCGGCCAGCAACGGCCAGAAGCGCCCGGCTCCGCACGGAAGATCGAGCACCAGGGTCGGATCACCCGCGATGTGCAGAGCCTTGCGGCCGATCTGCACGTCACGCATGTGCGACAGGCGCCGCGCCAAGCCGTCGCGATGCTTGGCGAAGTAGGCCTGTGCATGGGTCTGGTCGTATTTGTCGGAGAACGGAAGCTGAACGGGAGCGTTGGGCATGGTGGGCTCATTGAAATCGATGAGCCCCGAAGGTATGTGAGTATGGGTGATGCCCGTGTCAGCGCAAGGTCAACGGAACGTGAAGATCGCGCTCGCCGGCCGCTTTGCCCAGTTCGACGCGAAAGGTGCAGCCTGTGTCGGGGCCGGATTCGAGTCGGAGCTGCCAGCCCTGACTCTCGCAGACGCGCTGGACCAGCGACAGGCCGATGCCGATGCCGTCGCCACGCTGACGGTCGCCTCGCACGAAGGGCTTGAACATGTCTTCCCGCGCTGCCGACGGGATGCCGACGCCGGAGTCGATGACGCTGAAGGTGCTGCACCCGAGCACCACGCGGACGAAACCCCGATCGGTGTAGTGCAGCGCGTTGCGCACCAGATTGGCCATCACCGCGCGCAGGGGCGCGGCGGCAAAGCGGCTGTCGTCTTCCGCATCGAGGACCAGCTCGAAGTCGAGTCCCCGCGCATCGGCCTCGTCACGCCAGGACGGATACAGCTCATTTGCCAGCGCGGTCAGTGTCGTTTCGGAATCGGACGCCGGGTGGCCACCTGGGCGGTCGTGCGTGTCGCGGGCGAGCCGGAGCAGGGTGTCCACCACACCCCTCATTTCTTCACAGGCCTTGGCGATACGCTCCAGCTGGCGCCGACCGGGATCCGATGGCCCGGATCGCGCGAGCAGCAGTTCGCAGGAGCTGGCGATCACCATCAACGGCGTGCGCAGTTCATGGCTGACATCGCTGGTGAACAGGCGCTCGCGTTCCAGGCTCGCGAGCAGGCGACCGAGCGTCGCGTCGAAGGCTGCTGCGAGCTTGCCGACCTCGTCGTCTGCGTAATCGGGGGCGAGTCGCGGCGCCAGCGGCAGCAGTTGCTCGCGGTTCTGGACCTGTCCGGACAGGCGCACCACCGGGGCGATCACCCTGCGTGCGAGCAGGCGACCCAGCAACCACGCGAACAGGACGCAGATCAGGAAGCCGGCGAACACGATCATCTGCAGCATGTTCTCGCGCCGTTCGAAATCGCGCTGATCGAGAACCAGCACGTAGCGTGCGTCGTCGGTGTGGTCGCGCACCAATATGTGCAATGCGAAGTCTCCACGTTCGTATTCGTGAAAACCCGGTCCGAGCTCTTGCAGGTGAGGCGGCAGATGTTTCGTCTGACCGGCCGCGACGCGATGCAGTTCGAGATCCGGGCCGAGGTTGAGGACGCGATCTGCATCCGTATCGCGCTCCGACAGGATGAAGTCCAGCTGCCGATTCATCGAGTCCGACATCAGACGAAGCTCGACATAGTCGACCGCGAGTTTGACCGTCGCCGAGAAGAGTCCTGCCACTGCGATCGTCATCAGTACGAATGCGAGGACGATGCGGTGCGTGAGCCGGTAGCGCGAGCTCATGTCAGCACCCGATCGACCCGCGGCAGGGTGTCACCGGACTGTGCCGATCGCGCACGCCCGCAACGTCGGCAGGATTGTGCAGCCATCCGAACCCAGGCTCACGGCTCGCGCTGCCCATCGGGCACCGGGTTCGTGCGCCGGGACGCGTGAGCGAGAGCCGGGTCCGCCGCGAGCCGATAGCCTACGCCACGTACCGTGTGCAGGAGAGGCTGGGAGAATCCCTTGTCGATCTGTTGGCGCAGCGCGTGGATATGGCTTCGCAGACTGTCGCTGTCGGGCGGGTCCTCGCCCCACAGTTCGTGCTCGAGCGCTTCCCGGCGAACGACCGCAGGGCTCTTCTGCATCAGGATGGCGAGGAGCTTCAGCCCGATCGGACTCACGTTGATCGTCCGCCCGGTACGCCTGATCTCGAGCGTGTCCAGGTCGTAGCTCAGGTCGCCCACCGCCAGCATGCGTTTGCCGCCGCCGCGGCTGCGCTTCAGGATCGCCTCGATCCGCGCCGCCAGTTCGGACATTGCGAACGGTTTGGTCAGATAGTCATCGGCGCCGGCGCCGAACCCGTCGAGCCGGTCATCGAGCGCATCACGTGCGGTCAGCATGATCACCGGGATCGTACTGCGCTCGCCCTCGCGCAGCTTTCTGCACAGCGTGAAACCGTCCATGCCGGGTAGCATCACGTCGAGCACGATCAGGTCGTAATCGCCGGTGGCCGCAAGATGCAGGCCGCTCAGGCCGTCTCGTGCGCAATCGACCGTGTAGCCCTTGAGCTCCAGATAGTCGGTGAGATTGGTGAGGATGTCGCGGTTGTCCTCGATGACGAGCAGACGCATGCCTTCGCCGTATCGCTGGTTCAGGTCTCGCCTTCGGTGCCGGACGACGGCGGCGGGCCTTGAGGTGGCCCGGAACGCCTGCGTCTCAACCAGCGCCAGACGAGAATGACGTAGCCTGACAGAGCATAGGCCAGGAACAGCGCGAACAGAACGCCCGGTGGATAACTCGATACGAGCGCAAAGGCGAGCACGACTGCGATCACGACGAAGAAGGGCACGCTCTTGCGCAGATTGATGTCCTTGCCGCTCCAGAACAGCACGTTGCTGACCATGGACAGTCCGGCAAAGATGGTCAGGAACAATGCGAGCCAGCTGACCTCCTCGCCGGTGATGCCGTTATCGATGACGACCCACACCATGCCTCCCACCAGGGCCGCGGCGGCCGGACTGGGCAGTCCCTGGAAGAAGCGTTTGTCCACCGTCGCGATGTTGGTGTTGAAGCGGGCCAGTCGCAATGCCGCGCCGGCGCAGAAGATGAAGGCCGCCACCCAGCCGAGCTTACCGAGATCCTTGAGGGCCCATTCGTACATCACCAGTGCCGGGGCCACGCCGAAGGACACCATGTCGGACAGCGAATCGTACTCGGCGCCGAACTCGCTCTGCGTGTTGGTCAGGCGGGCGACGCGCCCGTCGAGTCCGTCGAGCACCATCGCAACGAAGATCGCGACCGCGGCGTATTCGAAACGGCCGTGCATGGCCTGCACGATGGCGTAGAAACCGGCGAACAGCGCCGCGGTGGTGAACAGGTTGGGAAGAATGTAGATGCCCCGATGGCGCTTCTCCGGGGACATCGGGGCAGGCATCCTTCGGTCTACACGTTCTTTACTCATGCCGGGATTCTACCGCATGCGCAGCGGCGTATTCGTCCGCCGCGGTGGATCTCGCGGCCCAGGCGATTGCGCACCGCATGTCCAGGCCTGGAAGCGGTGCGAGCCACGGATACGGTGCAAGCCTGGTTCAGGCGCCGCCTGGCGTCTTGCTGCGCTCCCACCCGGTGTGCGAACACCTCTGTGGGAGCGGCACGAGGCGCGAACGGGGCGCCGAGCGAGCTCAGTTCTTGGACTGATCGACCAGCTTGTTCTTGCTGATCCAGGGCATCATGTCGCGCAGCTTGGCACCGACGATCTCGATGTCGTGGGCCGCGTTCAGACGACGGCGCGCGGTCATGGACGGGTAGTTGGTCCTGCCTTCCTGGATGAACTGCTTCGCGTATTCACCGCTCTGGATGCGCTTCAGGGCGACCCGCATCGCGTCGCGGCAGCTTTCGTTGATCACTTCCGGGCCGGTCACGTACTCGCCGTACTCGGCATTGTTCGAGATCGAGTAGTTCATGTTGGCGATGCCGCCCTCGTACATCAGGTCGACGATCAGCTTCAACTCGTGCAGGCATTCGAAGTAGGCCATTTCCGGCGCGTAGCCGGCTTCGGTCAGGGTCTCGAAGCCCATCTTGACCAGTTCGACCGCGCCGCCGCACAACACGGCCTGCTCGCCGAAAAGGTCGGTCTCGGTCTCCTCACGGAAGTTGGTCTCGATCACGCCGCCCTTGGTGCCACCGTTGGCCGCGGCATAGGACAGCGCGATGTCGCGTGCCTTGCCGGACTTGTCCTGATGGACCGCGATCAGGGTCGGCACGCCGCCACCCTTCAGGTATTCGGAGCGGACGGTATGGCCCGGACCCTTGGGGGCGATCATGATCACGTCGAGGTCGTCGCGTGGCACGACCTGGTTGTAATGCACGTTGAACCCGTGGGCAAAGGCCAGCACTGCGCCGTTCTTGATGTTGGGCTCGACCTCTTGCTTATACACCTGCGGGATGTTCTCGTCCGGCAACAGGATCATGACGACGTCCGCGCCCTTGACTGCCTTGCCGATCTCTTCGACCTTGAGGCCGGCGCTCTTGGCCTTGTTCCAGGACGAGCCGTCCTTGCGCAGGCCAACAGTGACCTTGACGCCGGATTCGTTCAGGTTCTGAGCGTGGGCGTGGCCCTGCGAGCCGTAGCCGACGATGGTGACCGTCTTGCCCTTGATCAGGGACAGATCGGCGTCCTTGTCGTAATAGACTTTCATGTGTGTCCTCGTTTGGATGGAGTGGTTATTGGCTAGGGTCGCCCGTCGGATCGAAGGCTACCGCTAGATCTTCAGAACCCGGTCGCCCCGGCCGACGCCGCAGACACCGGAACGAACGGTTTCAAGAATGAGCTCGGTGCCGATCGCGCCGATGAAGGCGTCGAGCTTGGCCTGGTTGCCGGTGAGTTCGATGACATAGGAAGCGTCGGTGACATCGATGATCCGCGCACGGAAGATTTCGGTCATGCGCTTCATCTCCTCGCGATCCTTGCCGGTCGCACGGACCTTGACCAGCATCAGCTCGCGTTCGATGTGGGCCGATTCGGAGATGTCGACCACCTTGATCACTTCGACCAGCTTGTTCAGTTGCTTCGAGATCTGTTCGATGATGTCGTCCGAGCCGATGGTGACGATGCTCATGCGCGACATCGAGGTATCCTCGGTCGGCGCCACCGTCAACGACTCGATATTGTAACCGCGTGCGGAAAACAGGCCGGACACGCGTGACAGCGCACCTGACTCGTTCTCGATCAGCAAGGAAATGACGTGTCTCATGGCGTACTCGTACAGGGTTTGTTGCGGACCGCGGTTCCTGCATGAGCGGATTGCCGAAGGCCGGCAACCGCCGCGACGGGCGGCGATGAGCGCCCGCCGCAGGCCGCGACAAGCGTCATGCCGCGGCCTGCAGAAGAAAGCGGGGTTAGAGGTCCTCGGCCGACAGGATCATTTCGGTCAGACCCTTGCCACCCTGGACCATCGGATACACGTTCTCGGTCTGGTCGACCTGAAAGTCCAGGAACACCAGATCGTTCTTGCGGGCGAATGCTTCGCGCAACGCACCTTCTACATCGCCCGGCCTTTCGATCTTCAGCCCGACATGGCCGTAGGATTCGGCCAGCTTGGCGAAGTCGGGCAGGGAGTCCATGTAGGACTCCGAGTAGCGGGCGCCGTGGAAGATCTGCTGCCACTGCCGCACCATGCCGAGATAGCGGTTGTTCAGGTTGCAGATCTTGATCGGCAGACGGAACTGCTTGCAGGTCGACAGTTCCTGTATGCACATCTGGATCGACGCCTCGCCCGTGATGCACGCGACCTGAGAGCCCGGGTGCGCGAGCTGCGCGCCCATCGCATAGGGCAGGCCGACACCCATGGTTCCGAGACCGCCCGAGTTCAGCCAGCGACGCGGCTTGTCGAAACGGTAGTACTGGGCCGCCCACATCTGGTGCTGTCCCACGTCGGAGGTCACGAAGGCGTCGCCACCGGTGACTTCCCACAGCTTCTGCACGACGTACTGCGGCTTGATGATCTCGTCCGAGTTCTTGTACTGCATGCAGTCGCGACGACGCCATTCCTCGACCTGCTTCCACCAGGTGCCCAGTGAATCTGGATCCGGGCGGGTGGCGGCGGCTTCGATCTGCCGAATCATCTCCTCGAGCACGTCGCGCACGTTGCCGACGATGGGGACATCGACCTTGACGCGCTTGGAAATCGACGACGGGTCGATGTCGATGTGAATGATCTTGCGCGGTTCCTCGGCGAAATGTGCCGGGTTGCCGATCACGCGATCATCGAATCGCGCGCCGATCGCGAGCAGCACGTCGCAGAAATGCATCGACATGTTGGCTTCGTAGGTGCCATGCATGCCCGGCATGCCGAGATATTGACGGTCGCTCGCCGGATAGGCACCGAGGCCCATCAGCGTGTTCGTGATCGGGAAGCCGAGCAGGCGGGTCAGGCGGGTCAGTTGTTCGGACGCGTCCGACAGGATCACGCCACCACCGGTGTAGATCATCGGGCGACGCGCTTCCAGCAGCAATTGCACCGCCTTGCGGATCTGCCCCTGGTGACCCTTGATCACCGGGTTGTACGAGCGCATCTGCACCGATTGCGGGTAGTCGAACTCGCATTTGTGCATCGACACGTCCTTGGGGATGTCGACCAGCACCGGGCCGGGGCGGCCGGTCCGGGCGAGATGGAAGGCCTTCTTCATCGTCGACGCGATGTCCTTCACGTCGCGCACCAGGAAGTTGTGTTTCACGCACGGACGTGTGATGCCGACGGTGTCGACCTCCTGGAACGCATCCTGACCGATCGCGGCGGTGGGCACCTGACCAGAGATGATGACCATCGGGATCGAGTCGCAGTACGCGGTGGCGATACCGGTGACCGCGTTGGTCGCGCCCGGGCCGGATGTCACCAGGGCGACGCCGACCGTTTCGGTCGAGCGCGCGAAACCGTCGGCCGCATGCACCGCCGCCTGCTCGTGCCGAACCAGCACATGACGAACCTGTTCCTGGTTGAAGAGCGCGTCGTAGATGAACAGCACGGCACCACCCGGATAGCCGAACACGTATTCAACCTTTTCTTCCTGCAGGCACCTGACTACAATTTCGGCTCCGCTCAGCACCATTGCGTACTCGCTCTCATACAGATTGCAAACGACGAACGTTACCGCTCGCACGCCGTTTGGTCAAGGCTGACCCTGCCAGCGGGGATCTGACATTTGAAGGACAACAGTAACTGGCCTCCAGAGGGGAACTCTCCGCTTTTCTCGAGGGCATCGAAAAGCGCGCATTCAGGCAGGCGATGTTTTCGCTGAGAAACGAGGATGCCGCGCTGGATGCGGTGCAGGACGCGATGATCAAGTTGTCGGTCAGTTACGGCGCGCGTCCTGCGGCGGAGTTTCCGATGCTTTTTCACCGCATTCTGCGCAATGTCGTCACCGATTCGCTGCGCAGGCAGAAGGTGCGGAACAAGTGGGTCAGTCTTTTTTCCAGCCTCGTTCGCGACCATGACGACGGCGACGACCCGCTCGACGCGTGGACTTCCGAGTCCTCTGCCGAGCAGTCGCCGACGCCGGAGACACTGCACGAGCAGTCGAGACTGCTCGGTCTGATCGAGCATGAGATCGGGCGCCTGCCCGCCCGTCAACGGGAGGCCTTCCTGATGCGTTACTGGGAGGAAATGGACATCGCCGAGACCGCTGCGGCGATGGGCTGTTCGGAGGGCAGCGTCAAGACGCATTGCTCGCGGGCGACACAGACGCTGGCCGCCGCGCTCAGGGCGAAGGGGATTTCACTATGAATGAGATGGCATTCGGACTGAAGGTTGCGGAGCACCTGTCGGCGTCGACCCGGCAGCTCGATGAAGACATCCTCCGGCGCCTGTATTCGGCTCGCGCGCGTGCACTCGAGTTGCAGTGCCCGAAGGGACTGGTGGCGCGATTGACCGGCAATGGCCTGGGTTTGCGGCTGCGTCAGGCACTTTTTCCGCAGCTTCGGTCGGTGGCGCTGGCGATGGCCCTGGTCGGCGTGTTCATCATCGGCGATCACTGGGCGACGCTGTCCAGGGTCGAGGCGGTGCAGCAGGTCGACGCCGCGTTGTTGATCGACGATCTGCCGATCGAGGCTTATCTGGATCCGGAATTCAGGGTATGGCTGGCGCGCGGTTCAAGTTCCTGATTCTGATGCTATGCATGATCGTGGCCGGCTCGGTGCAGTTCGCACGGGCAGATGACAGCTGGGCGCGGCTCGGCGAAGCCCAGCGCAGCCTGCTCGCGCCACTGGCCAACGATTGGCCAGGGATGAGTGAAGCGCAACGCCAGCAGTGGATCGGAGCCGTCGAAGGTTTCGAGCGGCTTACGCCCGAGGAGCAGGCCCGGATCCGCACGAGGCTTCGTGAATGGGCGGAGCTCAGTCCGGAGCAGCGCCAGCGGGCGCGCGACCAGTACCGCGCGTTGCGCAACATTCCGTCCGATCAGCGAGAGCGTCTTCAACAGGAGTGGCAGCGCTATCGATCCTTGCCGCCGGAGCAACGTCGCCCCGAACGCTGATGGCCGGGTGGTTATCGGACTTGCGCCTTCCGGCCCGGACCGCCTATCCTCCGCGCTTTTCAACCTACAAGGCAGCGTCTGCGCATGAAGAACCCCAAGGCGGTTGAAGCGCTGCGCCCGGTCGTCGAACTCGCGGGATTCCGGCGGCGCCTTGCGAGCCTGCTGTACGAGTCATTGCTCACGCTCGGCATTCTTGCGCCGACCTTCATGCTCCCTCACGTGGTCATCGGTCTGTATGCCAGTTTCACCCCGCCCGGGTGGATGTTGTGGCTGCATCTGTTCGGTGTGCTGGGCGCCTATTTCGTGTGGTACTGGACGCGCCACGGGCATACGCTGGCGATGCAGACATGGCGCCTGAGACTGGTGCGTGCGGACGACGGGCGTGTGCTCGGCCCGGGGCTGGCGCTGCTGCGCTTCGTGCTCGCATGGCCGTCGGTGCTGTGCCTGGGTGCCGGTCTGCTCTGGGCCTTCGTCGATCGGGACCGCCAGTTCCTGCATGATCGACTCGCCGGCACCCGCATCGTGCTGATGCCCAAACCCGTCAAGGGCTGAGTCACGCGCGGTCAAGCGCCGCGGTGCGGGCGGGATCGATCGGGCGCCCTGATCGGAGCCATCCGGATGCTGCATTGCAGCGCCATCCGCAATGCCATCGGTTACCATGGGTGTGTCCAGTCAGCTAATCGGATCGATCAGCATGAATACATCCCGTCCCCAGCAGTCCGACAATCGGTTCCATGCGCGTGCCGCCGACGACGTGCTCGAGGCGCTCGAGGTCACCCGCGCGAAGGGCCTTTCGGCCGATGAGGCGGCCACGCGGCTGCACGAGCATGGTCGCAACGAATTGCCGGCTCCGAAGCGGCGCAGCGCGTTGCAGCGCTTTCTGCTGCAGTTCCACAACGTGCTGATCTATGTGCTGGTCGCCGCGGGCGTGGTCACGCTCGTGCTCGGACACTGGATCGACAGCGGCGTCATCTTCGGGGTGGTCGTCATCAACGCGATCATCGGCTTCATCCAGGAAGGCAAGGCCGAGCAGGCGCTCGATGCGATACGCAACATGCTGTCGCTCAACGCCCAGGTCCTGCGCGAAGGGCATCGCAGGGAGATGCGCGCCGAGGAACTGGTGCCCGGTGACATCGTGTTCCTGGCGTCCGGGGACAAGGTGCCCGCAGACATGCGTCTGCTCGAAATCAGAAGCCTGCGGGTGGAGGAGGCCGCGCTGACCGGTGAATCCGTTCCGGTCGAGAAGGCAGTCGATGCGGTCGACGAGGACGCGGCGGTCGGCGACCGAAGCTGCATGGCTTATTCGGGCACGCTGGTCGCCTATGGGCAGGCCGTCGGCGTCGTGGTCGCGACCGGGGCGCGGACCGAGATCGGCCGCATCAGTGCGATGCTCAATGCGGTCGAGGAGATCACGACGCCGCTGCTGCGCCAACTGGGCGTGTTCGGGCGCTGGCTGACGGTCGCTATCCTCGGCGTGGCGAGCGTGTCCTTCGCGTTCGGCATCCTGTTCAGAAACTACACGATGGACGAGATGTTTCTCGCTGCGGTGGGGCTGGCAGTGGCCGCGATTCCGGAGGGACTGCCCGCCATCATGACGATCACGCTCGCGATCGGCGTGCAGCGGATGGCGCGGCGCAACGCGATCATCCGGCGCCTGCCTTCGGTCGAGGCGCTGGGATCGGTCACCGTGATCTGCTCGGACAAGACCGGAACGCTGACCCGCAACGAGATGACCGCACAACGCGTCATCACCGGCGCCGGTCGTTTCTCGGTGTCGGGCGTGGGCTATGCACCACACGGCGCGTTCGAGCACAGCGGTGTGTCGGCCGGGGCTGACGATGGCCGGGCTCTCATCGAGGCGCTGTTCGGCAGCGACCTGCTGGCAAAAACACAGGACGGCCCCGATGCAGCCACCGCGCAAACCGGGGAGATCGATGTGGAGCAGGTGCCCGTGCTGCTCGAGACCGTGCGCGCTGTGCTGCTGTGCAATGACGCGAGCGTGAGCCGCCAGGGCGAGGCGTGGCAGTTGCGCGGCGATCCGACCGAGGGGGCGCTGGTCACCGTCGCGATGAAGGCCGGGCTCGATCCGGCGTTCGAGGCCGAAGCCTTGCCGCGCACCGACGTCATACCGTTCGAGTCGGAGCACCGTTTCATGGCGACGCTGCATCACGACCACGACGGGCGCGGTCGGATCTATCTCAAGGGAGCGCCCGAACGCATCCTCGATCTGTGTTCGGCGCAGTGGGCGGCGGACGGTGATCAGGCGCTCGACGAGGCACGATGGCAGACTGCGATGGACGAAACCGCAGCCGACGGCATGCGCCTGCTGGCCGTTGCGGTGCGCGACGACGCCGCCGATCTGAAGTCGCTGGCCTTCGGCGACGTCGAGCAGGGCGGCTTCAGCCTGCTCGCGGTGTTCGGGCTGTCGGACCCACCGCGGGAGGAGGCGATCGAAGCGGTCGCGCATTGTCAGTCCGCCGGCATCCGGGTCAAGATGATCACCGGCGACCACGCGGCCACCGCAACCGCGATCGGCGTGCAACTCGGCCTCGGCGCGAAGATCAGGGCGGTGACCGGCGCCGAGATCGAGAAAATGGACGACACGCAGCTCGCGGAGTTGGTGGCGGACACGGACATCTTCGCGCGGGCCAGTCCCGAGCACAAGCTGCGCCTGGTGACCGCGATGCAGGCGCGTGGCGAGGTCGTCGCGATGACCGGCGACGGCGTCAATGATGCCCCCGCGCTGAAGCGCGCCGATGTCGGCGTCGCGATGGGAAACAAGGGTACCGAGGCCGCCAAGGAGGCATCGGAGATGGTGCTGGCCGACGACAACTTCGCATCGATCGCGGCCGCGGTCGAGGAAGGACGCACGGTGTACGACAACCTGAAGAAGGCGATCGCGTTCATCCTGCCGACGAACATCGGCCAGGCCGCGATCGTGTTGGTCGCGATCCTGTTCGGTATGACGATGCCGATCACGCCCGCGCAGATCCTGTGGGTGAACATGATCACCGCGGTGACGCTCGCGCTCGCGCTCGCGTTCGAGAAGCCGGAGCGCAACATCATGCAGCGGCCCCCGCGGGCGCCGTCCGAACCGTTGCTGAGCCGCTTTCTGATGTGGCGGGTGATCTTCGTCGGGCTGTTGCTGGTGGCCGGCGCTATCGGCCTGTTCCTGTGGGAGCTGGATCGCGGTGCGAGCCTGGAAGTGGCCAGGACCGCGGCCGTCAATGCAGTGCTGATCGGGGAGGTGTTCTATTTGTTCAACGTCCGCAGCTTCACCGAGCCGGTGCTCAATCGCGAGGGACTGACCGGCAATCCATATGTACTGGGCGCGATCGGGTTGCTGCTGGTCGCGCAGGGGCTGTTCACATATGTTCCGGTGATGCAGGCGCTGTTCGGCACCGCCGCGCTGGACCCTGTTTCCTGGCTGTACATCTTCGGCTTCGGTATGATCGTGTTGATGGTGGTGGAAGCGGAGAAGGCCGTGGTCAAGCGTCTCGGCCTCGGCCCCGGCATACGCTCACGTGCATGATCCGGCGGATTGCCGCCGGGGCCGGCCGGGCAACAAACAATGCGCTCCGCTCAGGGGCGCCAAGGAGGCGACATGAACCGAATTCACAGCATACTTGCGGCAACGGACCTGTCCGACGTTGCGGGCAAGGCAATCGAGCGGGCGGCGCTGCTCGCAGCCGAGTTCGGCGCGCATCTGGCGCTGACCAACATCATCAGTCGCGGCACTTTGAATGCGTTGCACGACCTGATGGCGCCGGACAGCAGCGATGATCTCGAGAACAGGCTGGTCAGCGAGGCGCTGGCCCGCATGCAGAAACTCGCGGAAGACATCAAGGCGCAGCATGCGGTTCAGGCCGAGGTCAGTGTTTCGGCCGGTTCGGTGCTCCGTCAGATCAACCGTCAGGCCGACTCGATCGATGCCAGCCTGCTGGTGATGGGCGCACATGGTGGGGGTTTCGTGCGGGATCTGCTGCTCGGCTCGACCACCGATCGGGTGCTCCGCAAGACCGAGCGTCCGATGCTGGTGGTCAGAGTTCAGCCGAGCGGGCGCTACCGTCGCGTGCTGGTACCGGTCGATTTCTCGGAACGCTCGAGTGCGGCGCTCTCGCTCGCCCGAGAGATCGCCCCTGGCGCACAGATCGTGTTGCTGCATTCGTTCGAGGTGCCTTACGAGGGGCAACTCAGGATGGCCGGTGTCGCGGAGAAGACGGTCGAGGACCTGCGCCGTGCGGCCAAGCAGGACGCGATCAAACGCCTGGACGCACTGGCCGAGGCCGCAGGCGTGCCCAAGGAGAACGTCCACCGGGTGCTGGTGCATGGCCAGCCCGCGAGTGCGATCGTGGAGCAGGCAGCCTCGCACGACTGCGACCTGATCACGATGGGCAAGCAGGGCCTGCGCATGGTCGAGGAACTCGTGCTCGGCAGCGTGACCCGCCAGGTGCTCGAGCATGCACATTGCGACGTGCTCGTCGCAGACCGCCATAAACGCTGAACCCTGACTCTTGATGATGACAACCGAGACAAGCCATACCGTTCGCCGCAGTGATTACGCACCGCTTCCATGGCGGGTCGATCGCGTCGATCTGCATTTCCGCCTGGATGCGAAGGCGACCGTGGTGACCAGCCGTCTGCAGTGCAGCCGCGACCCCGAAGTGGTGGCGGGGCCGCTGGTGCTCGATGGCGATTCGCTCGAACTCGTCAGCGTCCGCATCGACGGGGCGGAGCCGGCCAATGGCGTGGTTTCGGTCGAAGGTGACGTGATGAGGCTTGCGCTGGCCGGAGAACGGGCCGAGCTGGAGATCGTCACGCGGATCGATCCCTCTGCGAACACGGCTTTGTCCGGCCTGTACCGTTCCCAGGGCGGATACTTCACGCAGTGCGAGGCCGAGGGCTTTCGCCGCATCACGTGGTTCGCGGATCGACCGGATGTGATGGCGCGATTCACCGTGACGCTGGAGGCCGATCGCGCCGAGTGTCCGGTGCTGCTGTCCAACGGCAATCTGGTCGATCAGGGCGAACTCGACGGCGGACGCCATTTTGCGCGCTGGGAGGATCCGTTCCCGAAGCCGTCGTACCTGTTTGCACTGGTCGCCGCGGATCTGGTGGCACTCGAGCGGCGAGTCGAGACTGCGTCGGGCCGCGAGGTTCTGCTGCAGGTCTGGGTCGAGGAGGGCAATCTCGACCGCACGCAGCATGCGATGGATTCCCTGGTCCATGCGATGCGTTGGGATGAGGAGACCTTCGGCCTGGAACTCGATCTCGATCGCTTCATGATCGTCGCCGTCGGCGACTTCAACATGGGTGCGATGGAGAACAAGGGCCTGAACATCTTCAATTCGAAGTACGTGCTGGCACGACCCGACACCGCCACCGATGCCGACTTCGAACATATCGAAAGCGTGGTGGCGCATGAGTACTTCCACAACTGGACCGGCAATCGGGTCACCTGTCGGGACTGGTTTCAGCTCACGCTCAAGGAAGGACTGACGGTTTTTCGCGATCAGCAGTTCTCGGCCGATATGCTGGCTGCTGCGGCCGGGGCGTCCGGTGCGGCGTCGGCCCGTGCGGTCAAACGCATCGACGACGTGCGGGTGTTGCGCACTGCGCAGTTTGCCGAGGATGCCGGACCGATGGCGCACCCGATCCGGCCCGAGAGCTACCAGGAGATCAACAACTTCTACACCGCAACGGTGTACGAGAAGGGCGCCGAAGTCATCCGCATGCTGCATACGCTGCTGGGGCGGGAGGGTTTTCGCAACGGTATGGACCTGTACTTCAGCTACCACGACGGCCAGGCGGTCACCTGCGACGATTTTGTCCAGTGCATGGCCGAGGCCAACGGTTACGAGCTCGACCCGTTCATGCGCTGGTACAGCCAGGCCGGGACGCCGGTGCTCAGGGCGGCGGGCAAGTGGCTAGGGGGGGCCGGCATGTACGTGCTGACCTTGTCCCAGGTCTTGCCCGCGACGCCGGGGCAAAGCGACAAACTCCCGCAGGTGATCCCGGTCGCCCTCGGCCTGATCGGGCCCGATGGTCAGGATCTGCCGCTTCAGCTCGAAGGTGAGGAGCATGCTGGCGCCACCACCCGGGTGTTGACGCTGGACGATTTCGAGCGGACCTATCACTTCGTCGGGCTGCCGTCCGAACCGGTGCCTTCGCTGTTGCGTGGCTTTTCCGCCCCGGTGGTGCTGGAGTTGCAGGAGAGCGACGAACGGCTTGCATTCCGCATGGCGCACGATTCGGACGCCTTCAACCGCTGGGATGCGGGTCAGCGCTACGCCGAGCGCGTGCTGATGACGCTGGCGTCGGACCGGATTCAGGGCAAGCCCCTGGTCGTGCCGGTGCCTTTCATCGATGCCTTGGGCAGTCTGCTTAACGACGATGGGCTCGATCCGGCCTTCCGCGCCCAGGCGCTGGCGATGCCGGGCGAAACCTATCTGCTCGAGCGCATGCGACCGGCCGATCCGGCGGCCTTGCGCGCTGCGCTGATGGTCGTGCTGAAGACGGTGGGCGAGCGTCTGAGCGAGGACTGGCTGGCATGCTACCGTTCGATGGAGGTCAATGGGGCCTATCGCTACCATCCGGCCGATGCAGGCCGTCGGGCACTGCGGAATCTGGCCTTGAGATATCTGGTGGCGGCGGGGGTGGAAGAGGGGCTGGACAAGGCGGAAACCCAGTTCGAATACGCGGGCAGCATGACCGAGTGCTTCGGTGCGCTCGCCGCGCTGGTAATCGGGGGGGCGCCCAGGCGCGGCGATGCGCTGGAGGTCTTTCATTCGCGTTTCCGCGACGACCCGCTGATCATGGACAAGTGGTTCGCCCTGCAGGCCATGGCCTGGCGCTGGCAACCTGATGACCCTCCGGTGCTCGAACGGGTACGCGAGCTGATCGAGCATGAAGCCTTCTCCCGCACCAATCCGAACAAGGTCTATGCGTTGCTGGGGAGCTTCTTCAAATCGAATCCGGCCGAATTCCATGCGGTCGATGGCAGCGGCTACGTATTCTGGGCCGATCGTGTCATCGAACTCGATGGCGGAAACCCGCAGGTGGCGTCGCGAATGGCCCGCACGCTGGAGAACTGGCGCCACTTCACCCCGGGCCTGCAGACGCTGATCCGCGCTCAGATCGAGCGCGTGAAGGCGCATCGCGGTCTGTCCCCGGATGTGTCCGAGATCGTCACCAAGGCCTTGGCCGACTGATTGCGCGTAGCGGCAGAACTGCGCCGCTTGTCGCTTGCACTGCACGCCGCGTAAACGCGGCGCTGCATGTTCTGTAGCCCCCGAGGCGGCTTACTGGACGCGCAAGGATGCGGGTTCAGGTCGCGATGTCGCCGGCGATATAGTTGGCGAGGTGCTGGATGGTCGCCTCCTGTTCCTGGATGACGGCCTTGACCACGTCACCGATGGTCACGATGCCTGCCAGATTGGCGTCGGCATCCAGGACCGGCAGGTGCCTGAAGCGCTTGTTGGTCATCGTGTTCATGACCGAAATGATCTGATCGGAAGGCTTGATCGTCTGAACGTTGGTGGTCATCATTTCGCCGACCTTGACGTCGCGCGAACTGAGGCCCTTCAGCACGATCTTTCTCGCGTAGTCGCGCTCGGTGAAGATGCCGACCAGTTTTCCGGTGTCGGTGACCAGCACCGCGCCGATGTCGTGCAGGGCCATCATGGCCAGAGCATCGAAGACGCTGGTGTCGGGGGTGACCGAATAGGTCACGCTGCCCTTTTGCTCCAGAACCTGCTTCACTGTGACGGTGATTGCGGTCATGCCTGTTGTCCCCTTTCTTGGCAAAAAAACTCCGAAACTCTTCCGTATTCTCTCACAGCTCTTGGAGAATTCGTCACCCTAGGAGGCTGTCGGACTTGAGCGATCGTCACGAGCCGGGTGGGAAAGCGAGGACAGATCTGGTCGATTTTGAGGCGCATAGTGGTTCTATGCAACGAAAAATCGGGCAGATATGGACCGCTTCTCCCACCGGCGCAGTAGATCAGCCTCAAGTCCGACAGCCTCCTAGGGTCCCGGCCCTTTTCAGATCTCGAGGTTGTCGATCAGACGCGTCCGCCCGAGTCGTGCAGCGGCGAGCACGACCAGCGGATCGTCTTCGTGAAGCGGCGGCTGCAGGTCGGCACGACGGCGCACCGCGATGTAATCCGGCTCCCAGCCATGCGCCGACAGCGTGCTCATCGCGTCGGTCTCGAGCTTCAGAAAGTCGTGGTCCCCAGCGCAAACCGCCTCCCGGATGACGTTGAGCAACTGGTACAGACGCGGTGCCTCGGCTCTTTCCGGCTCCGACAGATAGCCGTTGCGCGATGACAGGGCCAGACCATCCTCGGCCCGCACCGTTTCGCCCGGCAGCACTTCGACGGGCATCGCGAGTTGGTGCACCATGTTCGACAGCACCATCAGTTGCTGGTAGTCCTTCTTGCCGAACAAGGCGGTGTCGGGTTGAACGATGTTGAGCAGCTTGAGTACGATCGTCGCGACGCCGCGGAAGTGCCCGGGTCTGAATTCGCCTTCTAGAATCGAGATCTGGGCCGGCGCGGGGTCCACATGATAGTTTTGCGGCTCCGGATAGATCAGCTGCTCATCGGGGGCAAAAAGATGTTCTACGCCCGCGGCCTCGAGCTTCTCGCAGTCGGCCTCGAGCGTCCGGGGGTAGCTGTTGAAATCCTCGCCTGGGCCGAACTGCAGGCGATTGACGAAGATGCTGGCGATGACCGCGTCGGCATGATCTCCGGCCTGACGCATCATCGTGATGTGACCCTCGTGCAGGTTGCCCATGGTCGGCACGAAGGCAACCCTGCCGGCTTTCCTGCGCGTGTCACGAATGCTTTCGATCGTTTCGTGGATCTGCATGGTGTCGTCTCCCGGTGCGTGCGTCGATCAGTAGTTGTTTTCGGCGGCCGGGAAGCTGCCGTCCTTCACCGCCTGCACATAGCGTGAGACCGCCTCGTCGATGCTGGCCGACCCTTCCATGAAATTGCGCACGAAACGCGCCTTGCGGCCGGGAAACACGCCGATCATGTCGTGCAGCACCAGGACCTGGCCGTCGCAGGCGGTGCCGGCTCCGATGCCGATCGTGGCCATCGAGCCGAGGCTCGCGGTGATGTCGGCGGCGAGCTCGGCCGGAACCATCTCCATTACCATCATGGCCGCACCAGCCTTCTCCAGTGCAAGTGCATCCGCCTTCAGGTGCGCTGCGCCGTCCTTGTCGCGCCCCTGCACCCGGTAACCGCCGAGCTGATGCACGGACTGCGGGGTGAGACCGATATGGGCGCATACCGGTACACCGCGTTCGACGAGAAAACGGACCGTCTCGACGACATGGGCGCCACCTTCGAGTTTGACCATCTGTGCGCCTGCGGCCAGCAGACGGGCGGCATTGCGCATGGCCTGCTCGGGGCTCTCCTGATAGCTGCCGAACGGCATGTCGGCGACGACGAAGGCGCGCCGCGCGCCGCGCGCCACGCATTCGGTGTGGTAAACCATCTGTTCCATCGTCACCGGCAGCGTCGATTTCTGGCCCTGCAACACATTGCCGAGGGAGTCGCCGACCAGCAGCACATCGACCCCCGCACGCTCCAGCAGCGACGCGAAGCTGGCGTCGTAGCAGGTAAGCATCGCGATCTTGTGTTTTTCGGCCCGCATCTTGCCGAGCTGGAAAAGCGTGACGGGTTTGTCGTCCTGTAGGTAACTCATTGGATACTCCAGCTCCGGATGAGGGTTCGAAATGCCAGGATTCGGGTTGGCGACGTCAAGGATGGCGAAATTCGATCGGGTCCGGACGCTCAAGGGCGGCAGTGTTCCGCAAAACGCGGCGATGTACAAGCCTCTTTGCGCGATGAAGCAATCGTGCAGTGCTCAGCCCGCATATCCGAAGAACTCCCGATAACTGCGCATGTTGCGCAGTCGATCCAGGAGCAGTTCGAAGTCGGCGTCCTCGTCGATCGGATTCAGGACCTCTGCGTCGACGATGAACAGGGGCGCGGCGTCATACTCGTAAAAGAAGCGCGCATAGCGCTCGGCGACGCTTTCGAGATAGCGTTCGGTGATGCGTCGCTCGGCATCGACACCGCGCCGATGTACCCGACCGATCAGTGTCTCGGGTTTAGCCTGAAGGTAGATGACCAGATCGGGCTTGCGAACCCGTGCCGGGCGGATCGCGTCGAACAGACGCTGATAGAGCGCAAACTCGTCTTCCCTCAGATTCAGCGCTGCGAAAAGCGGGTCCTTGTCGAGGATGAAGTCGGAGACCACCTTGTGGTCGGTCTGCTCCCCAAGCAATGCGAGCTGGTCGATGCGCTGGTACAGGAAGGAGATCTGGGTCGCCAGCGCCCATCTGTCCAGGTTGGCGTAAAAACGCTCGAGGAAAGGGTTTCGCTCGGGTTGCTCGAACACCGTGTCCGAGTCGAGACGCTCGGCCAGACGCCGGGCCAGCGTAGTCTTGCCGGCGCCGATCGGTCCTTCCACAACGATGTAGCGGGCCTTGTCGAGCATGAGCGGGGTCGCGAGTTCGGTCGAAGGGAGTCTTATAGGCGCTGCAAGGAGGTCGGTCAACTCGCGATCGGCAAATCCGTCGTCGCGTGTGCGCGTTCAGTCCGAGGCCTGTTCGAGGGATTCGTCAGGCAGCTTCTTCGCAGGTTTTTTCCGGCGTCGGCGCTTCCTGGCCGGCGCGTCGGTCGCCGGTGCCCGGTTGATCATCGCTTCACGCGCATCATGCCCGGCGTCCGCGAAGTCGCTCCACCAGTCGACGATCTCCATCGGTATTTCGCCGGACTGCGCACGCAGGCGCAGGAAATCCCATCCGGCCCGGTAGCGGGGCTGCTCGATCAGTCGGTAGGGTGCCCGCCCGTTGCGCTTGTCGAAGCGTGGCTGAAGCGCCCAGATCTCCTTGATGTCGGCCGCGATCCGGCGCGTGATTGCAAGCTTGCGTGCCTGAGAGTCGAGTACGTCGTCCATCGCCGCGAACAGCGCCGCCTGGGACTGTTCCCCGTCGCCCCGGCGCTTGTCCCAGTTGGCCAGCACTTCATGCCACAGCAACGTCGCGAACAGGAACCCGGGCGAGACCGACTTGTCCGCACGGACCCTGTCGTCGGTGTTCTCCAGCGACAGCCACACGAAACGTTCGCCCATCGGCTGTTCCAGAATCACGTCGAGCAGGGGCAGCAGGCCGTGATGGAGGCCTTCTTCACGCAACTGCTGCAGACATCGGACCGCGTAACCGGAGAACAGCAGCTTCAGCATCTCGTCGAACAGGCGCGCGCTGGGCACATTCTCGAGCAGCACCGCCATCTCGCGAATCGGCGTGCGTGCGTCGGGCGCGATCACCAGGCCGAGTTTCGCGGCCAGACGCACTGCCCTGAGCATGCGCACCGGGTCCTCCCGATAGCGCGCCCGGGGGTCGCCGATCATCCGCAGGGTCTTCTGCTCGATATCGGCGACGCCGTGGTGGTAATCGACGATTGTTTCGGTGGTGGGATCGTAATAGAGCGCGTTGGCGGTGAAGTCGCGGCGGGTGGCGTCTTCGGCCTGTGCACCGTACTCGTTATCCCGCAGTACGCGCCCATGTTCGTCCGTCTGTGCGGCCTCCGCATCATGGGTGGCGCGAAAGGTGGAGACCTCGATGGTCTCACGGCCGCTCATCACGTGCACTATCTTGAAGCGACGGCCGATGATGCGCGATCGCCGGAACAACGCGCGCACCTGCTCGGGTGTGGCGCTGGTCGCGACATCGTAGTCCTTAGGCGGGTGGCCGATCAGCAGATCGCGGACCGCGCCGCCCACGATGAAAGCGGCGTGGCCGTTGTCCTGAAGCACGGCGCACACCTTGCATGCCACCGGGGAAAGCTGCTCCCGCTCGATACCGTGTCGCGAGACCGGGATCAAGGCCGGTTCGGTGGCGACGGCAGATTCTGCGCGGCGAAAAACCTTGCGCAGCAGTTTTCGGATCATCTGGTCGTTTCTTCCGAGGAGTTCGATATTAGCCGGCAATCATAACTGATCCATGCCCTGTCCGGCGCTTCGCCGGCCACGTCAGCGCAACGACAGAATCGGCCAGCCCTGTTCGTGCGCATGGGCGCGCAGCGCATCGTCCGGGTCGACTGCCACCGGATTGGTGACGCGCTTCATCAACGGCAGATCGTTGTGGGAGTCGCTGTAGAACCAGGTGCGCTCGAAGCTGCCGAAGTACAGGCCCATCGCCTCCAGCCACGCCTCGACACGTTCGATCTTGCCAGCCTTGAACGCCGGCATGCCGCGTGGTTTGCCGGTGAACGCGCCGTTCTCCTGCGCGGCAACCGTCGCGATCACATGCGCGATGCCGAACTCGCGCACGATCGGGCCGGTCACGAAGCTGTTTGTCGCGGTCACGACCGCGACCAGAGCCTCGCGGTCCAGATGTTGCTGGACCAGGGCACGGGCGTGCTCGCCGATCATCGGGCGGATCCTGTCGTGCATGAACCGACGGTGCCAGGCATCGAGCTGGGCGCGCGAATGGCGTGCAAGCGGCGCGAGCTGGAAGTCGAGGAACTCGAAGATGTCCAGCGTTCCGGCCTTGTACTGTTCATAGAACTGGACGTTGCGGGCCTCCTGCACCTCGCGGTCGAGCACGCCCAGCGAGATCAGGAACTGCGCCCATTCAAAGTCGGAATCCCCGGCGAGCAGGGTGTTGTCCAGGTCGAAGAGTACGAGATCCACATTCAATCCTTTTTCGATTGTCGATGGCCGTTCCGCGGCGCGCGGCGACGGCGCTTGCTTGACCCTAGATGTCCAGCCCGCCCTGCATCAGCTCTCGCAGTAGCGGTAATGTAACCGGGCGCTTGCGCTCCAGCGAGGCCTGGTCCAGTGCGTCCAGTGCGGTCACCAGCGACGGAATGTCGCGGCGACCGTGACGCAGCAGGAAGTCGATGACCTCGTCCGCGAGGTGCAGCCCCCGGCGGTCGGCGAGCGTGACCAGGATATCGGCTCGGGTGCGGTCGTCCAGGGGCCTGAGTTCGAACACGAGGCATTGTCCGATGCGGGTGCGCAAGTCCTCGCGCCGGTCGAGTTGGAGCGGTGCGTGCATACCTGAGAGCAGCAGGGTCTGATTCAGCGTGCGGGACCGGTTGAAGGCATTGAACAGCGCGATCTGTGCCTGGGGCGTCAACGCTTCGATGTCGTCCACGGCCAGCAGGGCATCCTCGTCTTCCGGCATGACGGCGTCGGTCCGGCCTCCCGCAACGTAGAAGGCGGGGCGCCCGGCGTCCGTGCACGCGGCGACGGCGGCGCGCAGCAGATGGGTACGACCGCTGCCGGGCGGGCCCCACAGGTAGAGGTGATCCGCACCGATGATTGTCTGTTCCAGCGTCGCCAGCAGTTCGACATTGTCGCCGACGACGAAATTGTCGAGTCGGGCGGGGGCGTCCGGGTGGAGTTCGAGCACGAGCTGGCGCATCAGCCCCGGTGCTCCGAATCCTGATCGCGACCGAGATAGACCGGGCTGCTCATCCAGGCCTCGCGCACCTCGCGCAAGCCGACCAGGATCGCGGCGCTGGCGGGTAGTGCCACCAGCATGCCGAAGAACCCGAACAGCTGACCGAAGGCCATCAGCGCGAAGATGACCGCGAGCGGGTGCAGGCCGATACGCTCGCCGACCATGTAGGGCGTCAGAACGTAGCTCTCCAGCAGCTGGCCGATGCCGAACACCACCCCGACGCCGATCAGCGGTGTCCAGCCCTCGCCCTGAAGCAGTGCGGCGAAGATCGCCAGCAGCAGTCCGCCGCCGAAACCGACGAACGGGATGAAGGCGAGCAGGCCGGTGATCACGCCGACCGGCAATGCGAACTTCAGTCCGGCCAACCACAGACCGATGCTGTAGAAGATCGCCAGCAGCAGCATCACCGACAGCTGGCCACGCAGGAATTCGGACAGCACCGAGTCGATGTCGCCCAGAATGCGCATCGTGCGCGGCAGCACCGGGCGCGGAATGACCGTCTGCAGCGCGCCCACGATTCGGGGCCATTCCTGGAGCAGGTAGAACATCACGATCGGAATCAGCACCAGGTTGGCGACCACCGCGATCACCGCCAGTCCGCCTTCGCGCGCATGGCTCAACAGCGTTGGAATCAGATCCTGCGCCGTGTCGCGGTATTCGGATACCCAGGCCTTGATCGAAGCGGCGTCCATCGGCAGCTCGACGTCGAAATGCGTCCTGAGCAGCGGCGCGACACGCGCCTCGAGCAGCTCGATGAGTTCGGGCAGACGGGCGATCAATAACACCGCCTCACGATAGATCAATGGTACGAGCATCAGGAACAGCAGGCTCAGGAACGCGCCCATCCCGACGATGACGAGCAGCACCGCGGCCGCACGCGGAAAACGCCGTGCCTCCAGCCAGTTGACCGCCGGGTCGCAGATATATGCGAAGACCGCTGCGACCGCGAACGGCGTCAGAATCGGGGACAGCACATAGAGGAGCGCGAGCAGCGCGAGGCCGACCGCGGCCCAGAGGGCTGTTTGCATGCGGTCGGCGCGATAGGTGGGCATTTAAAGTAAAATCCTGTTCTTGGCGAGCCGGCATGGCCGCCAAACCCGTTAATGTAGCCCCTCGGTGTTGCCGCCTCAAGCGCACCCGGGTGCGGGCTCGCCTCGCAAGGAATGACTTTGAGCTCCCTGACATATCGAGACGCCGGTGTGGATATCGCCGCTGGCGACGACCTGGTGGAACGCATCAAACCGCTGGCCAGGCGGACCATGCGTCCTGAAGTAATGGGCGGAATCGGCGGATTCGGCGCCTTGTTCGAGCTGTCGGGCAAGTACCGCGAGCCCGTGCTGGTGTCGGGGACAGATGGCGTGGGCACCAAGCTCAAGCTCGCGTTCCAGCTCAAACGGCATGACACGGTCGGTCAGGACCTGGTTGCGATGAGCGTCAACGATATCCTGGTCCAGGGTGCCGAGCCGCTGTTCTTCCTCGATTACTTCGCCTGCGGCAAGCTCGATGTGGATACCGCGGCGGACGTGGTCAAGGGCATTTCGCGTGGCTGCGAACTGGCCGGTTGTGCGCTGATCGGTGGCGAAACCGCCGAGATGCCCGGCATGTATCCCGAGGGCGAGTACGATCTTGCCGGTTTTGCGGTCGGTGCGGTCGAGAAATCCGCGATCATCGACGGCTCGACGATCGCCGCGGGCGACGTGGTGCTAGGGCTGGCTTCGAGCGGGGCCCATTCCAACGGCTACTCGCTGATTCGCAAGATCATCGAGCGCGCCCAACCCGATCTGGATGCCGACTTCGATGGGCGCCCCCTGCGCGAAGCGGTGCTCGAGCCGACCCGGATCTACGTTAAGCCGCTGCTGGCGCTGATGGCCTCGCAGCCTGGCCTGGTGAAGGGGCTGGCCCATATCACGGGGGGCGGGCTGACCGAGAATGTGCCGCGCATCCTGCGTGATGAGCTCACCGCCCGAATCGATGCGTCGAGCTGGACGATGCCGCGGCTGTTCCAGTGGCTGCAACAGGTCGGCAATGTCGCCGATGCGGAGATGTACCGGGTGTTCAACTGCGGTATCGGCATGGTGGTCGTGGTGGCCGAGGCCGACGCCGACACGGCGGTCGAGCGACTCGGTGCGGCCGGTGAAACGGTGTTCCGCATTGGACGTATCGCGAATCGCATGGAAGGCGAAGCACGGACCACCGTGTGCTGATGCAACTCGGTGAAGCTTTGGCTGTCATTTTAAGTTGTCGGTCGTTCGTATCTGCATGCCGCGACGCAGGCGTTGCGACGAGATCGATCTGTGTGACTGATTGAGGAGAACGACCCCGCATGTCTTCGCGCAAAGTCGTGGTGCTCTCCCTGAGCGTGGTCGGGATCGTCGCGCTTGCCGCCTATGCCTGGCATGCGCAGCGCGGTCTACCCTTGCCATGGCTCTCGCCCACTGCCACTCACGGCGAATCGGCGGCCCCGGCGGCTCCGTCACCTGCTGCGATGGCGATCGCGGTAGAGACGGTGACGGTCGGTTCGGTTTCGATGCCGGACGAGGTGTCGGCGGTCGGCAATCTGCGCTCCAATGAATCGGTCGTGCTTCAGCCCGAGGTCTCCGGACGGATCAGTGCGATCCGGTTCGAGGAGGGGCAGCCGGTCAGCCGGGGCGACGTACTGGTCGAACTGGATGCGGCGGTGCAGCGGGCCGAACTGCAGCAGGCGAGGGCCACCCTCGACCTGGCCGAATCCAGTTTCAAGCGCACGTCCGATCTTCATGAACGAAATTACGTCAGCCTCAGCGCGCGCGAGGAGGCAGCCAGTCGACTCGAGGTCGCCCGGGCGACGGCGCAACTGGCGCGGGCGCGCCTGGACCGGATGCAGATCGTCGCGCCTTTCTCGGGCACGGTGGGCATTCGCAACGTGAGCGTCGGCGATTACGTCAAGGACGGCGATACGCTCGTCAATCTCGAGGACATCTCGGTACTGAAGGTGGATTTCCGTCTGCCTGAGGCCTATCTGCAGCGCATCAGCCGCGGACAGTCGCTGGAAGTGGTAAGCGATACCCTGCCGGGCGAGCGCTTCGAGGCAAAGGTGATCGCGATCGATCCGCAACTCGACGCCCAGGGACGGGCGGTGGTGCTGCGCGCCGAACTGGGCAACCCCGATGGGCGTCTTCGCCCCGGCATGTTCGCCCGGATCCGCGTGATCCTGGCCGAACGTCCGGCCGTCACCGTGGTGCCGGAGGAGGCGGTCGTGCCGGCCGCGGGAGAGTCGCACTATGTCTATCGGGTGGTCGATGGGAAGGCCGAGCGTGTCAACGTGCGGACCGGCGTGCGACGCAACGCGATGGTCGAGATCGTCGATGGGCTGCAGCCGGGGGACGTGGTGGTGACCGCCGGGCAACTCAAGCTTCGGGATGGTGTCGCGGTGCGGCCGGTGAGTGCTTCGGCGGTCGGAGACGTCGGCGCGGGCCTGGACGGGCTCGAGCCCCGGAGCTGAGGCGAACACCATGGTCCTTTCCGACATCTGCATCAAGCGCCCGGTCTTTGCGACCGTACTGTCTTTGCTGGTGGTGCTGATCGGCCTGGTCTCCTATACGAAGCTGACCGTCCGGGAATATCCCAATATCGACGAACCGGTCGTGACCGTCGACACCACCTACCGCGGAGCGAGTGCCGATATCGTCGAATCCCGCGTGACCAAGCCGCTCGAGGACTCGCTCGCCGGGATCGAGGGAGTCGATGTGATCTCGTCCATCAGCCGCTCCGAGCGCAGCCAGATCTCGGTGCGCTTCCGCCTCGAGCGCGATGCCGACAGCGCGGCGGCGGACGTGCGTGACCGCGTGTCGCGGGTCAGGCGTTCGCTGCCCGACGACATCGACGAACCGGTGATCGCGAAGGTCGAGGCGGATGCCAATCCGATCATCTGGCTGGCGTTCTCGTCGGACCGGCACTCGCCGCTGGAAGTCACCGATGTGGCCAACCGGATCGTCAAACCGCGTCTGCAGACGCTGCCCGGCGCGGCCGACGCGCGCGTGTTCGGTGAGCGTCGATATTCGATGCGGATCTGGCTGGATCGTGACCGGCTCGGGGCCTATGGACTAACCGCGCAGGACGTGGAGGATGCGCTGAGGCGGCAGAACGTCGAACTGCCGGCCGGACGCATCGAGAGCCAGAAACGCGAGTTCTCGGTGGTCGCCCAGACCGATCTGGTCCGGCCTGCGCAGTTCGAGGCGGTCGTGGTGCGCGAGCCGGGCAGCGCCGACGGCATTCCGGTGCGCATTCGCGATATCGGGCGGGTCGAGATCGGCGCGGCGTCGGAGCGCACGTCGGTGCGTTTCGACGGCCGCTCTGCGGTGGCGATCGGTCTGGTCAAGCAGGCGACCGCGAATCCGCTCGATCTGTCCAAGGCGCTGAGGGCGGAACTCGGGACCATCGAGCGCCAACTGCCCGAGGGCATGCGCGTCAGCATCTCCTACGACTCGACGGTGTTCATCGAACGATCGATCCAGGCGGTCTTCATGACGATCGCCGAGGCGGTGTTGCTGGTCGCGGGCGTGTGCTTCTTCTTTTTGCGCAGCTGGCGCTCGGTGCTGATCCCGCTGGTCACGATTCCGGTGTCGCTGATCGGTGCATTCGCGCTGATGCTGGCCTTCGGTTTCTCGATCAACACGCTCACGCTGCTTGCGCTGGTGCTGGCGATTGGCCTCGTGGTCGACGACGCGATCGTGATGCTCGAGAACATCTACCGCCATGTGGAGGAGGGGATGGAGCCGGTGCAGGCCGCGTTCCGCGGCGCACGCGAGATCGCGTTCGCGGTGATCGCGATGACCTTGACGCTGGCGGCGGTGTATGCGCCGGTGGCGTTCATGACCGGCCGGGTGGGCAAGCTGTTCACCGAGTTCGCGCTGACGCTGGCGGGCGCGGTGATCGTGTCCGGGTTCGTCGCGCTGACCCTGTCGCCGATGATGTGCTCCAAGCTGCTGCGTCACGAGAAGAAGCACGGGCGGTTCTACAACCTGATCGAGAGGTTTCTGACCTGGATCAATGACGGGTACCGCAGCGTACTGACGCGGATGCTGCGGCTGCGCTGGGTGGTGTTGACGGGTTTCGTGCTGATTTCGGGCGCCGGCGTCGTGCTGCTCAACAACCTGCAGTCCGAACTTGCGCCGGTCGAGGACCGGGGGGTGATCCTCGGCGTCTTCACCGGGCCCGAGGGAGCGACCATCGATTACATGGAGCGCTATGCGCGCCAGCTCGAACAGATTTACGCGAGCACCGACGAGATCGAGCGCTACTTCGTCGTGTCCGGCAATCCGACCGTCAGCCAGGGCATCTCCTTCGTCGGTCTGACCGACTGGGACGAACGCGACCGCCATTCGAGCGAAATCGCGCGCAGCCTGTTTCCGCGCTTCATGGGGGTGCCGGGGGTGCAGGCGTTTCCGGTCACTCCACCGTCGCTCGGCCAGGGGGTGCGCGAACGCCCGGTCAATTTCGTCATCATCACGTCGGAGTCCTACCAGGAGCTGGACCGCTACACCGAGCTGATCATGGACGAGGTCCGCCGCAACCCGGGTTTCGTCGCACCCGATACCGACCTCAAGCTGACCCGGCCGGAACTGGCGGTGCGGGTCGATCGGGATCAGGCGGCCGATCTGGGCGTGTCGGTGGATGTCGTCGGCCGGACGCTGGAAACCATGCTGGGCGGACGCCAGGTCACGCGCTTCAAGCAGGACGCCGAACAATACGATGTGATCGTCCAGGTCGAAGCGGTGGAGCGTGCCGCTCCGCATGACATCCGCGACATCTTCGTGCGCGGTCGCGGCGGCGACATGATTCCGCTGGCCAGTCTGCTCGACGTCGATGAAACGGTTGCTCCACGCGAGCTGAATCACTTTGCGCAGCGTCGTTCGGTGCGCATCACCGCCAATCTGGCGCCCGAGTATTCGCTCGGGGAGGCCCTGGGTTTCCTCGAGGACACCGCCGAACGCATCCTGCCGTCCGCTTATGCGATCGATTACGACGGCCAGTCGCGCGAGTTCAAGACCAGCTCGGCCAGCCTGGCGCTGACGTTCGTGCTCGCGCTGGCGTTCATCTATCTGGTGCTCGCCGCCCAGTTCGAGAGCTTCCGGGATCCTTTGATCATCATGCTGACCGTACCCTTGTCGATGACCGGTGCGTTGACGGCGCTCTACCTGACCGGCGGCACGCTCAACGTCTACAGTCAGATCGGGCTGGTGACGCTGGTCGGTCTGATCACCAAGCATGGCATCCTGATCGTCGAATTCGCCAACCAGCTGCGGGACAAGGGCATGGCGCTGCGCGAGGCGGTGATCGAGTCCTCGACCCTGCGTCTTCGGCCGATCCTGATGACCACCGGCGCGATGGTGCTGGGGGCGATCCCGCTTGCACTGGCAACCGGCGCGGGTGCGGAGAGTCGGCAGCAGATCGGCTGGGTGATCGTCGGGGGCTTGTTGCTCGGGACCTTCTTCACGCTGTTTGTCGTGCCCACCGTATACACCTTGCTTGCGCGTCGTAACCGGACCAAGGTGGTCGACCCTTCCGAGGTCGTGCCCGAGCCCGCCTGACCGGGCGGAATGTGTCGCGCACGGGATGGCCGCGCTCGCCGATCAGCTGTGCAAAGCGCGCTCGACCACGGCTTCGATCCGGGCCTGTAGATCGCCTGCGAGGCAGTCCAGCTCGACCAGCTCGGGCCAGATCTCGCGAAACTGGCGTTGCCAGGTGAGCTGTCGCTTGGCCAGCTGACGGGTCCCGACGATGCCGTTCAAGCGCATGGTGGCGCGGTCCGTCCGGCCCTCGAGATAATCCCACACCTGGCGATAGCCGACACAGCGCATCGAGGGCATCCCCGGGTTCAAGCGATACCGGGCGCGCAGTGATACGACTTCATCGATCAGACCTGCGGCGAGCATCGCATCGAAGCGTGCTTCGATGCGCCGGTGCAGCACGCTACGATCCGAGGGTGCGAGCGCAATCGGGACGAGTCGATGACGAAGGACATGCGCGGCATCACGTCGCGCATAGCTGTCGGCGAGCGGACGTCCGGTCAGACGCACGATCTCCAGCGCACGCTGGATCCGCTGCGCGTCGGTGGGCTCCAGCCTCGCTGCGGCGGCGGGATCGATGCGGGAAAGTTCGCCATGCATGGCCGGCCAGCCAAGCCGCGCCGCCTCCCGATCGATCTTTTCGCGCAGTCCGGGATCGGCCTGCGGCAGGTCAGAGAGGCCGTCGCGCAAGGCCTTGAAATAGAGCATCGTTCCGCCGACCAGCAATGGCGTTCGTCCGCGCGCGCCGATCTCGTCCATCAGCCTCAGCGTGTCGGCGCAGAACATCGCGGCCGAATAGGACTGCTCGGGGCTGACGATGTCGATCAGGTGATGCGGGCACGCGGCGAGTTCGTCGGCGCCGGGTTTGGCCGTGCCGATGTTCATGTCCCGATAGACCAGCGCCGAATCGACACTGATGATCTCGACCGGATGACGCGTGGCCAGTGCGAGCGCGCTGGCGGTCTTGCCGCTGGCGGTCGGGCCCAGCAGAAGCAGGGCAGGCTGCATCGGATCCGCTGGCGGATCGGGGTTACCCACCGTCAAGGCACGTCCTGGCCAGAGGCCGACGACTCCGTGTCATCCGGCGACGCGCGGAGTTGCTGGTTGCTGAACTTCTGCTCGTACATGCTGCTGTCAGCCAGTTTGAGCAGGGACTCGACGCTGTCACCGTCGTCCGGATACAGTGCCACGCCGATCGACGCACCGATCTCCAGCGCCTGTTCGAGTCCCAGGGACTGCAAGGGGTCCGAGAAAATGCGATCGATCGTGCGACGAACCTGCGTCAGATGATCGGACGCATCGATGTTCTCGAGCAGGATCACGAACTCGTCGCCCGCGTAGCGCGCCACCAGATCATCGGCCCGGACGCTGGCGCGCAGACGGCGCGCGACCTCCTGCAGGACCTTGTCTCCGGCATCGTGGCCGAGAGTGTCATTGACTGCCTTGAAGCGGTCGAGGTCGATGAACAGCACGGCCATGCGGCCCTTGCGGCGGTCCTGCCGATACGCGCGAATGCGGTTGCGCAGTCGCTGAACGAACGCCTCGCGATTCATCAGGCCGGTGAGCTCGTCCGTCTGCAGGCGCAGCTGCATGTTTTCGAAACTGCGCGCAAGCTCGCCGATCTCGTCGCGACGATTCACGCCGACCGGCGCGTCTAGTTCGCCGTCCCCTACCTTGCGGGCCGCCTCCTTGATGCGCCGCAGGTCGCCTGCAACCCAGCTCAGGATGGCCAGACCGATTGCGACCGTGATCAGCACCGCGAGGCCGGCGAGAATCGTTGTGCGCTTCACGTTGCCGGTGATGCCCGACATGTAATCGCTGTTGGGCAGCGCCACGACGGTGATCCATTCCAGCCCCGCGTCGTCACGCACCCGGTCGAAGGCCGCATGGATCAGATCGTTCTCGGTCTCGATCGCAAGGGTCTGCGTCGAACCGGGCACGCCAGCCTCGACGATCCGTTCGATGATCGCACGCACCGTTCGGCCCAGCACCGGATGATCACTGTCGCGCGCGGAAACCCGCGCGTACTCGCCATTTTCCAGTGGCACGACGTTCGGGGTGGCCGACGACGCGATCAGATTGCCGTTCGGCTCGATGATGAAGGCGATGCCGTTGGGGGACACGCTCAGCCGACTGACGAAATCGTTCAGTGCCTTCAGCGAGACGTCGGTCGCCACCACACCCTCGAAGCTGCCTTCGAGCGACAGCACCCGCCGCGCGCGCGTGGCGACCAGTTCGCGCGTGCCGAAGTCGATATACACCGAGGTCCAGGTATGCCCCTTCTGGCTCTTCCCGTCCGCATACCAGGGCCTGACCCGCGGGTCGAACACGCGCTCTTCGCGCCTGACGAACTCGAGGGTTCCGTCTATGCCCTCGTAATGAAAAATGCTGCGACGTTCGTTTGCCTGCAATTTCATTCGCAACTCCGCCCTGTCGGGCGAGTAACGGTAGAGCCCAAGGCCTTGCCCGGCCTCGTTGCCGTAGTAGACATAGTTGTTCGGATCGGTATGGAGCGATGTGGCGATCCAGAAACGGGTGCGCAGGTTTTCCAGATCGGACTCGATCGTGCGCGGCGCTGGCATGCCGTCCGGAAACGCGGATTCGAGCACCGCGCCGGAACCGATGATGTGGCGATCGACCGCCTGCGTGATGCGCCCGACGGTCTCGAGCAGCAGCTGTCCCGTGAGAGTGTCGATGGCCCGACTGCCAGCCTGGTAGGACAGGATGCCGATGGCGACCGCCAGGCCGATGACGAGGACGACGTACGGAACCGTCAGCACGAGGCGCAGCGACGCCGGATTGTTCTTCCTTCGTTCAGTCATGATGGTTTCCGCGGCGGGAGGACGGCTCTCCATGCAAGACATCCGGCCCAGGGGCCGAACAGTCGACTCATGCTCCAGCGCGCGGCGCTCGACCGCCGCTGGGGGTATCGGTTCGGGGGCGGGGAGGACGACTATCCAGGGTGGGCACAGTCGGTCGCATTGGATGCCCGCGGGACTTGTAACCCGCATTAAAGCAAGTTTCTCCGTCGGAGGTAAGCACAATGTCTTATTCTTCGTGACAATTTCAAGGGTGCGACACATCCGGCGAATACACGCGCGCCGCCGCGCGGGTCGCAACGCTGGCTGATGTCGGCACGGCGACGGTATGATTGCCACCTTTGCGAGAATCGGAGGAACGTCGGTGAAGATCTTTTCTCCGCTCTACCAGCGTGCCATGCAGTGGGCGCGCCATCGTCATGCACCCTGGTACCTGGGCGGTCTGAGCTTTGCCGAATCCTCGTTCTTTCCGATCCCGCCCGATGTGATGCTGGCGCCGATGAGTCTGGCCAATCCGTCGCGGGCATGGTGGTTTGCGCTGATCACCACGGTCGCATCGGTGGCTGGCGGGGTGCTTGGTTATTTCATCGGCGCGTTCGCCTTCGATCTGGTCGAGCCGGTGATTCGCGACGGACGCTACTGGGACGGCTACCTGACCGCGCGGGAATGGTTCGATGCGTGGGGTTTCTGGGCGATTCTGGTGGCCGGATTCTCGCCGATTCCGTTCAAGGTGTTCACCATCGCCGCCGGCGCGGCATCGATGGTGTTGCTGCCGTTCGTGCTGGCCTCGATGCTCGGTCGTGGGTCGCGCTTCTTCCTCGTCGCGGGCCTCATGGCGCTCGGTGGTCCGCGCATGGAGGCGATGCTGAATCGTTACGTCGATCGGCTTGGTTGGGTGACGGTGATCCTCATCGTGCTCGCCGTCGTCATCATGAATGGACGGTGAGCGCTCGCACCGGCCGTTGCGAGGCGGTGGCGTTTCTCCCGGTCCGGCGCCGGTGACCGGGCGCGCGCCGAACGGTTTTACTGGCCGCGCATGAAGAAGCGGTCGAGGTCGGCCATGCTCAACTGCGTCCACGTCGGACGGCCGTGGTTGCACTGGTCGGCGCGTTCGGTCGCTTCCATCTGACGCAGCAGCGCGTTCATCTCGGCGAGCGTGAGCTGCCGATTGGCGCGCACGGCGGCGTGGCAGGCCAGCGTCGCCAGCAGTTCGTTGCGTCGCGCGGTGATCACGTCCGAGGACGGATACTCGCGCAGTTCCCCGAGCAGTTCGCGCACCAGTTCGGCCAGCGGAGCATGGGCGAGCAGGGTCGGAACCGCACGCACCGAGATCTCCTGCGGGCCGACCGGCGCGAGCTCGAAACCGATGCCGTCCAGAACGTCGCTGCACTCCTCGACGATTGCCATGTCCCGAGGGTCGATCGCGAAGACCGCCGGAATCAGCAGGCGCTGGATCGCGGGCCGTCCGTCGAGCACGTCCTTGAGCTTCTCGTACAGAATGCGCTCGTGGGCCGCATGCATGTCCACCACCACGAGCCCGTGCCGATTCTGGGCCAGGATGTAGATACCGTGAAGCTGTGCGAGCGCGAAACCCAGAGGCGGACCGTCCTCGCCCGACGAGAATGCCGGTCGATCCAGGGCATCCGGCGTACGCGCTGTCGGCTGCACAGGCACGCGTTGGGCGACTGCATCTGCGGAAGCGTTGGCGCCCGCGACGAAGTCGTAATAGGCGTGGCTGGCGGAGTCCATGGCAAGCCGCCCCTGACGCGGCTCGGCCCGCAGCCATGCCGTGGCGCCGGGGACGGGGCTGTGCATGGCCGGTTCACGATCGTGGTCGTCGGATGAGCGGGGGGACTGCGCCGGCGAGGTTGGTGTCGCCGCCGCGATCGATTCGGACAGGGCCCGGGACAGCGCATGGAAGACGAACTGATGGATCGCGCGCGCTTCGCGGAAGCGAACCTCGATCTTGGCCGGGTGCACGTTGACGTCGACCGCGGCCGGGTCGAGCTCGAGAAACAGCACATAGGCCGGATGTCGGGCGCCATGCAGGATGTCGGCGTAGGCCTGACGCACCGCGTGGGTGAGCAGTTTGTCACGCACGAAGCGCCCATTGACGAAAAAATACTGCGAATCGCGGTTCGCGCGTGAGTATGCCGGCAAGGAGGCGAGACCGCTCAGACGCAGAACGCCCGCATCGGCATCGATGGACCGGGCGCTGGTGAGGAAATCCTGTCCCATCATCGCACCGACCCGGCGCTGCGGATCGGCCGGCGGCAGACGATGAATCACCCTGCCATTGTGTGAGAGCTGCAGCGCGACGTCCGGTCTGGACAGTGCAACACGTCGGAAGATTTCGTCACAGTGGCCGAACTCGGTGTTCTCGGTCTTCAGGAACTTGCGTCGAGCCGGCGTGTTGTAATAGAGATCGGCCACGTCGATGACGGTGCCACGATTGAGCGCGGCCGGTGAGGGGGTCCGGCCCTGTCCCTCGATCCGCCAAGCGTGGGGGGCACCCTCGGCCAGGCTGGTGATCGTGGTCCGCGCGACAGCGGCGATCGCTGCCAGCGCCTCGCCGCGAAAACCCATCGTACCGACTCGTTCCAGGTCGTCCAGCGTGGTGATCTTGCTGGTTGCGTGACGCTCCAGCGCAAGGGCCAGCTGCGCGTGCGCGATCCCGCATCCATCGTCCGCGACTCGCACTCGGCGCACACCGCCCTGTTCGAGCTGAACCTCGATCGCGCGAGACCCGGCGTCCAGTGCGTTCTCGAGCAATTCCTTCAGCACCGAGGCGGGTCGTTCGACGACCTCGCCGGCGGCGATCTGATTGATCAGGAGGTCGGACAGGACGCGAATCTCGGGCATCGAAGCGGTAGCAGGCTGAGGGAAGCTTCGATTATACGGCCGGCCGATCGGAGGCGCGCCGGACGGGCGTGGGCCAGGCGCCTGGGGTATCATGCGCCGCTGAGTTTCATGATGCGGCAGCATGACAATCAACAAGAATCTGATGGGCGGAAGCGCTGCGGCGGGGCGCGCCGGATCTTGCCAAGGTGGCGCAAGCCGAGCATTGCCGCCCCGATGCAGAATCGATACATGTGACATCGTGCCGAGCGAAGTGCCAGCGGACCTTGGCCGCCGGCGGGTTCTGAGCGCCGTGACCGCGCTCTCGGCTGCAAGCCTGACCGGCTGTCTCGCGACAGGCACCGCTCCGGGGCCGCTGGCCCCCCAGCCCTATTCCCTGAAGCAGTTCGTCAAGTCGGACATCGACCATTTCGTCGAGAAGTGCCAGCGCCGCATCTTTGTCAGTCTGCGCAGGCTCGCGACCAAGCTGTATCGTCGCAACCCGCAGGAGTGGCGAAAGAGCGGCGTGCCCGGCGTCGAGGCCGCCGTGGAAGCGATCTTCGACGTCAATCACGGATGGCGTCTGGCCGAACTCGGCTATCGACGGGATATCGACGCACTGCGGATCGCGTTGCATCCCATATACGGTGGTGACCGGGTGCGTGCCTTCATGATCGGGCTGGCGAGCATGGTGCAGACCGCGTTCGGTGACCAGGTCGATTTCTACATCGTCAATGACCTGGATGCGCAACGGTTCTACAATGCCGCCCGAAATGTCGAGATTGCGGCCTGGCGACTCGCCACGACGCGCGATGAGGACGGAAACCTGTTGTTGCTGTCGAACGAGATGGGCCCGATCGATAATCTGAGCTTCGAACGGGAGTTCGGGCGCATCATCGCGTTGCTCGAGTTGCTGACCGATGTCGTCGAGGCCCAGAACGAACGCGCGGTCGTGCGCGTGGTCCAGAGCATGGCGACTGCGGTATTCCTGCCGCTGTACTGAGTCCTTCGCAAGGCCATCATGAAGTCGATCGTCATCCTGATATCTGGTCGTGGTTCGAACATGCAGGCGATCGTGCACGCCGCGATCCCGGGTGCGCGGATTGCGGCGGTGATCAGCAACCGGGTCGATGCGGCCGGTCTCGCTTTCGCGCGCGAGCGCGGCATTGCGACCGCGGTCGTGGACCATCGCAGCTTTGCGTCGCGCGAGGCCTTCGACGCGTCACTGGCGGAAGTCATCGATGGCTTTACACCCGATCTGGTGGTGCTGGCCGGGTTCATGCGGGTGTTGACCGACGATTTCGTGCTTCGCTACGCCGGTCGCCTGATGAACGTGCATCCGTCGCTGCTGCCGGCGTTTCCGGGTCTGCATACGCACCGGCGGGTCCTCGAGGCGGGCGCGCGCGTCCACGGTGCGACGGTGCACTTCGTGACCCCGATGCTCGATTGCGGACCGGTGGTGGTTCAGGCGGTCGTGCCGGTGTTGCCGGGCGATGACGAGGTGACGCTCGCAGCGCGCGTACTGCGGCAGGAGCATCTGATCTATCCGCTGGCGGTGCGCTGGTTCGTGGCCGATCGGCTCCGCATCGATCCGGCGGGCCGGGTCACGCTGACGGGCGAGACCACCCAGGCGTCGGCCTTCATCGTGCCTGCGCCGGATGCCGGCTGGAGTGATGCATGATGCGGGCCCTGCACAGGCTGATGTTCATGGCGCTCGTTTCCACGGCCGTATTCGTGTCCGGACCGGTTGTCGCGGCCGGGAACGCCTCGGCCGCCGCCCCGGGGCAGTCGATCGCTTGGCCCGAATCCGGGCAGATCCGGTATGACGTTCTGCACGGTGATGGCGGAATCAAGCTCGGCGAGGCGGAACACCGCTGGCAGCACGACGGGCGTCGCTACCAGATGCAGACCGAGCTCGAAACCACAGGCCTGGCCGGCATGCTCTACAGCTTTCGCTACATTCAGCACAGCGAGGGCGTGGTCGAGGATGGCATGCTCCGCCCGGAACTGTTCAGGGTGGTGCAGCAGGGCAGGGAGCCCGAGGTGGCCAGGCTCGACTGGTCGGCTCTCGAGGCCACGATCGAGCGGCGGGGGCGTGTACGGACCTACCCGATCGCCGCCAATGACCAGGACGTGCTCAGCGTCTGGCATCTGTTCGGTCTGCTGCAGGAGCGCGTGATACCGCAGCACCTGTCGGTGGTCACGAACCGCCGCGTGTCACCGGTGGCGATCACCGCGCTCGGGGCCGAACGCGTGCGACTGCCCGTCGGCGAGCTGGCGACGCAGCGGGTCCGGGTCGCGGCGCTGTCCGGCAAGCTCACGATCGAACTGTGGCTTTCCGAAGCCCATGGCCGGATGCCGGTCAGGATACTGATGACCGACGACAAGGGCGAGGTGCTCGACCAGCGTGCGGTGAGCATCGTGCTGAATCAGTGAACCGGCGATACAACACACCAGACAGGATTCACATGCAAGGCAACAGAACCAGGCGACCCGCTGCGACAGTCAGGGGCGGCTATGCGGAACAGGAAGGTGCAGGCGTATCGCGCTCGCTGATGGCGCACGCGACACAGGTGCTCGGTGCAGTCCTGTCTTTCGAGCATCCGGCCGATGCGGTGTTGTCGCGCTATTTTCGGGAAAATCGGGAGATCGGTCATCGGGATCGCGGCTTCATCGCCGAATCGGTCTATGGCGTGTTGCGACGTCTGCGCTGGCTGCGCCGGATGGTGGGCGAGCCGGCTCAGCCGCGTGCATTGCTGCTGGCGTGGCTGGCCCGCGGAGAAGGCTGGCCGATGCGTCAATTCGAGGTCATCGCGTCACCCACCGAACGCGAATGGCTGTCGTCGATCAAGGCGCTGGAGCTTTCCGAGGCCACGCTCGCAGAGCGCACCGACCTGCCCGACTGGCTGGCAGAGCGACTGTTCGCCCGGTTCGGCGAGCAGGCGCTGCTCGCGCTCGCCCACGGCCTGAACCGTCCTGCGCCGCTGGACTTGCGCGCCAACCTGCTCAAGCTCGATCGCGATGCTCTGTTGAAGGGTCTGGTCGAGTCCGGCTACGGGGCCGAAGCGTGTCGATTTTCGCCGCATGGTGTACGCCTCGCCGGCAAGCCCGCGCTGCAGAAGCATCCGCTCTTTCTGTCGGGCGGGTTCGAAGTGCAGGACGAGGGCAGCCAGCTGCTCGGTTTCCTGGTTCAGCCGCGTCGCGGCGAACTGGTCGTCGATTTCTGTGCGGGCGCGGGGGGCAAGACCTTGCAGCTGGGTGCGATGATGCGTTCGACCGGCCGGCTGTACGCGTTCGATGTGGCCGAGCGGCGGCTGGCCAAGCTGAAGCAACGTATCGCGCGCGCAGGGCTCTCCAACGTGCATCCGGTCCTGATCGCTCATGAGCGCGACGCCAAGGTGAAGCGCCTGGCCGGCAAGGCCGACCGGGTGCTGGTCGATGCGCCTTGCAGCGGGCTGGGCACGCTCAGGCGCAACCCGGACCTGAAGTGGCGGCAGTCGCCCGAATCGGTCGCCGAGATGATCGTCAAACAGACGGCGATCCTCGAATCGGCAGCGCGCCTGGTCAAGCCGGGCGGTCGGCTCGTATACGCGACCTGCAGCCTGTTGGCGGAGGAGAACGACGGTGTGGTCGACGCATTTCTTGCCGCCCATGCCGATTTCCAGCAGATCGACGCGTCGACGGTGCTCGAGAAACAGGGCATTGCGATCGACTGCGGCTCCAGGCTGAATCTGCTGCCGCACATTCACGATACCGATGGTTTCTTCGCCGCGGTGCTGGAACGCCGTACGTCGAATGACTGACACGCTGCATCGGGTGTGGCGGGTCGGGATCATTGCGGCACTGGTCTTCGGTCTCGTAGCGGCCGTTCCGGCCGGGCAGCGCATCCCGGCAAGAGGCAGCGTGGAAGTCGCTTTCTCACCCGCGGATGACCCCGAGGCTCTGCTGCTGCGCGTGATCGGCGACGCGCGCGAATCTATTCGGGTGCAGGCTTATGTGTTCACAAGCCGTGCGATCGCGCGCGGGCTCGTCGAAGCGCATCGCCGCGGCGTGCGGGTCGAGGTGCTGGCCGATGCCGAGATGAACCGCCGCGGTGGCCGCAACGCCGCGATTCCCGCCCTGCTCGAAGCGAAGGTGCCGGTCGCGTTTGAAACCGCATTCGCGGCGGCTCACAACAAGGTGCTGATCATCGATCCGCAAGGGCCCGTGTGCACGGTCGTGACCGGTTCGTACAACTTCACCTGGTCTGCCCGCAATCGCAACGCCGAAAACGTATTAGTGCTGCGGGACAACTGCGAGCTGGTTCAGGCCTATCTGGACAACTGGAATCGTCACCGCGCCAACGCCGTCCCGGTCGCGTCGCTGCCGTGGAGCCCCTGAACGGCGAGCGCAAGGAACTCGCGCGACAGGTCGGCGTCTATCATTAAAGAGAGGCGCGAACACGGCAAGCTGACTCGTGGTCGCGCCTTCGATTGTTAACGGCTGAAGCTTCGCGTAAAATCGTGCGGCCAATACATTAAGGATAGACCTGCGCATGTTCACAGGCTTGATCGATCTTCCGTGGTGGGGCTACATCGTCGTTGCGCTCGCGCTCACCCATGTCACCATCGCTTCGGTCACGATTTTTCTGCATCGCCACCAGGCCCACCGTGCGCTGGAACTGCATCCGATTCCGAGTCACTTCTTCCGGTTCTGGCTGTGGCTCACGACCGGCATGGTGACCAAGGAATGGGCGGCAATCCACCGTAAGCATCACGCCAAATGCGAAACGGAAGAAGATCCGCACAGTCCGCAGATCAAGGGCATCCGCAAGGTCCTGCTCGAAGGCGCTGAGCTGTATCGGGCCGAATCGCGCAACCAGGACACGCTGCGTCGCTACGGGCACGGCACGCCCGACGACTGGATGGAGCGCAATGTCTATCGCCACTCGGTTGTCGGGGTGAGCGCGATGTTGATCACCAACGTGTTGTTGTTCGGGCCGATCGGTCTGACGATCTGGGCGGTGCAGATGTTGTGGATACCGGTGTGGGCCGCCGGCGTCATCAATGGGCTCGGTCATTTCTGGGGTTATCGCAATTTCGATTGCGCCGATGCGTCGACCAACATCGTCCCTTGGGGCATCCTGATCGGCGGCGAAGAACTGCACAACAACCACCACAGTTTCGCGACGTCGGCGAAGCTGTCGGCCAAATGGTATGAGTTCGACATCGGCTGGATGTACATCCGCATTCTGGAGATCCTGGGCCTCGCCAAGGCCCGCAAGGTGATACCGACCCCGAGGTTCGGAGACGCCAAGAGCGTGCCGGATCTGGACACGTTGCAGGCCGTGATCACTCACCGTTACGACGTGATGACGCGCTATGTCTCATCCCTGAAACGGACCTGCTCGCAGGAGATCGACCGGCTTGCCGCGGCGCACGCCGGAAAGTTCGATCCCAAGGCCTTGCGTCGCTGGATTCTGTCCGGCGAGGACAGGCATCTCGCCGATGGCGAGAAGGGCCGACTCCAGGAGGTGATCAAGGACAGTCAGGCGTTGACGACGATGGTCACGATGCGTGAAGAGCTGGCCGCCCTGTGGGCACGTTCCAACGCGTCGAGCGAACAGCTGCTGCAACAGCTCCAGGACTGGGTCTCCCGAGCGGAGCAAAGCGGTATCGAGCAGTTGCGCGAATTCTCGCTGCGCTTGCGGCGCTACGCGATCTGATGAGGGTCCGGGCCGCACGGGTCCGGCATCAGCTCGCTGCGTAGCGCGTCGGCCCAGCAGTTGGGGGTTTCGTACAGCCTGACGCGCTCCAGTCTGAGCTGATTGCCGTAGGTGTCGCGATAGAGCGGATCGAGGATGCGAAAGGCGGCCTCGGCAAGGTTCTCGGCGGTGGGCACCACATCCAGTTCGACCGTCTTGTGGCCGGGCATGCTCGCGAGAAAGTCGGCGACCGGTCGGTCGCCGCGGAATACCAGAAAGGCATGATCCCACTGGTCGACCAGGTGCGTCTTGGCGATCTGCTTGACGTCAGCGAAATCCATCACCATTCCATTCACCGGTTTGCCAGCCGCGTCTATGATGCCGCCTGACAGCGTGACTTCGAGCGTATAGCGATGCCCGTGCAGATGCCGGCACTGGCTTGCATGATCCGGGATTCGGTGCCCGGCATCGAATTCCAGCTTGCGGGTGATGCGCATGGTCGGAACGCCTCGATCTGAACGAAGGGCGCAGATTGTAGCACCTGGGGGGTGTCCGATCGTGGGGTCGGCGGCGGGGGTAGGACGTGAAGAGGGCCGCGCTCAGCGCGGCCCTCCTGGCATGGGACAAGTCGAGGCCGGCTTGCAGATCACTGCTTGCGCTTGCTCTTCGCTTCCTTCTTCAAGCTCTTGTAAAGATCCGGATTCGAGGCCTTCAGGTACTCGGCAACCTCGACGTCCTCGCGCTTGACCCTGTTGATGTCGATCTGTTCGATATGCACGAGCCGCAACAACGCCTGCACCGGACGCGGAATGTTCCGACCGCTCTCGTAACGCGAACCACCGCTCTGCGTGACGCCGATCTTGGACCAGAACTGGGACTGGTTCATGCCCAGCTTGCGCCGGATCTCACGTACGTCCAATTTCTCGCTAGCTTTCATCTGTAGACTCCTGGTATGGACTTCGCGCGTTCTATGCTGAACGCGTTGCGGATCTGAAGGACCCTACAACCTAAGTGGTAGGACGTTTTGAGTATAGGTCAGTATTTCGTTCTCATACAATAGTTAAATGTCGTTTCTTGCGCCGAACACCTGTGACACGTGAAGTAAGTCATCCCTTTTGGTTCCGACCTGCTGCCCCACCTTTCAGGCCTGTATTTTTTTCGCGTAATTGTTAATATGTGCGGCTTTATTCACCGCAATTTGGATGCAACATGGCACTGATAGTTCAGAAGTACGGCGGTACGTCGGTCGGCAGTCCGGAGCGCATCCGGAACGTGGCGAAGCGGGTCGCAGCGTTCAAGGCGCGGGGTGACCAGGTGATCGTCGTGGTGTCGGCGATGAGCGGGGAGACGAACCGCCTGATCGCCTTGACCAGGGAGGTCGCCACGCACCCCGATCCGCGAGAGTTGGACGTCGTGGTCTCGACCGGTGAGCAGGTCACCATCGGTCTGTTGTGCATGGCGCTCAAGGATGCCGGGCTGAAGGCGAAGAGCTACACCGGGGGGCAGGTGCGCATCCTGACGGATTCCGCCCATACCAAGGCGCGGATCCTCAACATCGACGAGGCCCCGATCCGCAGGGACCTGGACCAGGACAAGGTCATCGTCGTGGCCGGATTCCAGGGCGTCGATGAGCGCGGGAACATCACCACCCTCGGCCGCGGCGGGTCCGACACCACGGCGGTGGCGATCGCGGCGGCGTTGAAGGCGGACGAGTGCCAGATCTATACCGACGTGGACGGCGTCTATACGACCGATCCGCGCATCGTTACCGAAGCACGCAAGCTGGATCGGATCACCTTCGAGGAGATGCTCGAACTCGCCAGCCTCGGCTCCAAGGTGCTGCAGATCCGCTCGGTCGAGTTTGCCGGCAAGTACAAGGTCAAGCTGCGTGTGCTCTCCAGTTTCGAGGACGGGGGCGAGGGCACGCTCATTTCATTCGAGGAAGATCAGAACATGGAACAACCTGTCATCTCCGGCATCGCCTTCAATCGTGACGAAGCCAAGATCACCGTGCTCGGCGCGCCGGACAAGCCCGGCATCGCCTACAACATCCTCGGCCCTGTCGCCGATGCCAACATCGATGTCGACATGATCGTGCAGAACGTCGGCCACGACGGCGCCACCGACTTTTCGTTCACTGTCGCGCGAGGCGACGTCGACAAGGCGCTCAAGGCGCTCGACGCCGCCAAGGCGCAGATCGGTGAACACGTCATCGAAACCGACAGTTCCATGGCCAAGGTGTCGGTCGTGGGCGTGGGCATGCGATCGCACCCCGGCGTCGCGGCCAAGATGTTCCGCACGCTGGGACAGGAAGGCATCAATATCCAGATGATCGCCACGTCCGAGATCCGGATCTCGGTCGCGATCGAGGAGAAATACCTCGAACTTGCCGTGCGTGTATTGCACAAGGCATTCGGGCTGGAACAGGCCTGAACAGCGGGCGATTTGGTTTGACCGGGGGGCGTGGAATGGCTATCATCGCGCCTCCAAAGCTTGGAGACGTGGCCGAGAGGTCGAAGGCACTCCCCTGCTAAGGGAGCAGACGGGCAAAACCTGTCTCAAGGGTTCGAATCCCTTCGTCTCCGCCAGCTTGGAAAATAACCCGCTGATATAGCGGGTTTTTTTTGTCCGCCGGTCGGCTTGGCTGCCCGCAGATCGGCCTGCGGCAGAACCGAATGCAGTCAGGCTGCTCAAACGCCTCATGCGCATTCGTTCGGTTTTCCTCGTGATCTGTGTCAGCACGCTTCTCGCTGCCTGCGGCACCGTTCGCTATGTCTACGGCCAGCTCGACTGGATCGTGCCCTGGTATGTGCGGGATTATGTTCGTCTCGACCGTGACCAGCGCGCGTTGCTCGACATGCGACTCGGCGAGCGGATCGCCTGGCACTGCACTGCGGAGTTGCCGGCCTATGCCGTGTTTCTGCGAGAACTCGATGCCGATCTTGCAGCGCATCGAGTCGACGTCGACAGCCTCGATCGTCATGTTTCACGGATCGAGGTCTTTGTCCGGACGCTATCGGAAGCGATCGTGCCGGATCTGACCGAACTCCTTGGGCAGCTCAGGGACGATCAGATCGAGCATCTCGCCGCGCGGCTCGAGGTGCGCAATGAGGACATGCGCGAAAAGTTCCTGGATGGCAGCCCCGACGAACTGCACGCGGCCCGAGTGGAGCGCATGGAGAAACGGTTGCGGCGGTGGTTCGGACAGCTGGACGCGGGACAGCGGGATCTGATCGAACGCTGGAGTCTGGAACTCGATCCGGTAACCGAGGCGTGGCTGAGCAATCGCATCGTGTGGCAGCAGCGATTCCTGACTGCGCTCGAGTTGCGCGAAGAGCGCGATCTGTTCCTGCAGCGCGTGTCGGAATTGTTGCTCGATGCGGATGCGCACACGAGTGAAGAGCACCAGGCTTCGGTGGCAACCAACCGCCGGCTGACATTGCAGTTGATCTCGGATCTTCATCGCGACGCCTCGCCATCGCAGCGAGCGCGTCTCGGTCGCGAACTCGATTCGCTGGCGAGCCAGCTCGAAGGGCTGAGTTGCAGTCGACCCGCGTGACATGTTCGGCGCTGGGCAGACGGCGCAGCGGTACCGGTGAGCACTGCCAAGTGCCCTGCTACGGTGAGGGCCGGCCCTCGCCCGAGGGCCACGCATTCAGTACGGCGGCGATCAGCGTCGCGAGCGGAATCGCGAAGAACACGCCCCACAGACCCCACAGGCCGCCGAAGATCAGCACGGCCGCGATGATCGCGACGGGGTGCAGATTGACGACCTCGGAAAACAGCAGGGGTGCAAGCAGGTTGCCGTCCAGAAACTGGATAACAGCGTAGGCGGCGAGCACGAACCAGAAATCGGGCGCCATGCCGAACTCGAAATACGCCACGGCGGCCACCGGTATCGTCACGATCGCCGCGCCGACATAAGGCACGACCACCGATAATCCCGTTGCGAGCGACAACAACATCGCATAGGGAAGGTTCAGCACCGAAAAAACCACGTAGCTGACGAACCACACGATCAGGATCTCGATGAACTTGCCCCGCACGTAGTTGCCGATACCGGCGTTCACATCGGCCCATACGTTGTTCACAAGACTTCGTTCGTGCGGCAGGAACAGCAGGAACCACGCGATGATCTTGTTCTTGTCCTTGAGCATGAAGAATACGAGAAGGGGCACGAGCACCAGATAGACCAGCAGTGTCATCAGCTGGACCGCCGACGACAGGGACATCAGTACGACCCGCTGTCCGAACGCGGTCAGATTCTGGCGGATCGAGTACAGCAATTCGTTGATCTGCTGTTCCGAGAAGATCTGCGGATAGCGCTCCGGCAGTTGCAGCATCAGCGACTGGGTCTTGGTGACGATCGCAGGAAGTTCGCGTGCGAGCTGGCTCAACTGCCCGGCCAGCAGCGGTAAAAGCAGCAACATCATGATGACGAACAGGGACAGGAACAGGCTGAACACCAGGATGACCGACGGGAAGCGCGGCACGCGGTGTCGTTCGAGCGCCCGCACCGCACCCTCCAGCAGGTAGGCGATGATGACGCTGGCGATCAGCGGAGCAAGCAGGCGGCCGGCGAACAGCACGACCACCAGGCCGAAGATCAGCACCAGCGCCAGGATGACGACCTGGGGGTCGGAGAAATGCCTGTCGAACCAGTTGCGCAGGTAGTGGAACATCGATTCCCGTCCGGGTGGCGATCCTGAGCGAGTATCGCTCGTGGTGAGGGTCTGTTCTCATTCGCGGTGGCGCGACCGCCAGCGCGAATGAGAACAGACCCTCGCGATTCTATACAGCCTGCATCGGGCTGCCCATAGGTGGCTGTCCGGTTGTGTGCAGTGCGCCTCGGTCGCTACAGCGCGCCGTTTGCTATGCTTCGCGTATTTTATCGGTGAGTGGCGGGACGCGAACATGATCGGTATGAATGAAACTGGATCGACCTTGATGCTGCAGGCGGTGATCCTGTCGGGAGGCTCGGGCACCCGCCTGTGGCCGCTGTCGCGCGAGCAGTATCCGAAGCAGCTGCTGCAGTTGTTCGGAGAGGGCACGATGCTGCAGGAAGCTGCGCGACGGCTGGCGGGCTTACAGGGGCATCTGGCTATGGCCGGCGAGGCGATCGTGGTGTGCAACGAGGAGTACCGATTCATCACCGCCGAGCAGCTGCGCGGCGGTGGAACGCCGACGCGTCAGATCATTCTCGAACCCGTGGGTCGGAACACGGCACCGGCATTGACGCTGGCGGCCTTGCAGGCGCTTCGCACGGAGAAGGACGCCGTGCTGCTGGTGATGCCGGCCGACCATGTGATCCGCGACCTCGCCGGCTTTCATCGGGCGGTCGACACGGCTGCACGGGCGGCGCTGGATGGGGCGATGGTGACGTTCGGGATCGTCCCCGAACGCGCCGAGACCGGTTATGGGTACATCCGATCCGGCGCCGAGATCGATCCCGGACTGCACGCAGTCGCCGCCTTTGTCGAAAAACCGGACAAGGCGACCGCCGAGGCCTATCTGGCGAGTGGCGAATATCTCTGGAATAGCGGGCTGTTCATGGTGCTGGCGTCTTCGTGGATGAAGGCGATCCGGCATTTCAATCCCGAGATGGCCAATGCCTGCGCGCTCGCGCTGGACGGCGCGATTCGGGACGCCGATTTCATACGCATCGCGTCGGAGGCCTTTCTGGGCTGCCCTTCGGATTCGATCGACTATGCGGTCATGGAAAAGCTCGCGGAAACCCCTGAACTCGGCGTGCCGGCTCGGGTCGTGCCGATGTCGGTGGGTTGGTCGGATGTGGGGGCCTGGGATGCGCTATGGTCACTGGCAGACAAGGACAGCGACGGAAATGCGGCGAGCGGCGACGTGATGTTCGAAGCCACGCGCAATACGCTGGTCCATGCGTCGGACCGGCTGGTGGCCTGCCTCGGCGTGGACGATCTGGTCGTGGTCGAGACTCCGGATGCGGTCATGGTCGCGCATCGCGATCGCACCCAGGAGGTGAAGCGGATCGTCGCGCGACTCAAGGCCGAGCGGCGGACCCAGGCCGATGCCCACCGCAAGATTCATCGACCCTGGGGTTTCTACGATTCGATCGACGCGGGCGCGCGCTTTCAGGTCAAGCGCATCGTCGTCAAGCCGGGCGGCACCCTGAGCCTGCAGATGCACCATCACCGTGCCGAGCACTGGATCGTCGTGCAGGGCACCGCACGCGTGACGCGCGGCGATGAGGTCTTTCTGCTGTCGGAGAACCAGTCGACCTATATTCCGCTGGGGGTGACACACCGCCTGGAGAACCCCGGAAAGGTCGCGCTCGAGATGATCGAGGTGCAGTCCGGCAGCTATCTTGGAGAGGACGATATCGTCCGATTCGAGGATAACTACGGCCGGGGCTGAATGCGATCGAGGTCAGTCGAGCGTTCGCCGCCTTCGACTCACCAGATCTGCCACCACGGCTTGCTGACCTTCGGGCCGCCGGCGAAATAGACGCTGTCCGGAAAGTTCAGACGCATCACCCGGTCGGCGTCGTCGCGCAGGTCGGTCATGCCGAGCGCATCGTAGCTCTTAACCAGCAGGAACAGGGCTTCTTCGGTAGCCGGTGTGCCCGGGTAGGTCGTGATCGCGGTCTGGGCGCGGCTGATCGCCGCGACATAGGCTCCGCGCTGGTAATAGTAGCGCGCCACGTGCACCTGATGTGCCGACAGCGAATTCACCAGATACTGCATACGCAGCAGCGAGTCGGGTGTGTAGCGGCTTTCCGGATAGCGGGTGACCAGTTCCTTGAAGGTGTCGAAGGACTCCTGCGCGCCTTTGGGATCGCGCTCGGACATGTCCTGGTTCTGGAGTCCGCCGAGCAGTCCGAGGTCTTCGTTGAAAGTCGCCAGACCCTTCAGGTAATAGGTGTAATCGACATTCGGATGGTTCGGATGCAAGCGGATGAAACGGTCGGCTGCCGCGATCGCGAGCGCCGGTTCATTGCTCTTGTAGTAGGAGTAGGCGATATCGATCTGGGCCTGCTGCGCGAAGCGGCCGTACGGATAGCGCGCCTCGAGGCGCTCGTAAAGGCTGATTGCGCGTTCATATGAACCCTCGTTCATCGCACCTCTGGCCTCGGTGTAGATCTGCTGGGCGCTCCAGCCCGCCGTTTCGTCGGCCTCCTCGGGCAGCAAACCGCATCCGCTGACCAGCAGTACGGCGATTACCGCTAAACTTCGCAGGGTGAATCCAGCCATTGAAAGCACTCGGGTAAATGAATCGGCACATTATAGCCCACAGGGCGAAGTCGATTCCTGCCATGCGTTGACGATCCCGCGCGAGTTCGCAGGCCTGCGCCTGGATCAAGCCATGGCGAAACTGTTTCCTTCGCATTCGCGCAGCCGCCTGCAGGCCTGGATGAAGGCCAGCCGGGTCAAGCTCGATGGACGGGTCCGCGAACCCAAGTTCAAGGTATCGGGCGGCGAGGCCTTGCAGGTGGACGAACCGGCCGCGAAGGAAGGGGGTGCCGAACGCGCCGAGGACATCCCATTGCAGGTCGTTTTCGAGGACGCGCACCTCCTCGTCATCGACAAGCCGGTTGGACTGGTGGTCCATCCGGGCAGCGGAAACCGGAGCGGGACGCTGCTCAACGCCTTGTTGCATCATGCCCCTGAACTGGCGGGCGTGCCGCGCGCCGGCATCGTGCATCGGCTGGACAAGGACACCAGTGGTCTGATGGTCGTCGCCCGGACACTGGAGGCCCAGACGGACTTGATCAGGCAACTGCAGGCGCGTAGCGTGACGCGGCACTATGTCGCGCTGGTGCAGGGCCAGCTGACCGGTTCGGGCACGATAGACGCGCCGATCGGGCGGCATCCGGTGAGTCGAACTCGCATGGCGGTTGTCGGGTCGGGCCGGCGGGCCTTGACGCATTACACGGTGCGCGAACGATTCGCGCTGGCGACGCTGGTCGAGTGTCGACTAGAAACCGGCCGTACGCACCAGATCAGGGTGCATATGACCCACATTGGTCACCCGCTGATCGGCGACGGCACTTACCGCGCACGACGCACCGGCTGCAACCCGCTGGATGCGTTTCCGCGGCAGGCGCTGCACGCGTTCCGCCTCGGCCTGCGCCATCCGTTCAGCGGTGACGCGATGTGTTGGGAGGTTCCGATCGCGCAGGATCTCGCGTCGCTTCTTCAATTCCTGCGGTCGGGTGTCGTTGCGTGAGTGCGACCGGCTTCATTCGTCCGGTCTGGGAGGCCCCGACGAACGTGCATGCGTTGGTGACGACCCGTGCGGGGGGGGTGAGTCGATCGCCTTACGAGTTTCTCAATCTTGGACTGCATGTAGGTGACGATCCGGAAGCGGTGCAGGAGAACAGGGCGCTTGTGCGTAGTCATCTGCCCGCGGAGCCGGTGTGGCTGGAGCAGGTGCACGGCACGGTGGTTGCGGAACTCGATCATGTGATGGCGGGTGACGCGCCGCCGATGGCCGATGCCGCGGTTGCGCGTCGTACGGGGGTGGTCTGTGCGGTGATGAGCGCCGACTGCCTGCCGGTGATCCTTTGCGACGATGCCGGATCGGTGGTGGCCGCGGCGCATGCGGGCTGGCGTGGGCTGGCCGCAGGCGTACTCGAGACGACCGTCGACCGCATGGGGGTGGCACCCGGGCGATTGCGGGCCTGGTTGGGCCCGGCGATCGGACCGGACGCCTTCGAGGTTGGCGACGAGGTGCGCGATCGCTTCATATCGGGCGATCCTGACCTGGGCGTGGCGTTCAGGCCCGCCGGTGCGCCCGGAAAATGGATGGCCGACCTCTACCAGCTGGCGCGCAACCGCCTGCAAAACGTTGGTGTAGAGCGGGTCGGGGGGGGCGGATGGTGTACTTTCTCGGACGCTGGGCGCTTCTATTCCTATCGCCGTGACCGCGTCACCGGCCGCTTCGCCACACTGGTGTGGCTGAGCGAATGATGTCCGCACCGCATGCGGTCACGGGTCGGCCGAGTCGCGCCATCGCGATCCGCACAAACGATGCGGCTATTGATCCGGATCGGATTCGGCTCTATCGTTCATACCTGTCGCCGACTCGTCATCTCGCAATGCCGCAGCTCTTCGACGTGCTGGCGTGCCGAAAATCCATAGAAAAAGCGCAAGCGGTCCGAGACCCGCGAACAGGAAGGTGAGCACGCCGCCGACGACCGTGGTGTTGGCAATTGAGACGAGCAAGACCACGTATATCCAGGCGATTGCGACGAGGTACATGGCGTCGATTCTACCCGGTTGGGCCATGAGTTGGCTGGAGCATGGTACAAGTCTTGTTTTTTTATGGGTTGCCGTGCTTACGGTCGACCAGAAGTGCCTCAGGAGGGGTTGATGTCCGATTCCAAAGACAATAATTCGAACGCGATGATGGACGGGATGCTTCAGCTCGGCCAGGCGATGGCCCAGAACTTCTTTGGCATGCTGGCGCGTCAGCATGCGGTGATCCAGGACAGCGGCGGGGAGCCGGTGACGACCCTGCCGACGCCGGAGACGGATGAGCTCGGGCAACTGCATAAGGCTTTCGCCGAGCGGCATGCCGCACTGTGGGCGTCGATGTTGCAGCGCAGACCGGGCGACGTGTCCGAACCGGTGGCGTCGCCAGAGCCGGGTGATCGGCGCTTTTCGGCGCCCGAATGGACGGAAAGCCCCCTTTACGACTACGTTCGTCAGGCCTATCTGGTCAATTCCGACTTCCTCAGGCAGATGTCGGATGCGATGCCGATCGCCGATGGACGGGCGAAATCCAGGCTGCAGTTCCTGACGCGTCAATATCTCGATGCGTTGTCGCCGTCAAACTTTGCAGCGACCAATCCGGAGTTCGTCAAGGCGGCGCTGGAAACCCAGGGGGCGAGCATCACGACCGGGATTCAGAACCTGCTTGCCGACCTGGAGAAGGGCCGGATCTCGATGACCGACGACGCCGCTTTCGAAGTGGGTCGCAATCTCGCACTGACGCCCGGCTCGGTGATCCACGAGAACGAACTCATGCAGTTGATCCAGTACGCACCGCTGACCGACAAGGTCGCGGAGAAGCCGTTGCTGATCGTGCCGCCATGCATCAACAAGTTCTACATCATGGATCTGCAGCCCGAGAATTCTCTGGTGAGATTCGTGGTGGAGCAGGGGTTCACCGTCTTCCTCATTTCATGGAAGAACGCCGGCCCTGCGGAGTCTCGCTTCGGCTGGGATGACTACTTGCAGAAAGGGCCGCTCGAGGCGCTGGACGTGGTGCGCGCGGTGACCCGTGTGAAGAAGCCGAACGTACTCGGTTTCTGCGTGGGCGGCACCATCCTGTCGTCGGCGCTGGCGGTCGCGCGTGGCAAGGGCGAGGATCCGGTCGAGAGCGTGACGCTGATGACGACGCTGCTGGACTTCGCCGAAGCAGGCGAACTGGGATGTCTGGTCGATGAGGCGAGCGTGGCCGCGCGCGAAGCCGCGATCGGCAAGGGGGGCTTGCTGAAGGGCCAGGAACTGGCCAACGTTTTTTCGGCCTTGCGTGCCAACGACCTGATCTGGCAGTACGTGGTCGGCAACTATCTGAAGGGCAAGAAACCGCAGGCCTTCGATCTGCTGTATTGGAACTCGGATTCGACCAATCTGCCGGGTCCGTTTTTGACCTGGTATCTGCGCAACATGTATCTCGAGAACAGCCTGCGCGTACCGGGCAAACTCAAAATGCTGGGCGTGAAGGTGGATCTGGGCAAGGTCGATGCACCGGCCTATCTGCTGGCCGCGCGGGAAGATCACATCGTGCCGTGGAAGAGTGCGTATCACGCGCGGCCGCTGCTCGGTGGCGAGACCACCTTCGTGCTTGCGGCCAGCGGTCACATCGCGGGTGCGATCAATCCGGCTTCCAAGAATCGTCGCAGTTACTGGACCCACGCCACCAACATCGCCGATCCGGATGAATGGCTGGAGGGGGCGAACGAACAGCAAGGCAGCTGGTGGCTGCACTGGATCGACTGGCTCAAGGCTCGGGGCGGCAAGCAGATAGCGGCGCGCGGCAAGGCGGGCAACGCGCGCTACAAGCCGATCGAGCCGGCGCCGGGGCGCTACGTGAAGGAGCGGGCCTGAACCAGCGCCTGGGGGCCGACTGGCAAACGTATCAACGATTCAAGCTGACGGCAGCGGATACGGGGGGCGCTGCCTGATATCGCATCAAGCCCTTCGAGAGATGAAACGGGAGAGGAGTAAGCACAATGACCAGAGTTGCACTTGTAACGGGCGGTATGGGCGGTCTCGGCGAAGCGATCTGCATCAAGCTCGCTGCGCTGGGATACAAAGTGGTGACGACGCATTCACCGGGTAACACCAAGGCGTCGGAGTGGCTGACGAACATGCACAACATGGGTTATGGCTTCAAGGCCTATCCGTGCGACGTTGCCGACTTCGAATCGGCCAAGGCCTGCGTGGAGGCGGTGACCAAGGACGTCGGGCCGGTCGATGTGCTGGTGAACAACGCCGGCATCACGCGTGACATGACCTTCAGGAAGATGACCAAGGCCGACTGGGATGCGGTGATCAGCACCAACCTCGACAGCGTGTTCAACATGAGCAAGCAGGTCGTCGACGGCATGGTCGAGCGCAAGTGGGGTCGTGTCATCAACGTGTCGTCGGTCAACGGCCAGAAGGGTGCGTTCGGCCAGACCAATTACTCTGCTGCCAAGGCTGGCATGCACGGCTTCACGAAGGCGCTGGCACTGGAAGTCGCACGCAACGGCGTGACGGTCAATACCATCTCTCCGGGCTATATCGGGACCAAGATGGTGATGGCGATTCCTCAGGAAATCCTGGATTCCAAGATCCTGCCGCAGATCCCGGTGTCCCGTCTGGGCAAGCCCGAGGAGATCGCCGGCCTGGTTGCGTACCTGTCTTCCGAAGAGGCAGCCTTCGTGACGGGCGCCAACATCTCGATCAACGGTGGTCAGCACATGTTCTGACCACGTCGCTGCTACGACGGGTTCGCGTGCGTGTCACATCGTTCGTGTGACCGCTGGATAAAACCCGTCGTACTGACTTCCGAAAAGCGCCCGCGACCCGGGCGTTTTTTTTGACCGGAACTTATTGCGTCGCAGCATCCATGCTCAAACAAGGGTATAATCCAACGCGCTGGGTGGCCTGAATGGGGCCCGCAGGCTCAGTTGAAGCACCCCCGTGGCTTTTGCCGCAGCGCGGCGTGCCTTCAGTATCCAACTTGTTGCAAAAGGATAGGAAAATGTCCCAAAGAATCGCACTCGTGACCGGCGCGATGGGTGGTCTCGGTACCGCAATCTGCCAGGCGCTGGCCAAGGATGGTATGAAGGTGGTGGCCAACTGTCTTCCGGGTTTTCCGCCGAAAGACGAATGGCTTGCCAGCCAGAAGGCCCTCGGTTTCGAGTTCATCCCGGCCGAAGGTGACGTTTCCGACTACGAGTCGTGCCGGGATATGGTCGCCAGAATAGAGGCCGAGGTCGGTCCGATCGATGTACTGATCAACAACGCCGGCATCACCCGCGACAAGTTCTTCCCGAAGATGGAAAAGGCGCAATGGGATGCGGTGATCAACACGAATCTGAACAGCTTGTTCAACGTGACCCACCACATCTCCGCCAAGATGGCCGAGCGGGGCTGGGGACGGATCATCAATATCTCCTCGGTCAATGGAATCAAGGGGCAGGCCGGCCAGACGAATTACTCCACCGCGAAGGCCGGTGTGCTCGGTTTCACCAAGGCGCTGGCGGCCGAGCTGGCCACCAAGGGCGTCACGGTCAATGCGGTCGCGCCCGGTTACGTCGGCACCGACATGGTGATGGCGATCCGTGACGACATCCGTCAGGGCATCATCGACAGCGTGCCGATGAAGCGTCTGGGCAAGCCAGAGGAGATTGGAGCGCTGTGTGCCTACCTGTCTTCCGAACTGGCCGGCTACATCACCGGTGCGACGATCAACATCAATGGTGGTCTGCATATGTGCTGACGCAGCATTTCGACTGCTGCAGATTCGGCGAAAGCCCCGACGATTGCCGGGGCTTTTTGTTTACCAAGCGTTATAATTGCAGTTGCGGTGCGGCATTTTGCCGATGAGGAGAGTGAGAACATGGCGGAAAAGCTCAGACTGATCAAGAAGTACCCGAATCGTCGTCTATACGATACGCGGACGAGTTCTTACATCACGCTTGCAGATGTGAAGGAACTGGTACTCAGTCGAGAAGAATTCCAGGTCGTCGACGCAAAAAGCGGCGAGGATCTGACCCGGGCCATTCTGCTCCAGATCATTCTGGAGGAGGAGGCGGGTGGGGCGCCGATGTTCACCAGCGACCTGCTCTCGCACATGATCCGTTTCTATGGCAACGCGACGCAGGGCATGATGGGCAAGTACCTGGAGAACAACATCAAGGCCTTTACCGAAATGCAGGCCAAGCTCCAGGAGCAGGCGCGCACGATCTACGGTGAGAACAGTCCGATCAGCCAGGACTTGTGGGCACAGTTCCTGAACTTCCAGGGCCCCGCACTGAAGAGCGTGATGGGGACCTACGTCGATCAGAGCAAGAAGATGTTCGATCAGATGCAGGAACAGATCGAGAGTCAGACCCGCAACATGTTCGCCGGCTTCCCCTTCCCGAAATACCCGCATGGCGAGGGCGACGAATCGAAGCACGGTCCGGCCGGTGAGCAGACCGACACCGAGAAGGTGTCCGCGCCTTCGTCCGGCACCGGTGCCGGCGGTGATCGCCCGACCGTAAAGAAATAGGCAGAATGTGGCCAGCATCCGCAAGGATGCCGAAGGTCCACATCGACCGCCGAATCACGACGGCGACAGCCAACAGGACAAGATGATTCCGAGAAAAGTGCAGGATGCGCCCCGGGTGGGGTTCGTTTCGCTGGGGTGCCCGAAAGCGACGGTCGATTCGGAGCACATCCTGACGCGCCTGCGCGCCGAGGGCTACGACATCTCCGGCAGTTACGACGATGCCGACCTGGTCGTGGTCAATACCTGCGGCTTCATCGATGCGGCCGTCGAGGAATCGCTCGATGCAATCGGCGAGGCGCTGGCCGAGAACGGCAAGGTGATCGTGACCGGTTGCCTCGGGGCAAAGGATGATGTCGTGATGGCGACGCACCCGCAGGTGCTGGCAGTCTCCGGCCCGCATGCCACCGAGGAGGTGATGCGGGCGGTGCATCTGCATCTTCCCAAGCCGCATGACCCGTTCACCGATCTGGTGCCACCGCAGGGCGTTCGGCTGACGCCGCGGCATTATGCCTATCTGAAGATCTCGGAAGGCTGTAATCACCGGTGCAGCTTCTGCATCATACCGGCCATGCGCGGTGATCTGGTCAGCCGACCGATTCACGACGTGATGAAGGAGGCCGAGGCGCTGGTCGACGCCGGCGTCAGGGAGATTCTGGTGATCTCCCAGGACACCAGCGCCTACGGTGTCGACCTGAAATACCGCACCGGCTTCTGGAACGGTCGGCCGCTCAAGACACGTCTGCTTGAACTGGCCGGGGCACTCGGGGATCTGGGCGTGTGGATCCGGATGCACTACGTCTATCCGTACCCAAGTGTGGATGACCTGATTCCACTGATGGCCGAAGGGAAGATCCTTCCCTATCTGGACATTCCGTTCCAGCATGCGAGCCCGCGCATCCTGAAGGCGATGAAGCGCCCCGCAAGTTCGGAGAACGTGCTGGAGCGTATTCGCACGTGGCGCAGCATCTGTCCCGACCTGACCATACGGTCGACCTTCATCACCGGATTCCCGGGAGAGACAGAGGAAGACTTCGAGCAGTTGCTGAACTTTCTGAACGAGGCCCGACTGGATCGGGTCGGCGCATTCGCCTATTCGCCGGTCGAGGGCGCCGCCGCCAATGCGCTCGCCGATCCGTTGCCGGACGACGTTCGCGAGGAGCGTCGCATGCGTCTGATGGCCTTTCAGGAGGACATTTCGACACAGCGGCTTGAGCGCTGGATCGACCGGGAGATGACGGTGCTGGTCGACGATGTCGACGAGGAAGGCGCGCTTGCACGATCATGTGCGGACGCGCCGGAGATCGACGGTCTGGTCGTGATTCCGAACGGCGAGCATCTCGAGGTGGGCGAATTCGCGCGGGTTCGGATCACCGACTGCGACGTGCACGACCTTTATGCCGAGCCACTGAGCTAGGAGGCTGTCGGACTTGAGACTGATCTACTGCGCCGGTGGGATAAGCGGTCCATATCTGCCCGATTTTTCGTTGCATAGAACCACTATGCGCCTCAAAATCAACCAGATATGTTGTCGCTTTCCCACTCGGCTGGTGACGATCGCTCAAGCTCGACAGCCTCCTGGGCGGTGATGTACGAATCTGCGCCGATCGAGAAACGGGACGGGCGTCCGGTCATCGGTCTGGCGCTCGGCAGCGGTGCAGCGCGTGGTTGGTCTCACATCGGCGTCGTCCAGGCGCTCGAGCGTGCGGGCATCAGACCCGATGTGGTGTGCGGATGCTCGGTCGGTGCGCTGGTCGGTGCGGCCCTGGTTTCGGAGCGCCTCGACGCGCTCGGTCAATGGCTGACTTCGCTCGATTGGCAGGATGTCGTGTCCATGCTCGACATCAGTCTGAAGAGCGGCCTGATCCGCGGTGATCGGGTGGTTCAGCATTGCGCCGAACATTTCTTTCTCGATGATTTTTCCGAGCTTTCCAAGCCCTTTGCCTGTGTGGCGACCGAATTGACCTCGGGCCGGGAAGTGTGGTTGCGTGACGGCAGCATCGCCGCAGCGGTGCAGGCGTCGATCGCATTGCCCGGATTGTTTTCTCCAGTGATGCGCCATGGTCGCGTGCTGGTCGATGGTGGGCTGGTCAATCCGGTGCCGGTCTCCTTGTGCAGGGCGCTCGGTGCGGAGATCGTGATCGCGGTCGAACTGGGTTCGGGCATGGTCGGCAAGACGCGCAGGCGGGGACGGACCCTGCCTTTGCTTCCGGAAGGCGGCTGGACGCAGAAGTTGCTCGGTTCGATCGGCCTGCGCAGCGGTGCGACCCAGACCGACGACGTGGATGATGATGCGCAGTCGGACTTGCCCTCGCTTCCGGACGTGATTGCGTCCAGCATCAACATCATGCAGATGCGTATCGCTCGCAGCCGGCTTGCGGGCGAACCGGCAGACGTGCTGATCTCGCCGCGGGTCGCCCATCTGAACATGATGGAATTCGACCGCGCGCGTGAGGCGATCGACGAGGGCGTGGCTGCAGTCGAGCGGGTGCAGTCACTGCTGAATCAAATCATGGAGGCTCCGCAATGAGTCTTGCAGTGGATCAGGGTCTCACTCGCGCTCTGACAGCGGTGGTCGGCGCCGATCGGATTTGCTCGACTTCACAGGCGATGGCACCTTATCTCACCGACTGGCGGGGTCGTTACAGCGGGGACGCGATCGCGGTGGTCCATCCGGGCAACGTGGAGGAGGTGGCGTCCGTCGTCACCCTCTGTTCGGCTCGCGGGGTGGCCATCGTGCCCCAGGGCGGCAATACCGGATTGTGTGGCGGCGCCACACCCTTGCCCGGGTCGCGGTCGGTGGTGATCAACCTGTCCCGCCTCAACAGGCTCCGGTCGGTCGATGCTGCGAACAATACGCTGGTGGTCGAGGCCGGCTGCACGCTGTCGGCCATCCAGAAGGCCGCGGCCGACGCGGACCGACTCTTTCCGCTGTCGCTGGCGTCCGAAGGCAGTTGCGAGATCGGCGGAAACGTGTCGACCAATGCCGGCGGCGTGCAGGTGCTGCGTTATGGAAACATGCGCGACCTGGTGCTCGGCGTCGAGGTCGTGCTCCCGGACGGTCGGGTCTGGGATGGTCTGCGGGGTTTGCGCAAGAACAATACCGGCTATGATCTGAAGCAGTTGTTCATCGGTGCCGAGGGTACGCTGGGCATCGTCACCGCCGCGGTGCTGAAGCTGTTTCCGCGTCCGCGCAGTCGCGCTACGGCCTGGGTGGAAGTCGTCGATCCGGATGCGGCCGTCCAGTTGCTGAACCGGCTGCAATCGAGCTGCGGCGACCGTGTCACCGCGTTCGAGATCGTCGGGCTCGAGGCGTTGCGACTGGTGCTCAAGCATGTCCCCGGTGCGCGCGCACCGATCGATCCACCAGGCGAGTGGTCGGTGCTGATGGAGTTGTCGGACACGGTCGAGGATGCGGCTCTGGACGTGTTGCTGGAGCGTGAGCTGGGCGATGCGCTCGAGTCGGGCCTGGTGCGTGATGCGGTGATTGCGAACACGCTGGCCCAGTCCGCGGCGCTGTGGGCGCTGCGCGAGAACGTCTCCGAGGCACAACGAATCGAGGGGTTCAGCATCAAGCATGACATTGCCGTGCCGGTGAGCCGCATTCCAGATTTTCTGCGTCGGGCGGAGACGGCACTGCTGCAGCGCTGGCCGGATGCGCGCATCGTCGCATTCGGCCATATCGGCGACGGAAACCTGCACTACAACCTTTCGAAAGCGGATTCCATCGACAACCAGACCTTTCTTGACCGTACGTCGGAGATCAATCTGATCGTTCATGATCTCGTTCATGAACTGGAGGGATCGATCTCGGCCGAACACGGGCTGGGCCAGCTCAAGCGGACCGAGATTGTGCGCTACAAGTCGGCGCTCGAGATCGAGATGATGCGCATGCTCAAGTCGGCTTTCGATCCTCGTGGCCTGATGAATCCCGGCAAGCTGCTGTGATCGGTGTAATTCCGGATGGAGGCTTTACACGGTCGGGAGCGCACCCTATAATGCGCGCTCTTTCGCCGTCGGGGGTATAGCTCAGCTGGGAGAGCGCTTGCATGGCATGCAAGAGGTCAGCGGTTCGATCCCGCTTACCTCCACCAACGAAAGAGCCGGGTCCCCATCGTCTAGAGGCCTAGGACATCGCCCTTTCACGGCGGTAACCGGGGTTCGAATCCCCGTGGGGACGCCAGGAATTTCAGATGCGCAGGGATCGCGCGTCGGATGCCGGGATGTCATCCGGTTGTGGTTTTGGAGTGGTAGTTCAGTTGGTTAGAATACCGGCCTGTCACGCCGGGGGTCGCGGGTTCGAGCCCCGTCCACTCCGCCAGTACGATCGCGTCATGCTTGTGCATGGTGCACTGTTCAACAGGTGCAGGGCAGGCCGGGAGGCTTGCGGCGCTTGGGGTGCATGACTATAATGCTTTGCTCTGTCAGGGGGTATAGCTCAGCTGGGAGAGCGCTTGCATGGCATGCAAGAGGTCAGCGGTTCGATCCCGCTTACCTCCACCAGACAGCAGCAAAGCTAGGTCCCCATCGTCTAGAGGCCTAGGACATCGCCCTTTCACGGCGGTAACCGGGGTTCGAATCCCCGTGGGGACGCCAGATTCTGGTGGTCTTTTTGTCCAAGACCACCGCCGTTCGAACGAGCGGCTGCAGTTCTGGAGTGGTAGTTCAGTTGGTTAGAATACCGGCCTGTCACGCCGGGGGTCGCGGGTTCGAGTCCCGTCCACTCCGCCAACTTCGAAAGGGAGCCCATAGGGCTCCCTTTTTTTCTGAGCATCTCCGTTGGCCGCGTCGCCGACACATATGACACTGACTGGCGCGCAGCGCAGCCGTGGGTTAGAGTTGAAACGTACGTCCAGGTATGGATCGATCTTCCAGACCGATCGGGCGTCGATCATCACGAACGGGAGAGCGACACAATGAGCATTCGCAGGGTGGGCGTCGTCGGCGCCGGGACGATGGGCAACGGAATCGCGCAGACGTTCGCGGTAGCCGGTTTCGAGGTAATCATGTCCGATGTGAGCGACGACGCGCTGGAACGTGGGGTCAGCACGATTTCCGGCAGCCTGGATCGCCTGATCAAGAAGGAGAAGATGACCGAGGCGCAGAAGGCTGACGTGATGGGCCGCGTCAGCACCAGCAAGGCGATCGGCGCGATGGCCGATGTCGATCTGGTCATCGAGGCAGCTACCGAGAATCTCGATATCAAGCTCAAGATTTTCGCCCAGTTGGACGACTGCATGAGCGCCGACGCGATCATCGCGACCAACACGTCGTCGATCTCGATCACCAGGCTGGCCGCGTCTACCCGCCGGCCCGACAAAGTAATCGGCATGCATTTCTTCAACCCTGTTCCGTTGATGGCCCTGGTCGAACTGATACGTGGGTTGCAGACTTCGGATGAGACCCATGCCGCTGTGGAGGAGGTGTCTCGCGCGGTTGGCAAGACGCCGGTGCAGGTCCGGAACAGCCCGGGCTTCGTGGTCAACAGGATGCTGTGCCCGATGATCAACGAGGCGGTGTTCGCACTGGGCGAAGGTCTCGCGTCGGCGGCCGAGATAGACGAAGCGATGAAGCTCGGTTGCAACCACCCGATCGGGCCGTTGGCCCTGTGCGACCTGATTGGACTTGATGTGGAACTGGCGGTGATGCAGGTGCTGTTCGAGGGTTTCAAGGACCCGAAATATCGGCCCGCACCGCTGTTGGTCGAGATGGTCGAGGCTGGCTATCTGGGGCGCAAGACCGGTCGGGGTTTCTTCGATTACAGCAAGTAGGATGTGTTCTGAAGCGACGGAGCCACCCGTTCGGGTGGCTCCGTCGATGCGCAGGGGGCTGCTCCAGGCTCAGCGTCCGGAGCGCATTGCGTCGTAGAACTCCGCGTTGCTCTTTGTCGCCCTGACCTTGTCGAGCAGGAATTCCATCGCATCGATGTCATCCATGCCGTACAACAGCTTGCGCAGTACCCAGACCTTTTGCAGGATGTCCGGCTTCATCAGCAGTTCCTCGCGTCGGGTGCCCGAGCGATTGACGTTGATCGCCGGATAGACGCGCTTCTCGGACATGCGCCGGTCGAGGTGCAGTTCCATGTTGCCGGTACCCTTGAATTCCTCGTAGATGACATCGTCCATGCGGCTGCCGGTGTCGATCAGTGCGGTAGCGATGATGGTCAGACTGCCGCCTTCCTCGATGTTGCGGGCCGCGCCGAAGAAGCGCTTGGGTTTTTGCAGCGCGTTGGCATCCACACCACCGGTGAGCACCTTGCCGGAGGCGGGCACGACGGTGTTGTAGGCGCGCGCGAGACGGGTCAGCGAATCGAGCAGGATCACGACGTCCTTCTTGTGCTCGGTGAGTCGCTTGGCCTTGTCGATGACCATCTCCGCGACCTGGACGTGACGCGATGCGGGTTCGTCGAAGGTCGAGGCGACGACCTCGCCACGCACCGAACGCTGCATCTCGGTCACTTCCTCCGGGCGCTCGTCGATCAACAATACGATCATGACCACGTCGGGGTGATTGGATGTGATCGCATGCGCGATGTGTTGCAACATCACGGTCTTGCCGCTCTTGGGCGGCGACACGATCAGTCCGCGCTGACCTTTGCCGATCGGCGCGATCATGTCGATGATCCGACCGGTGATGTTCTCCTCGCCGCGCATGTCGCGTTCGAGCTTCAGACATTCGTTCGGATGCAGCGGGGTCAGGTTCTCGAACAGGATCTTGTTCTTGCAGTTCTCCGGCGATTCGCCGTTGATCTTGTCCAGCTTGACCATCGCGAAGTAGCGCTCACCGTCTTTCGGCGTGCGGATCTCGCCTTCGATGGTGTCGCCGGTGCGCAGGTTGAAGCGCCGGATTTGCGAAGGCGACACATAGATGTCGTCGGTACCGGCCAGATACGAGGTATCCGGAGAACGCAGAAAACCGAATCCATCGGGCAGTACCTCGAGTGCCCCGTCGCCGAATATCGGTTCGCCCTTCTTGGCGGTGTTCTTGAGCAGGGCGAACACGAGCTCCTGCTTTTTCAGCCGGTTGGCACCTTCAATGCCACTGACCGTGGCCATCTCCAGGAGCTGGCTGACGTGGAGGGCTTTTAACTCCGATAGTTGCATGGCAGCGGGACGCGATTGAGCGTAAGTGAGTGAAACTAATGAGGGGAGGATGGCGGGGGGTGTTGCGAGCGGCGCCGGGTCGGGAGTGTGTGCCCCGCGGGCGCCGCTAGGGATATCGTCTGATATCGGAGGCGTTCAGAGATTGCTGTCGAGGAATGCGGTCAGTTGCGATTTGGAGAGCGCACCGACCTTGGTCGCTTCGATGTTGCCGTTCTTGAAAAGCATCAGCGTCGGGATTCCGCGAATACCGAACTTCGCCGGCGTTTCCTGATTCTCGTCGATGTTCAGCTTGGCGACCTTGAGTTTGCCGGAATATTCCTTCGCGACGTCGTCGAGGATCGGTGCAATCATCTTGCACGGCCCGCACCACTCGGCCCAGTAATCGACCAGAACCGGTGTCTGCTCCTGCAGCACTTCGGCTTCGAAATTGGCATCGGTAACGTAATGAATATGCTCGCTCATGGTTCCTCGCTTCAGGGGGTGGCGATCGTGATTCTAATCGGGAGTCGAGCCAGAACTGGCTCGGAGGGTGAGGCTCGGTCGGGCCGAAGTCTTTATAGGTTTTTCCAGAAGTTATGCGAAGCCGCCTGCCGCGTCAAGAATTTCCGCAGGAATTCGTCGATTACTACCGATTCGGCGTGGTAAAAAAGGGCGCGACTCGGCTATATTGAGCGCGTTCGGCCTGTGCGCCCGCCGTCGCAGGCCTGGTTCAAGCGAGTGGAGAATTTGACATGACCTATGTGGTGACCGAATCCTGCATCCGGTGCAAGTACACCGACTGCGTCGACGTGTGTCCGGTGGACTGTTTTCGTGAAGGTCCGAATTTCCTCGTCATCGATCCGGAGGAGTGCATCGACTGCACGCTGTGCGTCGCCGAATGCCCCGTCGAGGCGATCTATGCCGAAGATGACGTGCCGTCCGATCAGGTCCATTTCATCGCGTTGAATGCGGAGTTGTCCAAGCAGTGGAAACCGATCGTCGAGCGCAAGGATGCGCTGCCTGACGCGGACGAATGGGCGGCCCGCAAGGACAAGCTGTCAGAGCTGATCAAGTGATGTCGGCTCGCGCCGAACGCGGGAGCGGGTGAAGGTGTCGATCGCGGTTAATCTGATCGGGGCCGTCAACGCAGGCGACCCCTCGCGCTTGAGATTCTCGACGCTCGCGCTCGCGCGGCGACGCAATACTGGGAGACTGTGAAGATGCTGGTCAGCGAAATTCTCGCAATCAAGGGCAAGGTCCTTTATACGGTGGCCGCCGATAGGCCTCTGGCCGAAGCGGTCGAAATCATGACCGAGCAGGACGTCGGATCGGTCGTCGTGTTCGAAGGTGGGCGCATGGCTGGGATCGTGACTTTCCGCGAGGTCCTGCAGGCGGTTCATCGAGGCGGGGCCGAATGGGGACGAACCCCGGTGCGTGACGCAATGGTCGCGTCGCCGATGACGGCTTCGCCGAACATGGAAATGGATGAATTGCGTCGACTGATGGTGGATCATCACCAGCGCTATCTGCCCGTCATGGAGGATCTCACGCTGATGGGCGTGGTGTCCTTCCATGACGTGGCAAAGGCGGTGCTCGAAGAGCAGAGTTTCGAGAACCGCATGCTCAAGAACTACATTCGCAACTGGCCCGAGGACACTGGCGAGCGTTGAGTTTTCCGCGCGGGACATGGTTATGCGTTAGTCCCGCTCTGGCCGAAAGCCCGGCATATCCGGTAGCGTGATGGCGCGCGGCCGTCTGGCTGGAATCGAACTGTCTGCGACATGACAGCTTTCCAGGCGGATGAGGAGAAGGCATGGACAAGGTTTGGCTGAAGAGCTACCCGGAAGGCATCCCCGCGGAGATCGACGTAGACGAGTTTGCCTCGCTCGGTGATCTTTTCGAGCAGGGTGTTCGAAAGTTCGGCCCGCGCACCGCCTATATCTCGATGGGCCGTCGTATCAGCTATGAAGAGCTGGACCGGCTTTCGACGAGTTTCGCCGCCTATCTGCAGCAGGTGTTGAAGCTTCCGCCCAGATCCCGGGTCGCGCTGATGATGCCCAACCTGCTGCAGTACCCGATCGCGATGTTCGGTGTGCTCAGGGCCGGATACACCGTGGTGAACGTGAATCCCTTATACACGCCGCGGGAACTCGAACATCAGCTGGAAGATGCCGGCGTCGACACCATCGTCATCGTCGAGAACTTTGCCCACACGCTGGACACGGTGCTGCACAAGGTCAGCGTGAGTCACATTATCGTGACCTCGCTCGGGGAGATGCTGGGTTTCCCGAAAGCGCAGATCGTCAACTTCGTCGTACGCCAAGTGAAGAAGATGGTTCCGCCCTGGCGCCTGCCGGGGGCGATCGGATTTTCCGAGGCGCTGCGTCGCGGAGGGGCCCATCGTCTGCAGCCGGTCGATGTCGGTCACGACGATATCGCATATCTGCAGTACACCGGCGGAACGACCGGCACGGCCAAGGGTGCTGTGCTGACCCATGGAAACATCATCGCGAACCTGCAGCAGGCGCACGCATGGATCAAGCCGTTTCTGGCCGAGGGTGAAGAGGTCATTATCACCGCCTTGCCGCTATATCACATCTTCTCGCTGACGGCGAACTGCCTGACGTTCTTCAAGATCGGTGCGACCAACGTGCTGATTGCCAATCCGCGCGACATTCCCGGCTTCGTCAAGGAACTGGGCAAACACCGCTTCACCGTGATGACCGGGGTCAACACCCTGTTCAATGCGTTGCTGAACAACCCGGACTTCGCGAAGCTGGATTTCTCCGGACTCAATTTCGCGCTGGGGGGCGGGATGGCGGTCCAGCAGGCGGTTGCCGAGCGCTGGCAACGGGTCACGGGAAAGGCGTTGATCGAAGCTTACGGGCTCACCGAAACATCGCCGGCGGTCACGATCAACCCGCTTGACCTTGAGGAATTCAATCACGCCATCGGGCTGCCTGTTTCGTCCACCGATGTCAGCATCCGCAATGAGGACGGAGATGAGGTGGGTTTCGACCGACCCGGCGAATTGTGCGTGCGTGGCCCGCAGGTGATGCGTGAATACTGGAACCGGCCCCAGGACACCGCGAGGGCTTTCACACACGATCGATTCCTTCGGACCGGCGACATCGCAACGATCGATCAGCGCGGATTCGTTCGAATCGTCGATCGAAAGAAGGACATGATTCTGGTCTCGGGTTTCAACGTCTTTCCAAACGAGGTCGAGGATGTGGTGGCGAGCCATCCCGGCGTCATCGAAGTCGCCGCAGTCGGCGTTCCGAATGAACACAGCGGAGAAGCGGTCAAGTTGTTCGTGGTGAGGAAGGACCCGTCATTGACGGTGGACGACATCATCGCGCATTGCAGGGCGAACCTGACCGCCTACAAGGTTCCACATCTGATCGAGTTTCGCGAGGAACTGCCCAAGACCAATGTGGGCAAGGTGCTGCGTCGCATATTGCGTGACGGGAAGGGCTGACCGGTTGCATTCGCGGCAGCGAGTCTGCCTCGGGATCTGTGGGCGGCTTGGTCGGCACATGGCGTCGCGTTCAGCATCGTTTCGGCCCCTCTCCGACCAGGGTCTGTAGCCGAAACGGGTTTTTCTGCGTTGTTGACATGCCTGAATTCAGCGCGCTATGACGATCGTGCAGGGACCATCAAGGTCGCTTGGTCGGTTCATTCCCTGCGACGTCGCTTGGTGCGCGGCGTTCCATAACGACGTCGAACGATCAGAAAGGAGTTTTGGTGAATAAATCCGAACTTGTCGATGCGATCGCTCCGCGCGCACCGGTCGAAACCCTCGTACAGGCAAGGCGATCAAGATCAAGGCGGCAAAAGTGCCCGGGTTCCGCGCTGGCAACGGCCTGAAAGATGCACTAGAATAATGCGCTTTTCGAGGAGGGCAGTCTCCTCATCCAGAGCGGGTGCTTAGCTCAGTTGGTAGAGCGTCGCCCTTACAAGGCGAATGTCGGCGGTTCGAACCCGTCAGCACCCACCAAACGCCCCGAAGCCCGGACGCGATCCGGGCTTTGTCATGCAGGGGCAAGGCGCATGTGCGGCTGCGTGCTTGACCCGCTGCTTGGGGCTGGCCTAGCCGGTCGAAGGTCTTTTCTTCAGCCGGGCTCGAGCGCGCTCAACGCGGCCTTGGTGTCATGTCGCTCAAAGGCGATGGGTCGGACGAGTCGGTGGACGTTGTTTCAGGGCCGTGGACGGCAGCCAGAATGCCGCGCAGGATGTCGAGCGGCGGCGGTGGGCAACCGGGCACTGCGACATCGACCGGGATCACGTTCGATACGCGTCCGCAGCTGGCATAGCTTTCGCCGAAAATCCCGCCTGTGCAACCGCAATCGCCTACCGCCACGACCAGCTTTGGTGCGGGCGTGGCGTCCCAGGTGCGCTTCAGCGCGATCTCCATGTGGCGCGATACGGGACCGGTCACGAGCAACATGTCCGCATGGCGCGGACTGGCCACGAACTTGATGCCCAGACCTTCGATGTTGTAATAGAGGTTGTTCAACGCGTTGATTTCCAGTTCGCATCCGTTGCATGAACCTGCATCGACTTCGCGTATGGCCAGTGAGCGGCCGAGTATCGACAGGATGCGCTGCTGAATCTGCTGAGCCTCGGTGCGCCATGCCGTCTCGGCCTGGGGTGCGGGCTCGCTGACGAGCCCGCTTCGAGCGATGCGCTTCAGAACATGCCACATGAAGGCCCCCTGAATGGATGAATCGGCTGAACCTGGCTCATGAGTCGTGCCCCGCGTAGCTCAGATTCAGGGATTTATTGATCAGCGGAAAATCCGGCACGATGTTGCCGATTACCGCGTGCTCGAGCACCGGCCAGTTCTCCCACGACGGGTCGTGACAATGGCAGCGAGTGATGCGGCCATGCGCGTCGGTTTCGAGCGCGACGAAGATCGGGCCGCGCCAGCCCTCTATCCAACCGGCACCGAAGCGCTCGACCGGGGCGCCGACGGTGCGCCGCAACTCGCCGGCCGGTAGACCGGCGAGCAAGGCCTCGATCAACCGCAGCGACTCGAACACTTCGTCGAAGCGCATCGCGACGCGGGCCGCGACATCGCCCCTCGTGTCAGTCGCGATGCGTACTGCGAGCGTGTCGTAGGGCGGCCACATGTGATCGACGCGGAGGTCGGCCGCCTGGCCGCTGGCACGGCCGGCCATTCCGGACAGACCGAACGCGGCAGCGAGTTCCGGCGTCACGCGACCCGTCGTCACGAACCGATCCTGCAGGCCCGCGTGCTCCTCGAAGATGCTCCTGAGCTCGCGGACCGCGCGTGCGGTTTCGGCCGCCTGCATGCGCAGGCGATCCCGATCGTCGTCGGCCAGATCGCCGAGGACACCGCCCGGCGCGACGCAGTCCATCATCAAGCGGTGGCCGAACACGTCGAGGTTCGCCCGCAGCCAGTCTTCCCGCAGTCGCGAGAACTGCGCGAGCGCGAAGCCGAACGCGGCGTCGTTGCCGATCGCGCCGAGATCGCCGAGATGATTCGCAATGCGTTCGCGTTCGAGCATCAGCGCGCGCAGCCATTGCGCACGCGCTGGAACTTGCGTGCCGTCGAGGGCTTCGGTCGCCATCGCATAGGCCCATGCGTACGCGACGGTGCTGTCGCCGCTGACCCGACCCGCGAGCCGGCTGCCGGATTCGAGATCCATGCCGATGAAGCGCTTGTCGATGCCCTTGTGCTTGTAACCGAGGCGCTCTTCGAGTCGCAAGCACTTCTCACCGACCACCGAGAAGCGAAAATGGCCGGGTTCGATGATGCCTGCATGGACCGGTCCCACCGCTATCTCGTGCACGCCATCGCCCTCGACGAACACGAACGGGTAATCGTCAGGCTGCAGATCGAAGCGTTCCTGTCCGGTATGGTCGCGGCGAAGCGGGAAATAGTCCGCCGGCCACGCGCCGTGGCGCAGCCAGGGGCGTCGGTCGGTCGCGTCCTCGGCGTCAAAGCTGACCAGGTCGTGGGTGGCCCGCTGCATACGGGCGGCCGCCGGAAAGAAACATGACAGATCCGGATACGCCGCGTTGGGCTCTTCCAGCGGCAACTCCACCCACAACAGGCCGTCGGAGATCGCGTATGCGGCCGCTACGACAAGTCCGTGACCTGTGTCGTCGCGGTCTGTACCCCACAGGCTGACCAGTCTGCCGTGCGCTTCGACGATGCGGCGTGCCAGCTCTATCCATTGCGCGCGATCCACGCCCGCGCGATACATCGGCAGCGGCGCGTCGATACGCGCGAAGTCGATTTCCAGGCCCAGGAATCTCATGTTCCGCCTCCGATCATGCGCGCGGCCTGTTCATACCAGGTGTTCAGATACGGCGGAATGTAAAGGCCCAGCATCAGCGCCAGCGCGAGGTGGACGAATACCGGCACCAGCGCCGGCGGGTGCGGCAGCGGTTGCAGCGCGGTTTCCCCGAACACCATCGGGTGAACTCGCCCGAAGATCGCCGCGAACGCGACCGCGAGTGCCACCAACAACAGCGGCGTGGACCAGGGCAGCTCTCGCATCGCCGTCGTCAGGATCAGGAACTCGCTTGCGAACACACCAAACGGCGGCATACCCAGAATCGCCAGTGTCCCGATCATCAGACCCCACCCGACGGTCGGACTCACCTTGACCAGTCCGCGAATGTCTTCCATCGCTTGTGTTCCCGCCTTCTGCACCGCATGCCCGACTGCGAAGAAGATGGCCGACTTCACCAGTGAATGGACAGTCATGTGCAGCAGGCCTGCGAAGTTCGCGATAGGCCCGCCGATGCCGAATGCGAAGGTGATCAAACCCATGTGTTCGATCGACGAGTAGGCGAACATGCGTTTCACGTCGCGCTGACGCGACAGGAAGAAGGCCGCTGAGACCACCGTGACCAGCCCGAAACCGATCATCATCTGGCCGGGCAAGCCATTGCCGAGCGCACCGTCTGCGAGCACCTTGCAGCGCAGGATCGCGTAAAGCGCGACGTTGAGCAAAAGCCCCGAAAGGACGGCGGAGATGGGTGTCGGACCCTCCGCATGGGCATCGGGCAGCCAGTTGTGCAGCGGCACCAGACCGACCTTGGTCCCGTAGCCGATCAGCACGAACACGAAGGCGAGCGTCAGGATGTCCGGGTCGAGCAGATGCTTGGATGCGGCGAGATGGGTCCACAGCAACGCGTCGTCGCCGCCGCCCATGGCCCGTTCCGCGGCCAGGTAGATCAGGATCGTGCCGAACAGCGCCTGTGCGATGCCGACGCCGCACAGGATGAAGTATTTCCAGGCCGCTTCGAGACTCGCCGGTGTGCGGTATACCGAGACCAGCAGGACCGTTGCCAGCGTGGCCGCTTCCATCGCGACCCACAGAATCCCCAGGTTGTTCGTGGTCAGCGCCACCAGCATCATCGAATTGAACAACTGGTACATGCTGTGATAAAGACGCATCCGCCGCGCCGTCATCTTGCCGTGGGCGAGCTCGATGCGCATGTAGGGGCGGGAGAACAGCGACGTGGTGAAGCCGACGAGGGCGGTCAGCGTGACCAGGAAGACGTTCAGAGCATCGACGAAGAACCACGCGCCCCATACGAGGAGCGGACCGTCGCGGATCACGATGAAGGTCAGCCACAGCGATACCAGGAAGGTCAGCAGGCTGACCGCGGCGTTGATGTCATAGGCGACCTCACGGTCGCCACACCATGCCAGCACAAGCCCGCCGATGAGCGGAATCGACAGCACGAGCGCGAGGGCTTCCATCAGTCGTCCTTCAGCTTTTCGATGTGGTGGATGTCCAGACTGTCGAACTGCTCGCGGATCTGGAACATGAACACGCCGAGAATCAGGATCCCGACCAGCACGTCGAATGCGATACCCAGTTCGACGATCATCGGCATTCCGCTGGTGGCGGCCGTTGCGGCAAAGAACAGGCCGTTCTCCATCGACAGGAACCCGATCACCTGCGGTACCGCCTTCGAGCGCACGATCATCATCAGCAGCGAAAGGAGCACGCACGCGAGCGCGATGCCCAGCGTGTCGCCGGCCAGTGCTTGAGAAAGGCTGGCGATTGGCGCCGCAAGGTTGAACGCGATGATCACCAGCACGATCCCGATCAGCATCGTCGCCGGGATGTTCACCAGCGTCTCGACGTCCCAGCGCACGTTCAGCCGGTCGATGACGCGATGCAGCAGAATCGGGATCGCCACGACCTTCACCACGAAGGTGATGGCCGCCGAAAAATACAGGTGAGTGTGCCCGGTGAGGTATGCGACCACCAGCGTCGCAGCCACGAGTGACACGCCCTGCAGCGTGAAAAGATGGATCAGGGTCAGGATGCGCCTTTGCGCGATCATCGCGAAGGCGAGCACCAGCAACAGCACCGCGAACAGGTCGATGGTCTGGGCGAGCAGCGCGTCCACGTCAGATCTCCCGCCGGGCCGTCGTGATGGCGGCCTGCGGCCCCGTTGCGGACAGCGAATGAAGCGAACTTGGGGACTCTTTCATCCTAGGCTCCCAGCAACACGTGTACGAGCAGCGCGATGACCGCGAGCAGGAAGGCGGTTGCAAGAAACTCCGGCACGCGGAAGAGCCGCATCTTCGCGTTGATGGTCTCGACCAGTGCAAGCAGCACGCCGCCGATCGCGAGCTTCGCGACGAGCACCGGAATCGCAAACAGGATCGCGGTTGGCGTGACGGCCTCGGCGACCCCCCACGGAAAGAACAGCGCGAGACCGATCACCGAGTACGCGAACAGTTTCAATGAGGCCGCCCACTCGATCAGCGCGAGGTGGCGGCCCGAATATTCCAGGATCAGCGCCTCGTGGATCATCGTCAGTTCGAGGTGAGTGGCCGGGTTGTCGACCGGCACACGGGCGTTCTCGGCGAGCGACACCATCGTGAAGGCCACCCCGGCGACCGCCAGGCTCGGATAGATCGCGAGCGGCTGGTGTGCGAGCGTCTCGACGATGCGTGCGAGCGACGTCGATTGCGTGATCAGCGATGCGGAGAACAGCACCATCATCAGCGCTGGTTCCGCGAGAAAACCGATCAGCATCTCGCGTCGCGCGCCGAGCGTGCCGAACGACGTGCCGATGTCCATCGCCGCGAGCGACATGAACGTGCGCGCGAGTGCGAACAGCCCGACCAGCGCGATCGCGTCTGCAACCGGGGCGAGTGGCAACTCGGTCGACAGCGTCGGTGCGATTCCGCATGCGAGCGCCATGCAACCGAACACGATGTAGGGGGCGAACCGGAACAGGGGAGAGGCCGATTCAGCCACCACCGATTCCTTGTTGAACAGCTTGTGCAAGAGCCGGTAGGGCTGGAACAGGCTTGGTGCACGGCGGTTCTGCAGCCACGCACGCCACTGATTGACCCAGCCGGTCAGCAGCGGCGCGAGCGCCAGCGCGAGCACGATCGCGAGCAACTGAGCGAAGATTCCGGACAGCGTCACCATTTCATCACCAGCAGCAGAACGATCAGCGTGAAGAAGCTGTACATCAGATAGATCGAGATGCGCCCCTGCTGCAGGCGCCCGAAGAGGCGGGCGAGCCGCTCCGTGAGTCTTGCGATCGGCAGGTACAGCCAGTGCCAGAAATGGTCTTCGATGATCACCCGATACACCGGCTTCGCGTCGAAGGGCCGGGGCAACTCGCGCTTCATGCGGAACACCGGTTCGAATATCTGTCGAATCGGCTGCCCAAAACCTTCGGCGGTATCCTGCATGCGCGCGGTTTGTGCGGGAAAGCCGCAATCCCAGGGCGGGGCGCGCCGGATCCTGCCGTGATAGACCCGACGGACCAGCAGCACCGCGAGCCACGTCCCGAGCGCCACCACGAGCAGGAACATCAGTGGGCCGTAACTCGCGCGTTCGATCGAAGTCGGCGCCAGCAGCAGCCAGCCGTTGGCACGCACCGTAGCGGCGATGCCGCCGTCGATCAGCACCTGTGTCACCGGGTCGATGAGGCCGATCACCGGCACCGGAAAAAGTCCGAGCATGATGCAGCCTGCGCCTAGCCACACGAGTCCGGCGCGCTCGAGCGAGGAAGCCGGTTTGGCATCGACCAGCTTCGGTTCGCGCGGCTGGCCGAGGAACACGACGCCGTAGAACTTCACCATCACGTAGCCGGCGAGCGCGGCGACGAGCGCAATCGCCGCGGCGACCACCGGGACCAGCATGTTCAGGAACGAGTTCGGCAGGTCGGTGGTGAACAGAAAGCTCTGCAACAGCATCCATTCTGCGACGAAACCGGAAAAGGGCGGCAGGCCCGCGCTCGTCAGGATGCCCACCAGCGCAAGCGTCGCGACCCAGGGCATGCGCCGGATCAGTCCGCCGAGCTTGCCCAGGCTGCGCTCGCCGGTTGCGTGCAGCACCGAACCAGTGGCGAGGAACAACAGGCTCTTGAAGAACGCATGGCTGATGACGTGATAGAGCGCTGCGGTCAGGGCCAGGCCTGCGAGCGCAGTCATGCCGTAGGCGTGAAACAAGACGCCGAGACCGATTCCGACGAACAGCAGGCCGATGTTCTCGATCGACGAGTACGCGAGCAGCCGCTTCATGTCCGTCTGAGCGGCGCTGAACACCACTCCGAAGACTGCGGTGACGAGTCCGAGCGCGAGCAACACGACCCCCCACCACCACAGCGGCATCCCGACCAGATCGAAGGTGACCCGCAACAGGCCGTAGATCGCCGTCTTCAGCATCACGCCGCTCATCAGCGCGGAGACCGGCGACGGCGCAGCCGGGTGTGCCTCGGGCAGCCACACATGCAGCGGCACGATGCCGGCCTTGGCGCCGAACCCGATGGTTGCAAGCAGGAAGGCCGCCGAGCCCCAGAATGGTGACAGGTCTTGTGCGCGCATGTTCGCGAACGTGTAGTCGCCGGTGCCCGCCTGCAGCACGCCGAAGCACAGCAGGATCGCGAGCGCGCCGACGTGGGCGATGAGCAGATAAAGGAAACCCGCCTGACGAATTGCAGGCACGCGATGATTGGCCGTGACCAGGAAGAAGGACGCGAGCGCCATCGTCTCCCACATCACCATGAAGGAATAGGCATCGTCGGCCAGCGTCACCATGGCCATGCTCGCGAGAAACACGTGGTACTCGAGGCATAGCAGGCCGGGCGGCGTGCCTTCGCCGTGGCGGAAATAACCGGCGGCGAAGATCGAGATCCCGGTGCCTGCAGCACCGATGACGAGCAGGAAGAAGGCCGACAGTCCGTCCAGGCGCAAGTGAAACGGAAGGCCAGGCAAGCCCAGCGCGAGCACTCTGGTCTGGGGGTCGGAGAGCAACCCGAGCACCGCGATCACCGCCAGCGCGAGCGCCAGGACGCCGCCGACCGGAAACAGCACCCTGGCCACGAACATCGTGCTCTGCAACACAACGACACCGATGGCGCCGAGCGCGAGCCACGCCGAGATGATCCACAGGATCCCGTCGAGTTCCGTCATGGCGTTTTCCGGGCGGCACCGTCGCGGCGCCGGTTGCGACGTCGACGACGCAAGAGCGGAACCGCGGCGGCTCCGGTACCGACTTCGGCCCGGCCCGCGAACCGGGAGAACTGAGCGTCTGCGCTCAAGACAGGATTCCTACAGGGTTGTGACGCGTGCGATGAAACCGACACGTCAATGTGCATTGCGTACACATTACATGATATGTATCATCGCTTTCAATGTGAATATGATGTTAATTAAAAATACGCGATGGCGGAAAAACGCACTGCACGGCTGACCCTGCTGATTGATCCCCGGAAGAAGAAGATCTTCGAGGAGATCTGCGCCAGTCGGGATCTCACACCTTCCCAGGTGGTACGCAGGCTGATTCGCCAGTACATCCAGGAAAATGCGGGTGACCGCGTGCTGCCCGATTGGTTGAAAGATCCGAACTGAAGGACCGGGGCGGGGGGCCTGGCGTCACACTTTGGCCGGTCGGGTTGCCTGACGGAAGGATGCTGTTCCGGCGTAATCGTCGCCTTCGCCGCGTCGGCATCAACCATCCTGGCCGTTTGGAGCAAGCCATGATGTGCTCGGGTCGGCACCGCCCCGAGATGTACCGCCGTACGCTGGATCGTGTCCCGGGGCGTGGTGTAAGAAGCA
>NZ_JBLLNL010000010.1:0-121471 GCF_048158365.1 Denitraticella aggregata | reverse complement strand
GTAGGTGTTCTTCGCCATGGCGGGGGTGAAGCAGGCCTGACCGAAAGTCGCAGCCTGCTGATCGCCGCCGATGCCCGCGATCGGCACCGCCGCCCCCAGCACGTCGGCTTGCGTCTCGCCGCATACGCCAATGCTGTCGACGACCCGCGGCAGCACGGTACGCGGTATGTCGAACAGATCGAGCAGGTCATCGTCCCAGTCGAGCCTGTGGATGTCGTACAACATCGTGCGTGCGGCATTGCCCGGATCGGTCACGTGCACCGCCCCGCCGGTCAGATGCCAGATCAACCAGCTGTCGACCGTGCCGAACGCCAGCTCCCCGCGCAACGCACGTGCGCGCGCCCCGGGCACTTCGTTCAGCAGCCACGCGAGCTTGGTGGCCGAAAAATACGCATCGAGTTCGAGACCGGTCCGCTCGCGCACCATCGCATCGGCGCCACACGCCCTGAGCCGGTCGCAGTCGGCGGCAGTGCGTCTGTCCTGCCAAACGATCGCCGGCGCAATTGCGCGACCGGTCGCCCGCTCCCAAAGGATCGTGGTTTCGCGCTGGTTGGTGATGCCCAGGGCCGCGAGTTGCATCGCTTCGATTCCGGCCTCGACCAGTGCCGCGCAGGCGCAGTCGAACTGCGTCCGCAGGATCTCCTCCGGGTCGTGTTCGACCCAGCCCGGCTGCGGATAGCGCTGGGCAAAGCTGCGCTGTGCAGCACCGCACACGCATCCCTGCTCGTCGAACACCATCGCGCGCGAACTGGTCGTACCCTGATCCAGCGCCAGAACATAGCGCATGCCGCACCCCCATCCGTCACTCATCGGTGGAAGCCTACCGCGAACCCGCGCAGTCGGGTAGCCGCGCCCACGGTGGTGCATACCGCGACCGACGCCCGACCCGGGCACCGATCCGCGCATCATTTGAATCGGGATCACGCAACGGATATAGTGGGTTTCATGCCAATAAACTTCCGGAGACCGCGATGATCGCAATCGACCATAACGACAAGCTCGTGTCATTGACCGTTTTCGGTGAGTTCACGCTGGCCGACTACAAGGAGTTCGAGGAACTGGTCAACTACAAGGTCAAGTTCGAGGGGCCGGTGAACCTGCTCTTCGATCTGCGCGAAATGGCGGGATTCACGCTGGACGTCGCATGGGAAGAGATCAAGTTCTCGCGTGAGCATACGCACGACTTCGGTCGGATCGCAGTATTGACCGACGATCAATGGATGACCTGGAGCGCCTGGGTGACCCAGCTTTTCGTCGCCGCCGAGGTGCTCGTGTTCGACGACGAGACCGAGGCGCGCACCTGGCTCGCGGCCGAACCCGAGGCGACCGAATGAGCGACGCGTTTCACATTCTCATCGGCGTTCGCGAGCTGACCCGACATCTGGATGATCCGGGCTGGTGCGTGGTCGACTGCCGTCATGAGCTGACCGATCCGGAGTTCGGACGCGCCGCCTATGCCGCGGGACACATCCCCGGCGCGATCTTCATGCATCTGGACGAGGATCTGGCCGGATCGATGACCGGCACGAACGGGCGCCATCCGCTGCCCGATCCGGAAGGTCTGGTCGAGCGGCTCGGTCGGCTCGGCATCAGCAACGATGCCCAGGTCGTCGCCTATGACGACGCGGGCGGAATGTTCGCGGCACGCCTTTGGGTGCTACTGCGCTGGCTGGGGCACCACAAGGTGGCGGTGCTCGATGGCGGATTCGGGGCCTGGCGCGACGATTCCCAGCCGCTCGAAACCCTCGTTCCGGCCCGTCGACCGGTACGCTACAAGCCGACCCTGCAGCCGCTGATGGTCGATCTGGATCATGTCATGGCCCACCTGCACCATCCCGACATGTGCATCATCGACGCGCGCAGCCCCGACCGTTTCCGCGGCGAGAACGAGACGCTGGACCCGGTCGGGGGGCACATCCCGGGCGCGATCAATCGCTTCTTCCGCGACAATCTCGAATCCGGCCATTTCAAGTCGTCGCAGCAATTGCGCTCCGAGTTCCTCTCACTGCTGCGGGAGCATGTTCCGTCGCAGGTCGTGCATCAATGCGGCTCCGGCGTCACCGCCTGCCACAACCTGCTCGCGATGGAACATGCGGGCTTCTCCGGCACACGGCTCTATGCAGGCTCGTGGAGCGAATGGTGCGCCGATCCGGCACGCCCGATCGCGACCGGTCAGGACGGTTGAGCGCGACGGCCGCGTTCCACCAGGAGACGTGCGCACGGCACCCCTGTCTGACCAGATGCCCACGTTGTTCTCGATCGAACCACGCGGTCGCGCCAGACGAAGAATGCGAGCAGGCATCGATACAGTACTGCAGGATCAGGGCGTCCCGATCCGATGCCGCTCGAGCGCCCACGCCACGTGTTCGCGCAACAGTTCGGACGCGTCCCCGCAGCGTGCCTGCAGGGCTGCGATGACGGCCGGGCTGGTCGGCGCATTGCCGAGCGCGACCGCGATGTTGCGCGACCAGCGCTCGAAACCGATGCGACGTATCGCACTGCCGGCAAGACGCTCCAGAAAATCCGCCTCGGTCCAGGCGAACAGTTCGATCAGCGAAGCCTGGTCCAGGTCGTTGCGGGGCGCAAAGTCACCCTCGTCGGTCAAATGCGCGAAACGGTTCCACGGGCACGCCAGCTGACAGTCGTCACAGCCGTAGATCCGGTTGCCGATCGAGGGTCGCAATGCGTCCGGAATGGGCCCCTTCAGCTCGATCGTCAGATAGGAGATGCACAGCCGGGCATCGACCCGATAGGGGGCGACGATCGCCCCGGTGGGACAGGCATCGATGCAGGCGGTGCAGCGGCCGCAATGATCGGACTGAGGTTCATCCACCGGCAAGGGCAGATCGGTGAAGATCTCGCCCAGGAAGAACATCGAGCCGGCCGAGCGATCGAGCAGCAGCGTGTGCTTGCCGCGCCAGCCCAGACCGGCCCGGCTCGCCAGTTCGACTTCGAGGACCGGCGCGGAGTCGACGAATACCCGATGGCCATGCGGCATCGCAACGGCGATGCGATCGGCAAGTTGCTGGAGGCGGTTGCGCATCAGTTTGTGATAATCGCGCCCCAGCGCGTAGCGCGATACATAGGCACGGGTCGGGTCGTCCAGGATTCGCGCCGCATCGGCCGCATCCGGCCAGTAACTCATGCGCGTGCTGATCACCCGCAGCGTGCCGGGAACGAGTTCGGCCGGCCTGGCCCGCTTCATGCCATGACGCGCCATATAATCCATGTCGCCATGGAAGCCCTGCGCCAGCCAGTCGGCCAGCCCCGGTTCCGCGGCGGCGAGGTCGACACCGGTCACTGCGACCGAATCGAAACCGAGTTCCCGACCCCACGCTCGCACGCGCTGCATCAGTTCGGACACGGCATCGACGTCGGGGACGCCAGCGGAGAAGTTCTGATGATCAAGCTCATTCACCCTGCCGATGATAGCGGTCGCGGGTTTTCGGCGCATCTCGAATACGAGACGGATACCGAGTCCACCGGCGCAGCACTGGCGCCGGCGCTGCAAGCCGGGCTGGTCATCCACCTCGACGGCAACCTCGGAGCGGGCAAGACCACGCTGGTCCGCGGCGTCCTGCGGGCGCTCGGATATCGTGAAAAAGTGAAAAGTCCGACGTATACCTTGATTGAACCTTACATCGTTTCTAGATTACACTTATATCACTTTGATTTTTATCGCTTCGCCGTACCCGAGGAATATCTGGAAGCGGGACTGGACGAATACTTCGACGGACGCGGAGTCTGCTTGGTGGAATGGGCGGAGAAAGCCGAACCCTATGTTTGCAAGCCTGACGTGGTCGTAAAGCTCGGTGTGAGCGGCGCAGGGCGCGCGCTCGACGTGACTGCGCTGACGGAGGCGGGAAGATCATGCACGGAAAAGATGACGAAAAACCTGGTGCGCGACACGACATGACGCTGCCCGCAGGCATCAGCCGGCGGCAGATGCTCGGGTTCGCCGGCGCGTCGCTGGCGATGCTGGTCAGCCCGGTCGGGTTCGCATCCGCGAGGAGCCTGGTCGCCGTTCGCGTCTGGCCTGCGACCGAATACACCCGGATCACGCTCGAGAGTTCGGCCGCGATCCGCTTCAGCCACATGATCGTGAAGGATCCCGAGCGGCTGGTGGTCGACCTCGAGGGGGTCGAGCTCAACAGCGTGCTGCAGTCCCTGCCGTCGCGTGTGCTCGACACGGACCCGGTGATCTCGCTGATTCGCGCGGGCCGGAATCGTCCGGGCGTGGTTCGTGTGGTCGTGGAACTCAAGAGCGAGATCAACCCCCAGGTGTTCACGCTGAAGCCGATCGCCAGCTACGGTCACCGGCTCGTGCTCGACCTCTATCCGACCGAGCCTATCGATCCACTGCTGGCGTTGATCCGCAAGTCCTCCCCGATGGAGGCAGCCCGCGGCGATACCGGTGGCGAGCAGCTCGCGGGCAACGGATCGACGCAGCCGACCCGCCGAGGCGCGCAGAACGCGCCGGAGGTCAACCGGCTGATCACGATCGTGCTCGACGCCGGTCACGGCGGCGAGGATCCGGGCGCGATCGGCAGGCGCGGAAGCTACGAGAAGAATGTCACGCTGTCCATCGCACGGCGTCTGAAGCAGAAGATCGACGCGGAGCCTAACATGCGGGCGGTGATGACCCGCAACGGCGACTACTTCGTGCCCCTGCAGCAGCGGGTCGCGATGGCGCGCCGGGTACAGGCCGACCTGTTCGTGTCCATACATGCCGACGCCTTCGTCCGGCCCGAAGCCCGCGGAAGCTCGGTCTATGTGCTGTCCGAGCGCGGTGCCACCAGTTCGGCCGCGCGCTGGCTGGCGCAGCGCGAAAACGAGGCGGACCTGATCGGCGGCGTGAATCTCGCCCGACAGGAAGGTCATCTCGCCCGCACCTTGCTCGATCTGTCGCAGACCGCGACGATCAACGACAGCCTCAAGCTCGGTGCGGCCGTGCTCAATGAACTGGGCGGCGTCAACAAGCTGCACAAGCCGAAGGTCGAACAGGCCGCCTTCGCCGTGCTGCGCGCGCCGGACATTCCGTCCGTGCTGGTTGAAACCGCATTCATCAGCAACCCGGAAGAAGAACGACGCCTGAACGACAACGCCTACCAGGAGAAGATGGCCGATGCGATCATGCGCGGCGTAAGGCGCTATTTTCAGGCCAACCCGCCGGTACACCGGACCACCGTCGCAAGCCTGGGCTGATCGCATCCGCCCTTTTTGCCGCTATAATCTCGGCTTTCGCGAAGCCCCCTGCCGGGGGCTTCGCCACTCATCGAAGTGAAGATCCAACGCTTCGGGTTCAATCTTGGTTTCGGCATTGCGCGCGGCCGCGCCCGATGCCGCAACTCGTGGTCAGGCGCTCATGCAGGTTATTCGAGGCATCCCCGAACGCGCGATCCAGCCGTCGGTGCTCACGATCGGCAATTTCGACGGCGTGCATCTCGGTCACCAGGCCTTGCTCAAGTTGCTGGTGGCCAAGTCGCGCGCGCTCGGCGTGTCCGCGACCGTGATGACCTTCGAACCTCATCCGCGCGAGTTCTTCAGTCCCGGCGACGCACCGCCTCGCCTCGCGTCGCTGCGCGAGAAACTCCTGCTGCTGGCCGCGAACGGCGTCGAGGCCGTGCATGTCTGCCGTTTCGACCGACGGATCGCATCGGTCAGCGCCGAGCGCTTCATCGATGACTTCCTGATCCGCGGACTCGACGTACGTCACCTGATCATCGGTGACGACTTTCGCTTCGGCGCCCGCCGCACCGGGGATTTCGCGCTGCTCGAGCGGATAGGCGCGCAACGTGGTTTCGGCGTCGAGGCGATGCACACGCTGGAGTTCGGCGACGAACGGATTTCGAGTTCGGCCGTCCGAAGCGCGCTCGCGAGCGGCGACCTCGACCGCGCCGCCCGGCACCTCGGTCGGCCGTACAGCATTGCCGGTCGCGTGATGGCCGGCCGGCAGATCGGTCGAACGCTCGGGTATCCAACCGCCAACATCCAGATGAAACACCGCCAGCCTGCGCTGTCGGGCGTGTTTGCGGTCAGCGTCGAAGGTCTGTCCGACCGCGTGGTCGCGGGGGTCGCCAACATCGGCGTGCGCCCGACGATCGACGACGCCGCCCGCCCGCTGCTGGAGGTCCATCTGTTCGACTGGCGGCGGGACTGCTACGGTGCGCACCTGCGGGTACACTTCCATCGCAAGCTCAGAGACGAGGCGCGTTTCGAATCGCTCGAAGCGCTTGCCCGACAAATCGAGCGGGACGCCGAGCAGGCGCGCGACTGGTTTGCACGCAACCCCAATCTAGACTGAGGCCCGAACCCACCATGGCTGACTACCGCAAGACGCTCAACCTGACCGACACGCCCTTTCCGATGCGCGGCAATCTGGCCAAGCGCGAGCCGGCGTGGATCCAGTCGTGGCAGCAGCGCGGACTGTATCAGAAGATCCGCAAGGCGGCCGCCGACCGGCCGAAGTTCATCCTTCACGACGGCCCGCCGTATGCGAACGGCGACATCCACATCGGCCACGCGGTGAACAAGATCCTGAAGGACATCATCGTGCGCTCCAAGACCCTGGCAGGCTTCGACGCGCCGTACATCCCGGGCTGGGATTGCCATGGTCTGCCGATCGAACATCAGATCGAGAAGCTTCACGGCAAGCACCTGCCCTCCGACCGGGCGCGCGAACTGTGCCGCGACTACGCCGCCGAGCAGATCGAGCGCCAGAAGAAGGACTTCATCCGTCTGGGTGTACTCGGCGACTGGGACAACCCGTATCGAACCATGCATTTCTCCAATGAGGCGGACGAGATCCGCGCGTTGGGCGAGCTGTATGCAAAGGGCTTCCTGTTCAAGGGCCTGAAGCCGGTCAATTGGTGCTTCGACTGCGGCTCGGCGCTGGCCGAGGCGGAGGTCGAGTATCAGGACAAGAAGTCGCCGGTGATCGATGTCGGCTTTCCTCTCGACGCGGCCGACCGCGGCAAACTTGCGTACGCGTTCGGGCTGGATGCACTGCCCGTCGGGCAGGCCGTGCTCGCGGTCATCTGGACCACGACGCCGTGGACGATCCCGGCCAACCAGGCGCTGAACGTTCATCCCGAGGTGGTCTACGAACTGGTCGAAACCCCCCGGGGTCTGCTGGTCCTCGCCGCCGAGCTGCGCCAGAGCGCACTGGAGCGCTTCGGTCTGGAAGGACGGGTGCTGGGCGCAGCCCAGGGCATCGCGCTCGACCGGATCAACTTTCGTCATCCATTCTACGATCGCATCTCGCCGGTACTGCTGGGCGATTACGTCGCCACCGACGCCGGCACCGGCATCGTGCACAGCGCACCGGCCTATGGTCTCGACGACTTCATCACCTGCACACGCTACGGCATGCGCAACGACGAGATCCTGACCCCGGTGCAGGGCGACGGGACCTTCGCCGACAGCCTTCCCTTCTTCGGCGGCCTCGGCGTCTGGGATGCCAATCCCAAAATCCTCGAGAAGCTCACCGAAGTGGGCTGTCTGCTCGCGTCCGGCAATCTGACCCACAGCTACATGCACTGCTGGCGCCACAAGACGCCGGTGATCTATCGCGCTACCACGCAGTGGTTCGTCGGCATGGATCGGCTCGCCGACCGCGAACGCGTCGAGCCCAGCGCACCGACGCTGCGCGAACTGGCCCTGCAGGCGATCGAGAACACCCGCTTCTACCCGGCCTGGGGCAAGGCGCGACTGCATGCGATGATCGCCAACCGTCCGGACTGGTGTGTGTCACGCCAGCGCAACTGGGGCGTCCCGATTCCGTTCTTCCTGCACAAGGAGACCGGCGAACCGCATCCGCGCACACCCGAGCTTCTGAAGGCGGTCGCGAAGCGGGTCGAGGCGGAAGGCATAGACGCGTGGTTCAAACTCGATCCGGTCGAACTGCTGGGCGACGAGGCTGCCCTTTACGACAAGATGAGCGACACGCTGGACGTCTGGTTCGATTCGGGCACCACGCACTGGACCGTGCTGCGCGGCTCGCATGAGGACGACGACCGCTGGCCGGCCGATCTCTACCTCGAGGGTTCGGACCAGCATCGCGGCTGGTTCCATTCTTCACTGCTGACCGGTTGCGCGATCGACGGCAGAGCCCCCTATCACAGCCTGCTGACCCACGGTTTCGTGGTCGACGGCCAGGGCAAGAAGATGTCCAAATCCAAGGGCAACGTGGTGGCGCCACAGGAAGTCTCGGACCGCCTGGGCTCCGAGATCCTGCGCCTGTGGGTGGCCGCGACCGACTACTCGGGCGAGCTGACGATCTCGAACGAGATCCTCGATCGCGTGGTCGAGGTCTATCGCCGCCTGCGCAACACGCTGCGCTTCCTGCTCGCCAATACGTCGGACTTCGACATCACAACGGATGCGGTGCCGGTGGAGCGGTGGCTGGACATCGATCGCTGCGCGCTCGCGCTGACGCGTCGCCTGCAGTTGCAGGTCACGGCCGATTACGAGCGCTTCGAGTTCCACAAGGTGGTTCAGGCATTGCAGAACTTCGCCGCCGAGGATCTGGGCGCGTTCTATCTGGACATCCTGAAGGACAGGCTATACACGACCCGTGCGGACTCGCCGGCACGCCGGTCCGCCCAGACGACGCTGTGGCACATCACGCAGGCGATCACCCGCATGATGGCGCCCATCCTGAGCTTCACCGCCGAGGAGATCTGGCAAGTGCTCGGCGACGGCGCCGACGACAGCGTGATGCTGCACACCTGGCATGAACTGCCGGCAGCCGATGGCGAAGAGGCGCTGCTGACCCGCTGGGACCTGATCCGTGAAGTCCGGGCCGAGGTCCAGAAGGAACTCGAGACGCTGCGTGCGGCGGGACAGATCGGTTCGTCGCTGCAGGCCGAAGTGCGCCTGCGCAGCACCGGCGACCGCTACGACGCACTGGCCAGCCTGGGTGACGACCTGCGCTTCGTGCTGATCACATCCAGAGCGGAACTTGTGCAGGTCGCCGAGGCGGCCGACGAGGGGCTGGATGCGGCCGCCTCGGGTTACGCCAAGTGCGAACGCTGCTGGCATTATCGCGACGATGTCGGCTCGGCGGCGGAGCATCCGGGCCTGTGCGGGCGCTGCCACGACAACCTGTTCGGCGAAGGCGAACCGCGCGTCCATGCCTGAGGGTTGCAGATGAGCCATCGACTTGCAGCCTGGCTGGGCCTCGCTGCATCCATCGTCGCGATCGACCAGCTCACCAAGTGGATCGTGCTGTCCTCGATGAGCTTCGGTCAGGCGATCGAGGTCACCCGCTTCTTCAAGCTGGTGCTGGTGTTCAATCCGGGCGCAGCCTTCAGCTTTCTCGCCGACCAGCCGGGCTGGCAGCGATGGTTCTTCGTCACGCTCGCGATCGTGATCTGCATCTGGCTGCTGTCGATGCTGCGCCGCCATCAACATGAACTCGCACTGCCGCTGGCGTTCAGCATGATCATCGGCGGCGCGTTCGGAAACGTCATCGACCGGGTGCTCTATGGAGCGGTGGTCGACTTTCTGTATTTCCATATCGGTCGCTATGGCTGGCCGGCCTTCAACGTCGCGGACTCGGCCATCACGCTCGGCGTGATCCTGATGCTATGGACCCAGTTTCGCCCACAACCCAAGACATCCACTCCGGAGAATCCATCTTGACCCAGACCGTCCAGACCGGCAGCCTCGTGACCCTGCACTACCGGATCGCGCTCGAAAACGGCCAGCCGCTGATCAGCACCTTCGAGGGCACGCCCGCCACGCTGAAACTCGGCGCCGGCGAGCTGCTTCCCAACTTGGAGCGACTGCTCGCCGGACTGGCCGAGGGAACGAAGCATTCCTACACGCTGACCCCCGACCAGGCCTTCGGCGATCACAAGTCCGAACTGGTCGAGCGCGTGCTTCGCCGGCACATGAGCGAGGAACACGTGGAGCCGATGAGCATCATGGAATTCACCGCTCCGGACGGTTCGCGCTATTCCGGTCTGGTGCGGGAGGTCGATGCCGAATCGGCCCTGATCGACTTCAACCATCCGCTCGCCGGCAAGACCGTGCGTTTCGACTTGGAAATCATCGGCATCATGTAGGCGTGGATCTGCGCCGACGAGAGGAATCATGAACGCGAAAGACGACAAAGAGATTCTGCTGGCCAATCCGCGTGGCTTCTGTGCAGGAGTGGAACGTGCGATCGACATCGTGGAGCGCGCGCTGGAACGCTTCGGCGCGCCGATCTATGTCCGACATGAAGTGGTGCACAACAAGTTCGTCGTGGACGACCTCCGGGCGAAGGGCGCGATCTTCGTCGACGAACTCGACGAAGTCCCATCGGACAACACCGTGATCTTCAGTGCCCACGGTGTATCCCAGGCCGTTCGCAACGAGGCCGAGATGCGGCGTCTGCGCGTGTTCGACGCCACCTGCCCGCTGGTCACGAAAGTGCACATCGAGGTGATCCGCATGCGTGAGCAGGGGCGCGACATCGTGATGATCGGACACAAGGGGCACCCCGAGGTCGAGGGCACGATGGGCCAGGTCGACGGCGGGGTCCACTTGGTCGAATCGATCGACGATGTGGCCGCGCTGCAAGTAAACGACCCCGACAAACTCGCCTTCGTCACGCAGACCACACTGTCGATCGACGATGCGTCGGCGATCATCGATGCCTTGAAGGCCCGATTCCCGCGTATCGAGGGGCCGCGCAAGGACGACATCTGCTATGCGACGCAGAACCGCCAGGACGCGGTCAAGTTCATGACGCCCCAGGTCGATGCGGTACTGGTGGTCGGTTCGGTGAACAGCTCGAATTCGAATCGACTGCGCGAGGTGGCCGAGCTTCGGGGCGTACCCGCATGGCTGGTGGACAACGCCGAGTCGATCGACCCGGCCTGGCTGGAAGGCAAGCGGCGGATCGGCGTCACCGCCGGCGCCTCCGCGCCCGAGGTGCTGGTCACGGCAGTGATCGAAAGACTGAAGCAACTCGGCGGGAAGTCGGTACAGACGCTGGATGGCGTTCAGGAGAAGGTCGTGTTCCCGCTTCCGAAGGCGCTGCAGAAACCGGTCTGATGTTCGAACCCGGCATGCATTGAACGGCGGGGACATCGCTGCCCCCGTCGCTTCCTTGATAACGCCCTGCTGTCAGCGATGCGCGTCCATGATGCTGCGGTAGAACTCATGAAAGTGCTGCATGCCATCCTCAAACGGTGACTGGTAGGGGCCTACCTCGTTGCAGCCCTCCTTCAGCAAGGCCAGGCGCCCGCGGTCCATGCGCTCGGCGATCTCGTCGTCCTCGATCGCAGTTTCCATATAGGCCGCCTGCTCCGCCTCCACGAAATCGCGCTCGAACTCCATGATGTCCTCCGGGTAGTAGAACTCGACGACATTGGTCGTGCGGTCCACGTCCTTCGGAAGCAGTGTGCTCACGACCAGCACATGCGGATACCACTCGACCATCACGTTCGGGTAATAGGTAAGCCAGATCGCCCCCTGCTCGGGCTTCGCGTCACCGTAGTAGTCGAGCACCGCCTGATGCCATTTCCGATAGGCGGCCGAACCCGGCTTGGCCAGCGACGTGATGCCGACCCGCTGCACCGAATACCATTCGCCGAACTGCCAGGTCAGCTCGTCGCAGGTGACGAAGTTGCCCAGGCCGGGGTGAAACGGCACGACATGGTAGTCCTCGAGATAGACCTCGATGAAGGTCTTCCAGTTGTAGTTGCACTCATGGATCTCGATCCGATCTAGCTTGTACCCGGCGAAATCCAACTGGTTCGCGACCTGCATACCGGCCAGATCCGACGAGGGCGAGCGCGGCCCCTTGAAGAGCAGGCCTTGCCAGCTCTCGAGCGCGTCCCGACGCAGATTCAGGCACGGGTTCTCCGCAAAATGCGGCGCGCCGAGCAGCTTGCCCTGCTGGTCATAGGTCCACCGATGAACCGGGCAGACGACGCGTTCCGCCGTACCCGAGCCTTCGAGCATGATCGCCTGCCGATGACGGCATACATTGGACATCCGATGTATGCCTTCTTCAGTGCGAAACAGCAGCTTGGAATGGTCCAGCCACTCGAGTGAACGGTAATTCCCGACTTCGGGTACCATCAGCTCATGGCCAACGTACCCCGGACCGGCATCGAATAGGAGGCGTTTCTCCAGTTCGAAGACTTTCTCGTCGAAGTACATTGAAACCGGAAGCTGCGAAGCGCCCGGGGCCAGTTGAGCCTTGGAAGCGATGTCGGACATGCCCGAACCCCCCTGTACGAAGACGTAGCGAAGACCAAGAAATCCGGCGGAAATGCGACCCCGGATTTTATTAGAAATGCCGTTTGACCACCAGTCGATCGATCGGTTATGTTCAGTGCTTTTGCCCTTCAGCAGACCATGACAAAAACGGCCAGTTCGCCAAAATCCTTCGAATCGGCCATTTCCGAGCTCGAGCGCATCGTCCAGGAGATGGAAGCCGGCACGATCACGCTGGAGGAATCCCTGGAACGCTATCAGCGCGGAGTCGGGCTGCTGAAGTATTGTCAGAATACGCTTCAGTCCGCGGAGCAGAAGCTACTGCAACTCGAGGGCGACGTTTTGACGGCCAGGGATGCGGACGGAGGCGCGGCATGAGCGAGGGCGGCTTCCAGACCTGGATGGCCGGCATCCAGCAACGCACCGAATCCGCGCTCGCCCTGGCGCTGCCCGACACCACGATCGCGCCCGACCGACTGCACGAAGCGATGCGCTATGCGGTCCTTGGCGGCGGCAAGCGCGTGCGCGCGTTACTGGTTCATGCGGCGGGCCAGTTCGTGACCGCAGCGCCCGAGGCGCTGGATGCAGCAGCCTGTGCGGTCGAGCTGGTTCATGCCTACTCGCTGGTGCATGACGACATGCCATGCATGGACGATGACGTGCTGCGCCGCGGCAAGCCGACCGTGCATGTCGAATACGACGAGGCAATCGCCCTGCTGACCGGCGACGCGCTCCAGACCCTCGCCTTCCAACTGCTCGCCGAACGGCCGATCATCGCCGACACCAGGGCCCAGCTCGAAATGATCGCGCTGCTCGCCCGGGCCTCGGGATCGCGCGGCATGGCCGGCGGCCAGGCAATCGATCTTGCATCGGTCGGACGGGAGATCACGCGCGCCGAACTCGAGTTCATGCACATCCACAAGACGGGCGCGCTGATCCGCGCATCGGTGTTGCTCGGCGCCCAACTCGGCGACTGCGGCGCGGACGCGCTGGACCGACTCGACCGTTACGGTAAGCTGATCGGCCTGCTGTTTCAGGTCGTGGATGACATACTCGATGCACAGGCCGATACCGCAACGCTGGGCAAGACCGCCGGCAAGGATGCGGAAAACAACAAACCCACCTACGTCAGCCTGCTTGGGGCGACGGACGCGCAGGCCCTCGCCCGCTCCCTGCTCGCCGATGCCCGGGCGGTTCTCGCGCCGCTCGGAGCCGGTGCGCAACGCCTCGACGAGCTCGCCTCGTTCATTGTCAATCGTCGATTCTGACTCCGATCCGGTGCAACACCATGTCTGCCTACCCGCTGCTTGAAAGCGTCGAAAACCCGTTTGACCTGCGTCGTCTCGAACGTTGCGAACTGCCGACGCTCGCGGAGGAACTGCGTGCCTTCCTGATCGAATCGGTTTCCCGAACGGGAGGCCACCTTTCGTCCAACCTCGGCACGGTCGAGCTGTCGATCGCGCTGCACTACGTGTTCGATACACCGGAGGACCGTATCGTGTGGGATGTAGGTCACCAGACCTACGGGCACAAGATCCTGACCGGCCGGCGGGAAGCCATGAGCGGGCTGCGCCATTACGGCGGAATCTCGGGTTTTCCGCGTCGCTGCGAGAGCGAGTACGACACCTTCGGCACTGCGCACTCATCGACGTCGATCTCGGCTGCATTGGGCATGGCGGTCGCGGCCCGTGACAAGGGCGACGACCGACGTGCGATCGCCGTCATTGGCGATGGCGCAATGTCGGCCGGCATGGCCTTCGAAGCGCTCAACAACGCCGGGGACACGCGCGACATCAACCTGCTGGTGATCCTCAACGACAACGAAATGTCGATCTCGCCGCCGGTGGGCGCGCTGACCCGCATCCTCGCTCGCATGATGACCGGTCGCACCTACAACGCCGCGCGTCGCGCCGGCGAAAAGGTGCTCGGGTTAGCGCCGCCGGTGCTCGATTTCGCGCGCAAGGTCGAAGAGCATGTGAAAGGGCTCATCACCCCGGGCACGCTGTTCGAGGAATTCGGCTTCCACTACTACGGGCCGATCGACGGCCACGACCTCGACACGCTGATTCCGACCCTGCAGAACCTGCGCAAGCTGAAGGGACCGCAGTTCCTGCATTTGATCACGCGCAAGGGCCAGGGCTACAAGCTCGCCGAGGCCGATCCAATCCTCTATCACGGCGTGTCGCAGTTCGACCACAATGCCGGCATCACCGCAAGCAAGGGCGGAGGCAAGCCCACCTACACGCAGGTGTTCGGCGACTGGCTGTGCGACATGGCTGCGACGGACGACAAACTGGTCGCGATTACGCCGGCGATGCGCGAGGGTTCCGGCATGGTTCGCTTCGCGCAGGCGTATCCGGACCGCTATCATGACGTCAGCATCGCCGAACAGCATGCGCTGACCTTCGCGGCCGGCCTTGCGTGCGAAGGCATGAAACCAGTGGTCGCGATCTACTCCACCTTCCTGCAGCGCGCCTACGACCAGCTGATCCACGACATCGCATTGCAGAACCTGCCGGTGATGTTCGCGATCGACCGCGCGGGCCTGGTGGGTGCCGACGGCGCCACCCACCACGGCGCCTTCGACCTGTCCTACCTCGCCTGCATCCCGAACCTGGTCGTGATGACGCCGGCCGACGAGAACGAATGCCGTCAGATGCTGTACACCGCCTTCATGCACGACGGTCCGGCGGCGGTGCGCTATCCGCGCGGCAGCGGCATGGGCATCAAACCGGTCGCGAACATGCGCGCGCTCGAAATCGGCAAGGCGGAGCTGCGACGCTCCGGCAGCTGCATCGCTTTGCTCGCGTTCGGGAGCCTGCTCCCGCCGGCGCTCGAGGTCGCCGAGGCGCTGGACGCGACGGTCGTCAACATGCGCTTCGTCAAGCCGATGGACGAGAACTGTGTGCGGGAACTCGCGAGTACGCACGAACTCATCGTGACCCTGGAGGAGAATGTGGTCATCGGCGGTGCGGGCGCGGAGGTCGGGCGGATCGTCGAACGAATGCAGCGGCGTCCGCGCCTGTTGCGCCTGGGTCTGCCCGACCGTTTCATAGATCACGGCGATCAGGGGCAACTGCTGCAGGCGGTCGGCCTGGACAGCGCGGGCATCATGGCCGCGATTGCAGCCTTCAATCGAGATAATAGTTGAGTAAATTTGTCGGACTTGATAGCATCCCGCACTATCAGAAGCACAACGAGAACATGACATGAAACCGTCCGACGCACACGCCATTCCCGACGTCCAGAGCTTTGCGGACGCACGCCAGCTCGCGATCAACAAGGTCGGGATCAAGGCCATCCGTCATCCGGTGCGCGTCAGTGACCGCAGCGGCGGCGTGCAGCATACGGTCGCGATGTTCAACATGTATGTCGGCCTGCCCCATAATTTCAAGGGCACCCACATGTCGCGCTTCGTCGAGATCCTGAACAGCCGCGAGCGAGAGATCTCGGTCGAGTCCTTCGAGCCGATGCTGCGCGAGATGGTCGAGCGCCTTGAAGCCGAGACAGGCCATGTCGAAATGACTTTCCCGTACTTCATCAACAAGGCGGCGCCGGTGTCCGGCGTGCAGAGCCTGATGGACTATGAAGTCACCTTCACCGGCGAGATCCACGACGGTGGCCACTACGAATTCGACATGAAGGTCGTCGTGCCGGTGACGAGCCTGTGCCCGTGCTCGAAGAAGATTTCCGACTACGGCGCCCACAACCAGCGTTCGCACGTCACGGTGACCGCCAAGCTCGGCGACCATCTGTGGATCGAGGAGATCGTCCAGCTGGTGGAGAGCCAGGCCTCCTGCGAAGTGTTCGGGCTGCTGAAACGCCCGGACGAGAAGTATGTCACCGAGCGGGCCTACGACAATCCGAAGTTCGTCGAGGACATGGTGCGTGACGTCGCCGGTCTGCTCAATCTCGAACCCAGGATCATCGCGTTCGCGGTCGAGTCGGAAAACTTCGAGTCCATCCACAACCACTCGGCCTACGCGATCATCGAGCGCGACAAACGCATCTCAAACTGACCTCGGGTGGTCGTGGGTCGATGTCCGGTGAGGCTCCGACTACCACTCGCGCTGCCGCTGTAAGCCGCTCTTCGCTGCGGGCCTCGAACTCGCCCTTCGGGCTCAGACAGCGAGGCCCGCGGCCGCTACGATCGGCAACAGCGGCATGCGCTCGGGTAGAGTCGCCTCACCGGACATCGACCCACGACCGCTCGACTCCGGCTCATGGATCGCGCCTTGTCTGGCACGGGTGAGGAATCGGGGCAGCAGGATCAGCTGCTTGCGAAGGCCCCGTCGAGCCGCGGTACCGCGGCCAGCAGTGCTCTGGTGTAATCCTCTTTCGGCCCCCGCAGCACTTCGTCCGTCCGGCCGCTTTCGACCAGCCTGCCCGCATTCATGACGGCCATGCGGTCGGCCAGGTATTCGACGACACCCATGTTGTGCGTGATGAACAGCATCCCCAGGCCCTCTTCATCGACCAGCTTGCGCAGCAGCTTCAGGATGCCGGCCTGAACCGACACGTCGAGCGCCGACGTGATCTCATCGCACAGCATGAAGCGCGGCTCGAGCACCAGGGCACGTGCGATCGCCAGACGCTGGCGCTGACCGCCGGAAAACTCGTGCGGATAGCGCCACAGGCTGTCGGTCGGCATCTCGACCCGCTCCAGCAGTTCGGCTGCACGGTCGCGGCGCTCTCCATCGTCCCGCCCGATGCCATGCACCCGCATCGGCTCGACCAGCGTGGTGAAAATGGGCAGGCGCGGGTTCAGGCTGGAACCCGGATCCTGGAAAACCACCTGCATGCGCCGTCTCAGACCGCGCATCGCGCGACGCGGCAGCCGCGTGATGTCCTGCCCTTCCAGCAGGATGCTGCCCGAGGTCGGCTCAAGCAGCCTCAGCAAGGCCCGACCAAGCGTGCTCTTGCCACATCCCGACTCGCCCACCAGCGCGAGCACCTCGCCGGCCCCCACGGTCAGCGACACCCCGTCGACCGCCTTGAACTGGTCGACCACGCGGCGCATGAAGCCCTGCCGCACCGGAAAATGCACCTTGAGATCGCGCAGTTCGACCAGCGTTTCCCCGCCGGTACGCGCATGCCGCGGCGGCCTGGGCAAGCGCTCCGGCAGCGCCGCGATCAGGCTGCGGGTGTACTCATGGCGGGGCCGGCGCAATACTTCATCGACCGGCCCGCATTCGACCAGTTGACCGCGGCGCATCACGCCGACCGTATCCGCGATCTGCGCGACCACGCCGAAGTCGTGCGTGATGAACAGCATGCCCATTCCGCGACTGGCCTGCAGATCCCGCATCAGCTTCAGGATCTCGGCCTGCACCGTGACGTCGAGTGCGGTGGTCGGTTCGTCGGCGATCAGCAGGGCCGGTTCGCAGATCAGCGCCATCGCGATCATGACCCGCTGGCGCTGCCCGCCTGACAGCCGGTGCGGATACTCGCGCACCCGCTTGGCCGGGTCTGGCATCCGGACCTCCTCGAGCGCCGCAACGATGCGCTGTTCGCGCTCCTTCTCCTGCATGTCCGGGTGATGCAGCAGCAGCGCTTCGTCGAGCTGCTCGCCTATCGTCAGCACCGGGTTCAGCGACGTCATCGGCTCCTGGAAGATCATGCCGATCCGCCCGCCTCGCACGCGTCCCAGCGTCGCTTCGTCCGCATCGAGCAGCTCGACGACCGGCGATCCGCCGCCTGCCATGCCGACCGCGCCCCGTTCGTCGTAAAGTCGCACCGCCCCGCCCGGGTGTCGATGACGATTCTCCGGCAGCAGGCCCATCACCGACAACGCGGTCACCGACTTGCCGCTTCCGGACTCGCCCACCAGGCAGAAGGTCTCGCCACGCCGTACCGCGAGGCTCACCCCATCGACCGCGCGCAGCCAGCTGCCGTCGGCGTCGAGTTCAGTGACCAGGTTGTCGATCTCGAGCAGCTTCACCGCGCGCCTCCGGCCCGTCGGGTATGCGGGTCGACCGCGTCGCGCAGCGCCTCGCCGATCAGGTTGTACGCAAACACGGTCAGGAAGATTGCGCCGCCCGGGAACACCGCCAGCCACCAGTTGAAGGTCGAAGACTGCACCGCCTGGTTCAGCATCTGGCCCCAGGACGGATCGTCGACCAGCCCAAGGCCGAGAAAGCTCAGCGTGGCCTCGGCCAGGATCGCGGACGCGACGCCGAAGCTCGCCGCCACCAGCAGCGGGGCCAGACCATTGGGCAGCATGTGGCGGAACAGGATGGACCACAGCGGCAGGCCACAGGCCACCGCCGCCTGCACGAAATCCTGCTCACGCAGCTTCAGGAACTCCGCCCGGACATAGCGCGCATAGCCCGACCATGACGTGATGCCGATGATGATCATCATCATGTAGATGGAACGGCCGAAGAACGCGACGAAGGTCAGCAACAGGAACAACGTTGGAATAGCCTCGAAGATCTCGACCAGGCGCATGCCGATGATGTCGACCACGCCCGAGAAGTAGCCCATCATGCCGCCGATCAGCGTGCCGATCACCAGCGCGATGCCGGTCGCGATGAAGCCGATGCCCAGCGCGATGCGCGACGCGTGGATCATGCGCGCGGCCACGTCCGCGCCGTTCTCCTCGGTGCCCAGCCAGTGGCGGCGCTGCTCGGCCGCCAGCGGCGCCTCGATGCCGGTGTCGCCGTGATCGCGCAGATAGTCCTTGGCCGAATACGGAATCGGCGCACGCACCACCCGCTCGATGCGGCCGGACGCTTCGAGTTCGCGATACTGCTCGTAGATCGTCAGCACCGGTGGTTTCACCAGTGCGTAGGCGAGCAGCGTGGTCACGCCGACCACGATCAACCACGCCGCCAGCCGCAGGCCGAAGCGCCCGGGCAGGTTCAGCAGCACCAGTCCGCCCAGGAAACCCGCCAGCCAGATCCAGTCCTCGGGCGCCAGGTGCGCGAGCAGCGGACTGCTGGGCTGGCCATCGACCACCATGTAGAGCGGATGACTGCTCGCGAGAAAGGGGGCGAAGGTCGCCACCAGCACCAGCACCGAGATCCACACCAGACCGATACGCGCGCCGGTGCGCCGAAGCAGCGCACCGAGCACCTGCCGCGACCACGGCCGCGAGCGCTGGTCGACCTTGGCGGATGCGGCGCTGTCAGTCATAGCTCACCCTCGGATCGGCGATCGCGTAGGCGATGTCGGCCAGCAGATAGCCGGCGAGCGTCAGCAGCCCCGAGATCAGCGTGACCGACAGCACCAGCTCGCGATCGCGCGTCTGCACCGCCTCGACCGCGAGCTTGCCCATGCCGTCGATGCTGAAGATGCTCTCGACGATCACCGATCCGGCCAGCAGGCTGGGCAGCAGTGTCGCCGACACCGTGATCAGCGGCAGCAGCGAGTTGCGGAACACGTGCCGCCACAACACGGTTTCCTCGTCCACACCCTTGGCACGTGCGGTACGGGCATAGTCGGCTGCGAGGTTCTCGAGCAGCGACGAGCGGGTCAGCTTGGCCAGAAAGGCGAGCCCGCCGTACGACAGCGCGATGACCGGCAGCACCAGGTGCCAGGCCCGGTCGAACAGATAGCCGCCTTGCACGATCTCGACACCGGACATCCGCGCGAGACCAATGCCCAACCCCAATCCCACCCCGCCCGCGAATCCGATGCGCAGGAAGGCGCTCTGCAGGCCGGCCAGCCCGGCGCACAGCAGCGCGCCGGTCGCGCCGAGTACGCCATGCAGCACGCCCGGCGTCGCCCCCTGGAGTTCGGCCGCCATCAGATAGCCGAGCATGGTACCCACCGCGGCACCACCGAGCCGCAACGCGCGTTGCGGGGCCCGCGCCGTGGCCCATACGAGCAGGGTCGTCATGATGCCGACCGCGACGAACATCAAGGTCAGGTCCGCGCCGCTGCCCAGCCAGGGCAGAAAGGTCTGATCGACCGCCTCGCGCCGCACCAGACCTGCGGTCGGAAACCAGCGCCAGTACTGCTCGGACGCAAAGAAACCAATGAACAGCACCCCGGCCAGCATCGTCGGGACCGACCACAGGCCAAGCAGGAACACGTTCGACGCGACGTCGAAACGCCCGCCCCGAGCGCGCGCCGCCTGCACCCCGATCGCGATCGAAACTGCATAGATCAGCGGAATCGACAACAGGTTGAGCAACAGCGTGATCGGCAGCCGCTCGGCGAGCAAATCGGTGACCGGTCGTCCGTAGCGGAAGCTCACACCCAGGTCCGGCCCCTTCCACAGCGAGAAAGCCCCCAGGCTGCCATCCGGTTCACGCACCAGACCGATCGGCGAGATATTGTTCAGCCAGCGCAGATACTGCACCGGCGGCGGCTGGTCCAGGCCATACAGGCGGTTGTAGTAGTCCTCGAGTGCCTGGCGGGTCTCCGGCTCGAGATCGGTGCCATCGACCAGCGATTGTGCGCTGATGCCGCCCGGGGCTGCCGCCATCACGACGAACACCACCAGCGTGATGCCGAGCAGCGTCGGCACCATCAGGGCAGCCCGGCGGAGCAGATAGATGAGCATTAAATGGCGCGCTCCGCGGACTCAGCGCCGACGCTGCTGCGCGATCGGCACGAAGACCTCGACCGGCACCGCCATCAGGTTGAGGCCGAGCGCGGTGTTCTCCAGGTTCTCGATGCGCCGGTCCACGAAGGCCAGCGTGTTGCGCCGGAACAGGAAGGTGTAGGGCTGATCCTCGACCAGCACCCGCTCGGCCTCGTGCCACAGCCGCATCCGCTTGTCCTCGTCCACCTCGGCCCGCGCGGTGTCGATCAGGCGATCGAGCTCCGGGTTGCGGAAACTGATGAAATTGTCGCCACCTTCGACCGCCTGGGTCGAATGGAACATCTGGAAGATGTCGATCTCGATACCCGAGGTCCAGCCCAGCGTAATCGCATCGAAGTCCTTCTGCCGCAGATTATCGAGCATCACCGACCATTCGGTCGGCCGTGGCCGCATCACGATACCGGCCCGCGCATACAGATCGCGCAGGAACAGCACCATGCGCCGCGTGTCCTCGTTGTCCTGGAAAAAGGTCAACTCGAACTCGACATTGCCTCCATCCGGCCCCTGCAGGATGCCGTCGCCGTTACGGTCCTCGAACCCTGCCTCGACGAGCAGCGCGCGCGCGCGCTCCAGGTCGAAAGGGATCGGCGTGTTGGCCGGGTCGTGCTGCGGCGAACGGGGGCTGAACGGACTCACCGCAGGCTCAGCATAGCCGAGCAGCACCTCGTCGATGACCCGACCGACATCGGTCAGGTAGGACATCGCGCGGCGCACCCGCGCATCGGCAAAAATGGTCGGCTGACCGCCCCGCTCCTGATTCCATGCGATGTAACTGTAGCCGGCGGTCGGGCTCATGTACTCGAAATGCCGCGCCCGTTCGGTCAGCCCGGCATCGTCCAGAAGCTGCTGGAATTCGCGCGGGCGCGCGCCGTAGAGGTCGATGTCCTGATTGCGAAAAGTGGTCAGCCGCGCGCTGTCGTTCTCGATCACCCGCCACAAGATGCGGTCGAAGGACGGATCGACCGGACCCCAGTAGCGCGGATTGCGCTCGAGTTCCACACGGCCCAGGTCCGGTGTCCAGTTCTCGGGATCGCTCAGCCGATAGGGACCGGAGCCCAGCAGCAGGCCGCGGCTTTCGTTGAAGGTGCGCGGATCGTCCAGAAAGCGGCGGTAGAAATGCGCCGGCAGGATTTGAAGAGTGCCGGCAAGTTGCAGACTGTTGAAATACGGTTCACCGAACACGAACTCGACCGTGTGGTCATCCAGCGCCGTCACCCTCTCGATCCGACTCAGATAGGCACGACTGCGCGGCGCGGCGATCACCTCGCTCATTATGAACTCGAACGTGAACGCCACATCGTGTGCGGTCAAGGGTTCGCCGTCCGAGAAATTCACGTCCCGGCGCAGCCTGAAGGTGATCGTCAGGCCGTCGTCGGTCACCGACCAGTCCTCGGCAAGCAGTCCGCGCCACTCCAGACTGTCCGGGTCCCGCACCAGCAGGGACTCGATGATGTAACCCTGCACCTCGCTCGCATAGGCATCGGCCGACACCAGCGGCGTGAGGGTTCGCAGCCCGGTGCCGAAAGCCAGCATCAGCCAGTCGCCGCTCGCATAGTCTTCCCGCGCCGCCGCACGGCGGGCCCGGTCGAACGCGTCCGGCCCCCCCGTGGCCATCCGTGCATCGTGCGTGGACGCATCGAAACCGGCGAATTCGCCGGCGCGCAGGCTCTGCTCCAGGTTGCGCAGCAGGCCACGTGTGCGCCGGATGTCCTCGGACTGCTCCTGCATGATTCGGGTCATCTCGCTCATGCGCTGCCATTGACGGTCCACCTGGATCATCAGCAGCACGAGCAATGCGGCCACGAGGCCGAAACCCGCCCAGAGCCCGAGGCGAACGCCCCCTGATGTCGCTGTTCTCATTCTTTTCCTGTTCGCCGCTTCCCGACCGACCGCGATGTCACTTTACCCGGATTATCTCCGCAAACCGACATTTGTCGTACCATGAGGTTCCCGATTCAACCTGCGCAGACAAACCAGACAATGGCATTCCGTAACCCATCCCGCTCATCCTTGCGTCCGCTGGTGCTCGCGCTGTCGGTCGCACTGGCCCCGCTACCGGCCGTGGCCCAGGAAGGCTTCGACCAATGCCTGGCCGAACTGCGACGCGAGGCGCCGTCACGCGGGATAGCCGTCACGACCTTCGACACGCACACCGCCGGGTTGGCGCCGGACATGGGGGTGATCGCACTGCTCGAACATCAGCCCGAGTTCCGTACGCCGATCTGGGACTACATGGCCGGCCTGGTCGACGATGAACGGGTCGCCGACGGACTCGCAATGATGGATCAGTGGCGCGACACCTTGCGCCGCATCGAGGCAGAGTTCGGCGTCGACGCCGAAACCGTGGTCGCGATCTGGGGCGTGGAGTCGAACTACGGGCGCACCTTCGGCCGCAGACCGGTGGTCGGTTCGCTCGCGACGCTGTCCTGCATCGGCCGACGCCAAAGCTTCTTCCGGGGAGAGTTCTTCACCACGCTGAAGATTCTGGAACAGGGCCATATCGACCCGGACGCACTGTTCGGGTCCTGGGCGGGCGCCTTCGGTCACACCCAGTTCATGCCCTCTACCTTCGACCGGATCGCGGTCGACTTCGATGGGGACGGTCGGCGTGACCTGATGGGTAGTGTGCCCGACGCGCTTGCCTCCACCGCGAACTATCTGAAGCAGTCCGGCTGGCGCACCGGACAGCCGTGGGGCTTCGAGGTGCAGCTGCCGCGCGGACTCGACACGTCGCAGGCGGGCCGGCGCAACAAGCAGCCGCTGTCCGCCTGGGTCACCGCCGGCCTGAAACAGATCGATGGTTCGCCGATCCAGACATCGGCCACCCCGGCAGGCCTGCTGCTACCGGCCGGACCGCAGGGGCCGGCCTTCCTGGTCCTGCGCAACTTCGACGCGCTGTTCTCCTACAATGCGGCCGAGAGTTATGCGCTCGCGATCGCGCACCTGTCCGACCGCTTGCGCGGCAAGGGGCCTTTCGTTGCCGCGTGGCCCACCGACGATCCGGGCCTTTCGAGGGTCGAGCGCCGCGAGATCCAGACCCTTCTGATCGAACGCGGCTACGACATCGGCGACGTCGACGGCATCATCGGCGCCAACACGCGCGCCGCGATCGCCGAACTGCAACCCGGCCTGGGGCTGGAAGCCGACGGACGGGCCGGTCAGAAACTGCTACAGGCACTGCGCGCCGGACGCTGAATCTCCTGGCGACGAGTCCGGACGGGAACGCCCGGATCCGTCGCCGTAGACTGGAAAGGCGGCCTCCCAGCCGCCTTTTTTACATGGAAACAACGAGTTTTTTCAACGAGTCATATCAGATCTTGGTACCTGGCGTGCTCATCTGACCCGAATCAGTCTTGCCGTCCAGAAGTTTTCCCTTGTCAGTGGAACATGCCATTGCGGAGGCAGATCCGACGGCGAACATCACGGCCAGCAAAGCAGCAACGCGCTTGATCATTCAGCACCCTCCATGTTTGGGCTTCCACTGCGCGCCCGACGATTCCACTCTAGGCGAGGCCAGCAGCGGAATCAAGGAGATTCGTGAGACCAGAGCGGAACTGCTGCACGGAAGCGCAAAAGTATCTCAACCCCCTCCGACGTACCTCAACCCTCTCCGCCGCGCAGTGGCGCGATGATGCTTGCGACGCGATCGGGCTGGCAGTTCACGTAGGCCGACGTCTGCAGCCACTCACGGTCCGGGTAATAGGAGAACATGAACTGTCCGCCCTTGAGGCTATCGACGACCGCCTTCGCGATCTCGGGACGCACCGCGGGACAGCCCTGACTGCGCCCGATGCGTCCCTGACGCTCGACCCAGGTCGGATCGACGTAGTCGGCTGCGTGAATGACGATCGCGCGTTCGCGCGCCCGGTCGTTGACGCCCGGTTCGAGACCGTCCATCCGGAGCGAATAGCCATGACGCCCGAAATAGCTCTCCTGCGTGCGGAACAGGCCGAGGCTGGACTGATGACTGCCGACCGTGTTCGAAAACGCGGTGGCGAAGTTCTCGCCCGAGTTCTGGCCGTGCGCGACGAAATCCTCGAGCAGCAACCTGTTTCGGCGCAGATCGAAGATCCACAGCCGCTGTTCGGACGACGGCTTGGAGAAATCGATTACGGCCAGCCGTTCCGCCGGCTCCATGCCGCTGCGCACCGCGCATTGCATCGCCGAAACCGCCAGACCGAGCACCTGGCGTTCCAGCGCCGGCGCCTGGCGAGCCAGAGAATCGATCAACATGTAATCGCCCGCTTCGGACGCATACGCCGGATTCAGGCACGCAGCAGCCACGCCTGCGGCCGCGACGAGCCGCCGAAATGTCTTCATCATACGGTATTCTTCCCCTTGTCTAACGAACAAGAAGCCAAGCGCCCGGAATTCACTTTGAGGGATGCCTCACTGGCATTCCAAACCGACTTCGCTTATGGGAACAGGATCGCGATGCCTGCGGTCCATCAACGGTGGGCGCTCAACTTGCGCGCTATCTTAGCAGTGCATTGCCCGGAGAAAAAATAATTGTTCCAATCCAAAGTCTTTCTGGTCCTGCTGATGCTTTGCCTGACCGGTCTCGCCGGCGCGGCGGATCGTGGCAACGACGCGGTACGGGCGTCCATCGCGGCCGCGCTTGTGGAGCGCCAGGGCCAGGACGCGTCAATCCGAGCGCCGCGCGTCGGTCCGCTCCTCGAAGACGTCGCGTGGTTCTACGCACAGCGTGACCATGCCCCTGCCTGGAGCGCACCGCATCGGTTGGAGGCTTTGATCGATGCCCTCGAGAGCCTGCGGGACGACGGACTCGACCCCGATCTGTACGCGGTCGCACGCCTGCGGACCCACGCAAGCCGTGCGCGGGGCGCGTCCCGCGCCACCACCCCGATCGACGATGCCTGCGCCGACATGCTGGCAACGGCCGCCTATCTGCGTGCGCTGCACGATCTGAGTTTCGGGCGACTCGATCCTTCCGTGGTCGAACCGCACTGGCACTTCCGACCCGCAAGCGACTCGAGGATCAGACGCGAGCGGATCGTCATGCAGGCCCAGGCCGGCCTTGAAGACGTGGCCGGAAGCTTCGATCGGGCACGCCCGTCTCAGGCGCGCTATCGCGGCTTGCGCGCGGCGCTGGCCGATCTGCGTTCGCAGCCGCTGCCGCCGGACTGGCAGGCGATTCCGGAGGGTCGTTTCCTGCGGGAAGGCATGGTCGATTCGCGCGTTCCGTTGCTGCGCCACCGGCTCTTCGACACGCCATCCGATCAGGGACATCAACCGGGCGAGCCGCAGCGATACGACGCCGTGCTGGTCGAGGCGGTGCGCGCATTCCAGCGACTGCACAATCTGGAGGCCGACGGCATCGTCGGTCCCGCGACGCTCGACGCCCTCAACCTGTCGCCTGCACAGCGCCTGGATCGATTGCGGGTCAATCTGGAGCGCATGCGCTGGTTCGCCCATGACACCCCGAACACCTACGTGCTGGTGGATGTGGCCGGGGCGCGAATAGCCTATTTCCGCAACGGCGTGCAGATCTGGGAAACCCGCGCACAGGTGGGTCGGCCCAATCGCGCGACGCCATTGCTGCGATCCGAGATCACGCATCTGACGCTCAATCCGACCTGGACGGTGCCGCCGACGATTCTGCGCAACGACAAGCTTCCGGAGATCCGTCGCGACATCACATACCTTGCGCGCAACAACATCCGTGTGCTCGACCACAGCGGCAACGAGTTGTCGCCCTACGCGGTCGACTGGGACAGACCCGGAGCGGTCATGCTGCGACAGGATGCCGGCCCGGACAATGCGCTTGGACGCGTCGCGATCCGCTTCCCCAACCCCTTCCATGTGTACCTGCACGACACGCCCAGCCAGAGCCTTTTCGCCCGCCAACAGCGGGCTTTCAGTTCCGGCTGCGTGCGGGTCGAGAGCGCGATGGATCTGGTCGGCCTGCTGGTCGAGGACGGGGCCGGCAACCAGCGCGAACGGGTGGACGAACTGCTCGGCAGCGGTCGCACGCGCAACTTCAACCTGACCCGCCCGATACCGGTTTTGATCGCCTACTGGACCGCCGACATCGCCGCCGACGGCAGCGTGGCGTTCCGCCCGGATGTGTACGGACACGACCAGAGGATCCGTGCAGCGCTGGCGGCATCACCGCCACTAGGAGGCTGTCGGACTTGAGCGATCGTCATGAGCCGGGTGGGAAAGCGAGGACAGATCTGGTCGATTTTGAGGCGCATAGTGGTTCTATGCAACGAAAAATCGGGCAGATATGGACCGCTTCTCCCTCCGGCGCAGTAGATCAGCCTCAAGTCCGACAGCCTCCTAGGGACTTGCATTTCTGCGGCAATGCAGCAATAGTCGAAGGGTAAGGTCCGGCTCGCGCCGGGCTCAGAGCGAGAACAAAGCCCTCGCCTGCATGCACGCGCTGCGACGCGGCGTGTTCTGCACGCCCGGGCGCATTAACCGGACACCCCGAACCATTACAGACAGGAGCCCTGCCCATGGACCCGATCGCGCTGATCAATCAACCCGGATTCATCGACCTCTACCTGCTCCCCTGGAGCATTCGCATCCTGACCGCGATCGGGATCTGGCTGGTCGGAAAATGGATTGTCGATCGGCTCGTCGGCGTCATCCGCAAGCTGATGACGCGCGCCAAGGTGGACGTGATGCTGGTCCAGTTTCTTGGCAACATCATGCACACGGTTCTGCTCGCGGCCGTCATCATCGCCGCGCTGGACAAACTGGGCGTACCGACCACGTCGATGCTGGCCGTGTTCGGTGCCGCCGGTCTCGCGGTCGGCCTGGCCTTGCGCGACTCGCTGTCAAACTTCGCCGCTGGCGTGATGCTGATCGTCTATCGCCCGTTCCGGGTCGGGGACTTCATCGAGGCCGGTGGCATCAGTGGCGTTGCCGAGGAGATCCGCATCTTCTCGACGGTGATGCGCACGCCCGACAACCGTCAGATCATCGTGCCCAACGGGCAGATCTCCAACGGCGTGATCATCAATTTCAACGCGAAGCCGACGCGCCGGATCGATCTGGTGTTGGGCATCAGCTACGGCGACGACATCGGCAAAGCCAAGGGCATCATCGGCCGCATCCTGTCCGAGGACGCGCGCGTGCTGACCGATCCGGAACCGCTGGTCGCACTGGGGGAACTCGCCGACAGCAGCGTCAACATCAACGTCCGTCCATGGGTGAAGACCGAGGATTTCTGGACCGTGCGCGCGGACCTGCTCGAGAAGATCAAGATGGCGTTCGACCAGGAGGGCGTCACGATTCCGTTCCCGCAACGGGAAGTGCATCTGCACGAGGCCCGGGCGGCGGCCTGAACAATCGCACGCCGGCGCGACCCGGCCACCGCGCTCAGAGGTCCGATGCCTGGAATTCGCTGACGCAGCATCCCGCCTCGCACACGGTGTCGGCCAGACCCGCGCTGCGGGTGGCTTCCGCAGCCATGTAGAAGCCGGCCAGTCGCACCAGGCCGGCAAGATACACGGCATCGCCGGCGCCGCCGGTGGTCAGGCATTCGTGCGCGCGACACGCCAGCCGGCACAACTGCCACCCGCCGCACACGGTACCGAGCAGGTGCAGAAAGGGCACCGCCCCGGCGAGCACGTCGGCCGGCGCATCCCGCCCGTTCTCGAGCAGCCAGTCCAGTGCGCGCGCCAGATGGTCGACCTGCCGTTCCAGACGTCCGGCCAGTTCGGCCAGTTCGGCCAGCACATCATGATCCCGCAGCCGCGCGGCATCTGCACGGATCTCGGCGATCAGTTCGCGCATCGTGTCGCCACCCTCGCGCAGGATCTTGCGCCCGACCAGATCGTTCGCCTGTATGCCGGTCGTGCCCTCGTAGATCGTGATGATGCGTGCATCCCTGAAGTACTGCGCGATGCCGGTCTCCTCGACGAAGCCCATGCCGCCAAAGACCTGGATCGCGTCGTCGCAGACATCGTTGCCGACTTCGGTGCACCAGCCCTTGGCGACCGGCATCAACAGGTCGACGAGGCGGCGGTGCCGCTCGGCCACGGCGGCGTCGGGATGATGGTGGGCGATGTCGAACCAGCCGGCCGCGGTGTAGAGCAAGGTGCGCATCGCCATGACCCTTGCGCGCATCGACAGCAGCATGCGCTTCACGTCGGGATGCTCGATGATCGCGTCGCCGCTCGCGCCGGTCACCGCGTTGCGTCCCTGCACACGCTCACGCGCGTAGGCCAGCGCATACTGGTAGGCACGCTCGGCCAGCCCGACCCCCTGCACACCGACTCCGAAGCGCGCCTCGTTCATCATGATGAACATCGTTTCGAGGCCACGGCTGGGCTGCCCGACCAGATAGCCGATCGCGCCGCCCGCCTCTCCGTAGCTCATCGTGCAGGTGGGGCTACCGTGAATGCCCATCTTGTGCTCGAGCGAGATGCAGCGCACGTCGTTGCGCGCGCCGAGTTCCCCGTCCGTGTTCACGAGGAACTTGGGCACGATGAACAGCGACAGGCCCTTCACGCCTTCGGGCGCGTCCGGCAGGCGCGCGAGCACCAGATGCACGATGTTGGGTGTCAGCTCGTGCTCACCGTAGGAAATGTAGATCTTCTGCCCGAACAGCCGGTAGCTGCCGTCCGGCGTCGGTTCGGCCCGGGTGCGGGTCGCAGCGAGATCCGAACCCGCCTGTGGTTCGGTCAGGTTCATCGTACTGCCCCATTCGCCGCTGACCACCTTGTGCAGCCACAGGGCCTTCTGCTCGTCGCTCGCGGCGATCTGCAGGGCCTCGGCCTGGCTGACATTGAGCTGCGGCAGCATCGTGAAGGCCATGTTGGTCGAGAACCACATCTCCCACACCGGCGTGGACACGACCTTCGGCAGGCCCTGGCCGCCGAACGCCTGTGGCAGCGACAGACCCAACCAGCCGGCATCGCAAAATTGCGCATAGGCCGACTGCCAGCCGGACGGCGTGTGCACCCGGCCATGTCCGTCCAGGCGGCAACCCTCGACATCGCCCTGCCGGTTGATCGGCGCCAGCACGCCAGCCGCGAACTTGCCGGCCTCGTCGAGGATCGCACCGACCACATCGGCGCTCGCCTCCTCGCACCCGGGCAAGGCCGCGATGGTTTCCAGTCCCGCCACCTCGGACAGGATGAACTGCATGTCACGCAGCGGGGCGACGTATTCGGTCATGTCGGCTGTTCCAGTATCGATATGCTCACTCGCACGCGGCGCGGATGTCCTCGGGGATCGGGATGGCCTTGATCCGGATCGGATCCTCCGGATCCTGGATCGCGAACACCCGCACCTCCCGCCCTTCGCACAGTACGGTGTCACCGCGCCGCGCGACGTGACGCATCACGAAGCTCTTGGTGTTCCAGGTCGCGACCGAGGACTCGATCTCGATGTCCTCGCCATAGGTCGCCGAACTGATGAACCTGGCCTGCGCATCGACCAGAGGACAGCCGATGATGCCGCGCTCGGCCTTCGTCTGGCGCCAGCTCGGCACGCCGCACGCGGTGAAAAACTCCCGGCTGGCGGTATCGAACCATTTGAAGTAGTTCGCAAAGAATACGATTTCGGCCGGATCGCAGTCGCTGAATGCGATGCGCATCCGGTGGAAGTTGCTGCGGGCCATGAGCTTCGCTCCTGATAAGTCGATCGATCGGCCACACGCGCCGTACACGCGTCGGCATTGGCCTGTTACCGGGATCCGGGTCAGTGCGGCCCGAGCCGGATCGCGCCGTCGAGACGGATGGTCTCGCCGTTGATCATCACGTTGTCGATGATGCTGCAGGCGAGCTTCGCGAACTCGGACGGTTGACCCAGCCGCTGCGGAAACGGCACCGCCTCGCCGAGCGAGCGCTGCACATCGGGTGGCAGCGTGTGCATCATCGGCGTAAGAAACAGTCCTGGCGCGATCGTGATTACACGGATGCCGCAACGCGCGAGCTCGCGCGCGATCGGCAGGGTCATCGCCACGATGCCGCCCTTGGACGCGGCATAAGCGGCCTGGCCGACCTGCCCCTCATAGGCGGCGACCGACGCGGTGTTGATGATGACGCCGCGCTCCCCATCGGCCTGCGGCTCGCCCTTGGCCATCGCTTCCGCTGCCACACGGATCATGTTGAAGGTGCCGGTCAGATTGACCTTCACGACCCTCGCGAAGCCCGCCAGCGGCATGGCCCCCTCGCGCCCGAGCACCTTGGCCGCGTCGCCTATGCCGGCACAATTGACCAGACCCTGCAGCCCGCCAAACGTCGACCGTGCCCGGTCCACGCAGGCCTGCGCCTGGACCTCGTCGGTCACGTCGGTGCGCTGGAAGACGGTCCGCTCGCCCAGGTCGGCGACGAGCGCCTGGCCGAGCGATTGATTCAGGTCGGCGATGACGACCCGGGCGCCGGCGCGATGCAGCGCGCGCACGGTCGCTTCACCCAGACCGGACGCGCCACCGGTGACGATGAAAGTGCTGTCGTCGAATCTCATGTCCGCACTCCGTCAGCCGGCCTGTTCGACCACGATCGCGACCCCCTGACCACCCCCGGCACAGGCCGACGACACGCCATGACGCAAGCCGCTGCGCGCCAGTTCGCGCGCCACGGTCATCGTCAGACGCACCCCGGAGGCGCCGAGCGGATGGCCGATCGCGATCGCGCCGCCATTGACATTGACCTTGTCGAGGTCGAGACCCAGCTCGCGCTCGCATGCCAGATACTGGGCGCCGAAGGCCTCATTGATCTCGATGCGGTCGAGCTCGCCGACCGTGAGCCCGGCGCGTTTCGCGGCTGCCCGGATCGCGGGCGCGGGACCGATGCCCATGATCTCGGGTGGCACCGCGACCACGGCCCCGGACACGATGCGGGCGAGCGGCTTGACCCCATTGGCGCGGACCCAGTCCCCGTGCGCAACGATGACCGCGGCGGCGCCGTCTACGATCGCCGAACTGTTGCCGCCGGTCTGCACCCCGCCGAAGGCCGGTCGCAGCTTCTGAAGCGTGTCGAACGCGGTCGGCCGGACATGGCCGTCGCGCTCGCAGACCTGCGCCCGATCGGCGAGCTTGAGCCCGCGCGGCTTGTAGCCGTCGAGCGCCCACGCGCTATTGACGACCGGCGTGACCTCGTCAGCGAAATAGCCCGACGCCCACGCGGTTGCGGCGCGCGCGAAACTCCGCTCGGCGAAGCGGTCGACCTCCTCGCGCGAGATCGCGTAGCGCTTCGCCAGATTTTCGGCGGTATCGCCCATACTGTCGCCGGGCGCTGTGTCCTTGGTCGCCTCCCACAGGAAATCCTTGAACTCGACCTGACCCATGCGGAAGCCGGAGCGGTGCGTATAGGCCGCCACGGGGTTGCGCGACATCGACTCGGTACCGACGCACAACACCACCCGCGCCTTGCCCAGCGTGATCTGGTCGGCCGCAGTCAGGATGGTTTCGAAGCCGGTGCCACACAGGCGCTGCACCAGCACCGCCGGCACCGCCGGATTCACGCCGGCATACAGGCCGATGTGGCGCGGCAGGAAATACGCATCGAAGCTCGACTGGGCCATGTTGCCGGCTACGATCGCACCGACCTCGCCCGCCGCAATGCCGCTGCGCTCGAACAGCGCCCGCGCCGCGAAGATGCCCAGATCGGTCGGCGAAACGTCGCGCAGCAGCCCATTGTAGTCCTCGAACGGGGTGCGCTGGCCGGCCACCAGCCAGATGTCGTCGTAGGCGCCGGTCAGCGCCGCCGCTTCCGACGCGGCGTAGTCGTTCGAGTTCATGTCTGCGGCCCCTTGCCCTTGCGTTTCAGGAAATGTCCGATGCGTTCGGCGACCTCGGGGCTGGTCTGGGTCAGCGCCGCGGTCAAGGACTCGACGAACAGGCCGTCGTCCGAGGCCATGTTGTCGATACGCGAAATCGCGCTGACCATCGCCCAGTTGGCCATCGGCGCGTTCTCGGCGATCCGTGCCGCCAGTTGCTGCGCTTTCGCGAGCGACTCGCCCGGTCCGACCACGTAGTGCGACAGGCCCAGGCGCTGCCCCTCGTCGGCATCGAGAATACGCCCGGTCAGCATCATCTCGCACATGCGCCCCGGGCCGATCAGCTTGGCGACACGCACCGACGCGCCACCGCCGACGAAGATGCCGTGCCGCCCTTCCGGCAACTGGTAGATCGTGTTCGGTTCGGCGATGCGCACATGGGTCGCGCTGGCCAGCTCCAGTCCGCCGCCGATGACTGCGCCCTGCATCGCCGTGACCACCGGAATCCCGCCGTTCTGGATCCGGTCGAAGATCCGGTGCCAGCCGCGCGAGTGCAGCATCACGCCGAAGGGCTCGCGGTGCTGATGCTCGGAAAGATCCAGTCCGGCGCAGAAATGTTCGCCGGCACCCGCGAGAATGATGACGCGGCAGCCTTCGGGGGTCGCGACCAGCGCACCCTCGAGCGCGGCCAGCAGGCGGTCGCTGACCGCATTGCGCTTTTCGGGCCGGTTCAGCGTCAACGTGTAGATCGCGCCGTCGAAGGACGTCGTGACGAGTTGCTCGTTCATGTTCGTGTGTCCCGCTCGTTGGTTCAGGCCTTGTGTGCCGGGCCGGTCGCCGCATGCACGCTGATGATGCTCTTGTCCGGCACGTCGGAATACAGAAAGTCGACCAGATCCGCACGCCGGGTGCGCACGATGCGCTGGTTGATGTAACCCTTGTCCGTGATCTCGCCGGCCTCGACCGATGGCTGTTCGGCCATCAGCATCACGCGTGCGGGATAGGTCGATGATCCGCCGCCGGCCTGCATCATCATCGCCATGCCCTGGCGCACCCGGTTGACCACCGCCGGATTCGACAACACCTCCTCGACCGAGGCATCCGGCGGCAGACCCGGGCACAGGGCCCGGCACTGCGGGATGTTCGGGAAGACCAGGAAACCGACTTCGTCGAGGTCGTGACCGGTCACGACGATGTCCTGCGCGACTGGTTTCAGCGCGTCGATGCCCTTGACCCGCAGCGAACCCACATGCACCCAGGTGCCGGTCAGCAGCTTGAAGTCCTCGCCGACACGCCCGTCGAACAGCAGACCCTGCTCGGGATGCCCGGCATCGACGAACTCGACCGCATCGCCGATCATGTAGTAGCCCTCTTCATCGAACGCATCGCGGCTCAGCTCCGGCTGCTTCCAGTAGCCCGGAAACACGTTCGGCCCCTTGACCCTGACCTCGAGCTTGTCGGCGACCGGCAACAGCTTCAGCTCGGTGCCCGGGATCGGCACACCGATGACCCCGGAGCGCACCGCCGGAAAATGACAGTCGGTGCACATCGGCGCGGTCTCGGTCGAACCCCAGGACGACACCATGATCACCCTGGTGCCGATGGTCTGTTCCGACAACTCCTCGAGCGCGGCCCAAAGGTGCTGCGGCAGCGCCGCGCCCGCATAGAAGATCAGGTTCATGCGGTGGAAGAAGCGCTCGCGCAACTGCACATCCTCGCGCAGCAACGGCACCAGCATGTCGTAGGCGCGCGGCACGTTGAAATAGACCGTCGGCGAGATCTCCTTCAGATTGCGCACGGTCTTTTCGAGCAGACCCGGAGCGGGCTTGCCGTCGTCGATGTAAATGGTGCCGCCCCAGCGCAGGACCATGTTCAGGTTGTGGTTGCTGCCGAAGGTGTGGCTCCACGGCAGCCATTCCACAAGAACCGGCCGGTTCTCGGCCAGGAAGGGCCACACCATCTCCTTTGCGAGCTGGTTGGAACACATCATGCGATGCGTGTTGATCACCGCCTTGGGCGTGCCCACCGAGCCGGACGTGAACAGAAACTTGCCTATCGTATCGGGTGTGACCCGAGCGAACGCGGCCATCACCGCCGCCTCGTCCGACCCGGTTTCGATCGACGCGAACGGCGTATGGTCGCCGGCCAACGCGCTTCGGCCCCCGGCCACGACGATACCGTCGTAGAGGTCGGAGATCGCCGCGAGCGCCGGCTCGAAGCGTTCAATCGGGTCCGCGTATATGACACCCGGTCGGAGCAGCTCGATGTTGCCCCTGAGCTTGGCGAAATCTCTCGACATCAACGAATTGCCGGACGAGATCGCGCACGACGGCACGCCGATGTGCATCGCGGCCAGCATCAGCAGCGCGTGCTCGATGGAATTGTCCGACAGGATCGCTACCGGGCGCTCGGGCGACAGATTCCGGCCCAGCAACCAGGTGGCGATGGCCACGACCCGCCGCCGGGCCTCCCCGTAGCTCAGTTCGATCCAGCGATCGTCCGGACCGCGCTCGGCCAGAAACAGCGCCTCCGGTTCGGCCCGGGCCCAATGCTCGAGCCACTCCCCGACGCAGCGCGCATAGCGATCGGCGAGCGGCATGGCCGAGCGCAGGATGCGCGCCCCGTCGGCCCGAACGTCCATCTCCACGACCGGCTCGGCAAACAGCCGGCTGGCATCGCGTATCACTGTCTCCATGGCCTTCAACCTCCCGGGCTCATGCCTGTGCTGGTGCCAGGCATTGATTCGCTTCGAGGTGCTCCCGCAATGCGGGCCGCCTCCGTATCGCTCGTCGTTCAGTGTCCGATCACCTGATAGGCCCCGTTGCGCACCTCGACCAGCACGCGCGCACGCTCATCATGGCCGAAATGGTCTTCCGGCGACATGTTGAACACGCCATGCACGCCGACCACGTCCCTGGACGCTTCGATCGCATCACGCAGCGCGACACGGAACTCCGGCGTACCCGGCTGGGCCTTTTCCTTGGCGACCGGGACCGCCGCGGCGATCAGCGCGATCGCATCCCACAGATGCCCGCCCTGCGGACCCATGGACCCGGCACCATTGCGCTCCTCGTAGCGACGCACATAGTCGATGATCGCCTGCCTGGACGGATGGTCGTCCGCAAGCTGCTCGCCGACGATGATCGGGCCGCTGACGAAGATACCGCCTTCGAGCGCCGCGCCGCCGACGCGCAGCACGTCACGCCCGATCGCACCATGGGTCTGGTAGATGCGGCCCTTGAAACCGCGCTCGACCAGCGTCGCATGCGGCAGTGCGGCCGGCGCGCCCGATGCGACGATCAGGATCGCATCCGGTTTCGCCCCGACCAGCTTGACCGCCTGACCCAGTACCGACGTATCGGCACGGTTGAATTTCTCGGCAATCGAGATCGTGAGCCCCTTCTGCTCGGACACCGTCCGCATCGCACCCAGAAAGCTCTCACCGTAGGGATCGGCGAAACCGATCACGCCGACCGTCTTCACGCCGTGCGCCACCATGTCCTCGGCGATCGCGCCGGCCATCAGCAGATTGTTCTGCGGCATGCTGAACACCCAGTGACCCTTGTCCTGCGGCAGCACGACCGGCGCGAGTGCCATCAGCGGGGTACGGTGCTCGACCGCGACCTCGGTGACCGCCAGCGTGTTCGACACGGTGGACGACCCCACCAGCACGTCTACCTTGCTCTCCTCGATCAGGCGCGCCGCATTGCGGGAGGCTGCAGTCGGGTCGGTCGCGTCGTCCAGCACGATGTAATTGACCTTCTCGCCGCCCATCGTCTCCGGCAGCAGCGCCACGGTATTGCGCTGCGGGTGTCCCAGCGCCGCGGCCGGGCCGGTGGCCGAAACCGTGATGCCGACATTGATGTCGGCCATCGCCGGCGCCGACAGCATGGTGGCCAACGCGGCCGCGATTGCGAGTCTCTTCATTTCAGTCTTCCTCCTGGTTGGCGTGCTGCGCTCGATCGCGGCTCTTCGTCCGCGACTGTCGAGCAAGTTAGCAGAGGCTAAACTAACTTGTCAAACAATTGTTCAATTAACTAGTCAGCACTGCACGTCGAATCGACGACCCCGGCGCACGTCCTGCGAACCGCACGCGCGATATCATTGGCCATGCAGCCAACCCTCCTTCGAAACCGGCACCGATGAGTACAGCACCTTCGCTCGCACCACCCGCAACCGACCCGGACCGCAACGTCGAGGCCGCGATCCTGCACGTCGCGCAAACCGAACCCGAGCTCGGCCAGGCCGCCGTCGCCGAGCGGCTCAGGCGCGATGGCCTGCGCATCTCGCCATCCGGCGTCCGCTACATCTGGCAGAAGCACGGGCTCGAAACCACTGTCAAGCGCCTGCAGGCGCTGGCGGCCGGCGCCCGCGGCGGCACCAGTGCACTCACCGAGAAGCAGCGTCGATTACTCGAGCGCGGGCGACTGACGGCGCGGCTGTCCCGCGGCGGTGACGCGGCCGAGGCGAGCCGAAGCCGCGAGGAACCGCTGGAGCGGGCCCGCATCATCCTGAACGCCGCGGCCGAACTCTTCTCCGAGCACGGCTACGATCGCACGTCGATGCGCGACATCGCGGGCAAGGTCGGATTGCTGCCGGGCTCGGTGTATCACCACTTCGAATCCAAGGAAGAGCTCTACATGTCGGTGCAGCAGGAAGGGCTGCGCATCGTCGCAGCCCGGGTCCAGGCGGCCGCTGCCCGGGGTCGCGATCCGTGGCAGCGGCTTAGGCTCGCGTGCGAGGTGCATGTATCCGGACTCGTCGAGGGTTCACCGGTGGACCGGCTGACCGGGCACAATCTGGCGATGACCGGCAATCACGAACTGCTCGACAGAATCCGGCCCGACCGCGCCGCCTACGAGCGCATTTTCCGGGATCTGATCGACGCGCTGCCGCTCGCGCCGGACACGGATCGCACCGTGCTGCGCCTGACACTGCTCGGCGCGATGAACTGGGTACACATCTGGTACCGCGAGGGCGGCCACACGCCGGGCCGGATCGCCGACATGATCGTCGACATGCTCAGGCACGGCGTGGACGCCGGACGGCCTATCTGAAATCGGGATCGAACGGGAGTCCGACGTAGTTCTCGGCGATCGTGGTCTGCCCGGCCTTCGAACCCATCAGGTAATCGAGTTCCGCGAGCTGGATCTTGTGCTCGATTGGATCGTCATTGAACTTGTGCGAGATCGACGTAAACCACCATGAGAACCGTACCGCCGCCCAGACCCGGCGCAACGCCGTTTCGGAATAGCGGTCCAGCAGATCGTTGCGACCCTCCCTGTAATGCGCGATCAGCGCGGTCGACAGGTAGTACATGTCGGACGCGGCCAGATTGAGCCCCTTCGCGCCGGTCGGCGGCACGATGTGGCCGGCATCGCCCACCAGGAACAGCTTGCCGAAGCGCAGCGGCTCGGCCACGAAGCTGCGCAGCGGCGCGATGCTCTTCTCGATCGACGGGCCCGTGACCATCCGCGCCGCAACATGCGGGGGCAGACGCCACCGCAGTTCGTCCCAGAAGCGCTCGTCCGACCAGTCCTCGACCTTCTGGTCGAGCCCGACCTGGATGTAGTAGCGACTGCGCGAATGCGAACGCATCGAGCACAGCGCAAAACCGCGCCGGTGGTTCGCGTAGATCAGTTCCTCGTGCACCGGCGGCGTATCGGACAGCAGGCCCAGCCAGCCGAACGGATAGATGCGCTCGTATTCGGTGATCATGCCGCGTGGCACCGAGCTGCGGGAGGCCCCGTGGTAGCCGTCGCAGCCGGCGATAAAATCGCACGCGATGCGCACATGGCGCCCGTCCCGAACGAACTCGATCGCCGGCTTGACCCCCAGATAGTCGACCGGATGAACGCCACGCGTCTCGAAGATCACGGTGATGTTGTCGTCCTTCAGCACCGCATCGTACAAATCCTTGGTGAGCTCGGTCTGCCCATACACCATGACCTGCTGACCGCCGGTCAGCGACGCCAGGTCGATGCGCGCCATGCGATCGTCGAAAGCGAGCACGATGCCATCGTGCAGCAGTCCTTCGCGGTCCATGCGTTCGCCGACGCCTGCACGGCGCATCAGATCCGCCATGCCCTGCTCCAGGATCCCGGCGCGAATCCGGCTCTCGACATGTTCGCGGGTCTGACGCTCGAGGATGACGCTGCGGATGCCTGCCAGGCTCAGCAGACGGGCCAGGCACAGGCCCGACGGGCCGCCTCCGATGATGCCGACTTGGGTGTCCATGTCCGTCACTCCGTGGTTGAAGGGCCCGATGTCGGACCCCGCGTGCGCGACTCGCTTACGAATTCCTCGGTACCGACCTCGCGCAGCGCGGCGGCGTTGTAACGCATGCCCGACACCGTGCGCGGATTGATGAGCGCATCGAGTCGGGCGATGCACCCCTGCGGCAACATGACACCGGACGCCGCCAGGTTGTCCTCCAGATGCGCAATGCAGGTCGTACCCGGAATGGGCAGGATGTCATCTCCCTGCGCAAGCAGCCAGGCAAGCGCGAGTTGTGCCGGCGAACACCCGACCTCCGCCGCGATCTGCAGGTATTCCGACAGCCACGCCAGATTGCGTTCGAAATGCGCCGGCTCGAAGCGCGGCATCGTGCGGCGGATATCCTTGGCATCGAAGGCATCGAGCTGAGCGGGATCGCTGAGCGTGCCGGTCAGAAAACCGCGCGCGAGCGGGCTGAAGGCGACGAAGCTCACACCGAGTTCGCGGCACGTGTCGAGCGCCGCGATCTCGGGATTGCGCGTCCACAGCGAATACTCGGTCTGCAGCGCGGCGATGGGGTGCACCGCATGGGCACGCCGTAGCGTGTCGGCCGACACCTCGGAAAGGCCGATCGCGCGGACCTTGCCTTCGGCCACCAGACCGGCGAGCGCCCCGACGCTGTCCTCGATCGGCACCTGCGGGTCCCGGCGGTGCAAGTAGTACAGGTCGATCACGTCGGTACGCAGGTTGCGCAGAGAGGCCTCGCAGGTGGCCTTGATCGTCTCCGGACGTCCGTCGATGACCCGAACCAGCTTGCCGTCGCCCTTGACATCCACCCCGGTCATGCCGCACTTGCTCGCCAGCGTGAAGCGCGAGCGGTACGGCGACAGCAGCTCGCCGACCAGCCTCTCGTTCGCACCGAAACCGTAGAGCGCGGCGGTGTCGAAATGGGTCACGCCCAGTTCGAGCGCGCGCAGCAGCACCTTGCCGCCCTCCTCTGGCGACGGCGGCATGCCGTAGGCATGACTCAGATTCATGCAACCGAGGCCGATCGCGGAGACCTCGAACGGACCGAGCCGTCGTGCGCTGTTCATGGCCGTCATGGTCAGGCCCCGGCCACGGCGAGTTGCTGCTCCAGCTGGTGCAGGACCCGGTAGCACGGCAACACCTGCGCGACGCTGGCATTCGGTTCGCGTCCCGCGCGGATCGCAGCGAAGAACTCGCGGTCCTGCAATTCGATGCCGTTCATCGACACATCGACCTTCGACACGTCGATCTGCTCCTCCTTGCCGGTGAACAGGTCGTCGTAGCGCGCGAGGTAGGTGCCGGTGTCCCCGATGTAGCGGAAGAAGGTGCCGAGCGGGCCCTCGTTGTTGAACGACAGGCTCAGCGTGCAGATCGCGCCGGTCGAGGTCTTGAGCTGGATGGACATGTCCATCGCGATGCCGAGCTCCGGATGGATCGGCCCCTGGATCGCGTTGGCCTGCACGATGTCACCACCGGCCTGGTAGGCGAACAGATCCACCGTGTGTGCCGCGTGATGCCACAGCAGATGATCGGTCCAGCTGCGCGGCTGGCCGAGCGCGTTAATGTTGCTGCGGCGGAAGAAATAGGTCTGCACGTCCATCTGCTGGAGTGCGAACTCGCCCGCCCTGACCTTGTCGTGGATCCATTGATGACTGGGATTGAAGCGGCGGGTGTGGCCGCACATCGCGACCAGACCGGTCTGCTGTTGCAGGCGCACGACTTCCTCGGCATCGGCGAGACTGTCCGCAAGCGGGATCTCGACCTGCACATGCTTGCCGGCCCTCAGGCACTGGATCGCCTGCGACGCATGGATCTGCGTCGGCGTGCACAGGATCACCGCATCGACTTCGGCCAATGCGAGGCTGTCGGCCAGGTCGGTTGCGACATGGGCGATGCCGTACATTTCGGCCACCGCGCGGGTCTTGTCCAGTTCGCGCCCGACCAGCGACACCACCTCGACGCCGTCGATGTTCCGGATACCGTCCAGATGCTTGATCCCGAAGGCGCCAGCGCCGGCCAGCACGACCTTGATCGATTCGGTTTGGGTCACGTCAGTTGTTCTCCAGAATCAGATGACCCACCGCCGTGTTGGACGCGGGTACATGGTAGAAACGATGCCGAACGGTCGGCGCCGGTCCGCCGCCGACGTCGCTCATCGCGCCGCGCGCGATCAGCCACATCACCAGCTCGACGCCCTCGGAGCCGGCCTCCCTGACATACTCGATGTGCGGCACCTGCGACAGGGCCGCCGGATCCGAGACGAGCCGGTCCAGGAACGCATTGTCCCATTCGCGGTTGATCAGCCCCGCACGCGGACCCTGAAGCTGGTGACTCATTCCACCGGTGCCCCAGATCTGCACCTTCAGCGGCGGGTCGAAGGACGCGATCGCGCGGCCAATCGCCTGTCCCAGCATGAAGCAGCGCCGTCCCGACGGCGGCGGATACTGCACCACGTTGACCGCGAACGGGATCACCGGGCACGGCCACGCGTCGGGTTGACCGCACACCAGGCTCAGGGGCACGGTCAGGCCGTGATCCACATCCATGCGGTTGACGATGGTCAGATCGAAATCATCCTGGATCACAGACTGCGCGATGTGCGATGCGAGTTCCGGATGGCCGATGACCTTGGGCACCGGACGCGCGCCATAACCTTCGTCGGCCGGCTGGAACTCGGCCGCGGTGCCGATCGCGAAGGTCGGGATCAATTCCAGGCTGAACGCGGTCGCGTGGTCGTTATAGACCAGGAAGATCACGTCCGGCGGGTTGTCCTTCATCCATTGCCTGGAGAACTCGTAGCCGGCGAAGACCGGCTTCCAGTAGTCCTCGCCGGTCTTGCCGTGGTCGATCGCCGCGCCGATGGCGGGCACGTGGGACGTATAGACGGAGGCACTGATCCTGGCCATCTCAGTCGCCCTCCCCGGCCGGTCCCGCGTGGCCCGACGCACCCTGCGGCTGACGATGCGCCTGCGCATCGCCGTCCTCGCCGATGTAGCGGTTGCCTTCCGGCGAACGTCCGCCCCGGATCATCATGTCGCGGTACTCATCCTCAGTCATGCCCGTCATGCTTCCGGCCATCTGCTGGAAGGACTTGCCGTCGGTCGCGCCGATCTTGGCCAGAAAGTAGATGTTGCCGCCGAGCGCGATGCAGCGGTTCAGATCGCGGTCGAGCACGGCCTGCTTTTGCGCCTCGGTCATCGCCCATTGGTCGACATAGGCGCGCTCGTCGGCCTTGAAGCGGGCGCGGTTGTCGGCCTTCATCAGCGACATGCAGAACTGGTTGAGCCAGTAGCCCTTGCGCGATTGCTCGGCGTCGAAGATGGTCGTACCGGGGATGTCCTTGTAGGGCTTGTCTAGCGCCATGTCAGCCTCCCTGGGTGTGTGGGCCACCGGCCTCTTCGGGCCAGTACAGACGCATCGGGTTGTCCACCAGCAGCTTGCGCTGCAGCTCTGAGGTGGGCGCGATGTGCGGGATGAAATCGACCAGCAGGCCATCGTCCGGCATGTGGTCCTTCAGATTCGGGTGCGGCCAGTCGGTGCCCCACAATACGCGTTCGGGAAAGCTCTCGACCAGGCGACGCGCGAACGGCACGACGTCGAGATAGGCGTTGCGTTCGCCGTCGAGCGCCGGCGGCCCCGACACCGACAGCCGCTCTGGACAGCTCACCTTGGACCACACGTTGCCGTGTTCGCGCATCAGCCTGACGAACAGCTCGAACTCCGGTCCATCCACCGGTCTGGTCACGTCCGGGCGACCCATGTGGTCGACCACCACCGTCGTCGGCAGCGCGGTAAAGAAGTCCCATAGCTCGGGCAGGTCCGCCGACTCGAAGTACACCACCACATGCCAGCCCAGCGGGGCGATCCGGCTCGCAATCTCGAGCAGTTCGTCCCTGGGCGTGAAATCGACCAGGCGTTTCACGAAATTGAAGCGCACGCCGCGCACGCCGGCCGCATCGAGCGCATGCAGTTCGTCGTCGGTGACGTTGCGACGCACGGTGGCGACGCCGCGCGCCATGCCGTCGGAGGCCCGCAGCGCATCGACCAGTGCCCGATTGTCCGCGCCATGGCAGGTCGCCTGCACGACGACGTTGCGCGCGAAGCCGAGCTGATCGCGCAACGCGAAGAGCTGGTCCCTGGACGCATCGCACGGCGTGTACTTGCGTTCGGGGGCATACGGAAACTGCGCCCCCGGGCCGAACACATGGCAGTGGGCGTCCACCGCCCCCGGCGGTGGCAAGAAGGCCGGTTTCGACGGATCGGCATACCAGTCCAGCCAACCCGGCGTCTTCTCGAATTGCATGCTCGTCCTCGCTTTGGTGCGACCCGGGCTGGCCCGGGTCCGCCCGATCAGTCGATGTACTTCAGCCCGGCCTTCTCGAGACCCTCGCGCATCTTGTAGAGATCCAGCCCGAGCACGCCGGCGGCGAACTTGGCGCGTTTCTCGCCCTCGAAGGACTCCCGCTTTTCGGCCCCATCGGCGACTGCCTGCGCGAGCGCGGCCGGAACGACGACCACGCCATCCACATCGGCGACGACCACGTCACCCGGATGGACCAGCGCGCCGGCGCACACCACCGGCACGTTCACCGACCCCAGCGTGGCCTTGATCGTGCCCCTGGCATGGATCGCCTTCGCGAACACCGGAAAGCCCATCGCTTCCAGGTCGGCCACGTCCCGCACCCCCGCATCGATGACCAGTCCGGTGCAGCCACGCGCCTTGAACGAGGTCGCCAGCAGATCGCCGAAGAAGCCGTCCGAGTTGTCGGTGGTGCAGGCCGCGACCGCGACATCGCCCGGCCGAAGCTGCTCGGCGGCCACATGCAGCATCCAGTTGTCACCCGGCTGTAGCAAAATGGTGACCGCGGTGCCGCACAGCCTGGCACCTGCATACACCGGACGCAGATAGGGTTTCATCAGTCCGACACGGCCCATCGCCTCATGGATGGTCGCCACCCCGAAGCGGGACAATTTGTCCACCGTCGCCTTGTCGGCGCGCACGATGTTGCGCTTGACGATGCCCAGCTCGTTCAGCGGAATGTCCATGCTCACCGTCCCCTCGCGTTCAAGGCGGCATCCAGCCGCGGATAGACCCGCCGCGCGTTGCGCTCGTAGATCATGTGGCGCTCATCGGCGGTGAGATTCGCCGCCTCGATGTAGCGCCGGGTGTCGTCGAAATGGTGGCCGGTCTCCGGGTCGATGCCGCGCACCGCGCCTATCATCTCGGACGCGAACAACACGTTCTCGAGCGGAATCACACGGGTCAGCAGGTCGATGCCGGGCTGGTGATAGACGCAGGTGTCGAAGAAGATGTTGTTCAGCAGGTGATCCTTCAGCAGCGGCTTGTCCAGCGCCTGCGCGAGCCCGCGGAAGCGCCCCCAGTGGTAGGGCACCGCGCCGCCACCGTGCGGAATCACGAACCGCAGAGTCGGGAAATCCTTGAACAGGTCCGAGGTCAGGCATTGCATGAACGCGGTGGTATCGGCGTTCAGGTAATGCGCGCCGGTGGTATGGAAGCACTCGTTGCAGCTGGTGCTGACATGGATCATCGCCGGGATGTCGTACTCGACCATCTTCTCGTAGATCGGATACCAGTGACGGTCGTACAGCGGCGGGCTGATCCAGTGGCCACCGGACGGGTCCGGGTTGAGGTTGATGCCGACGAAACCATATTCCCCGACGCACTTCTCCAGCTCGGGGATGCATGTCTTCGGATCGACCCCGGGTGACTGCGGCAGCATCGCAGCACCGATGAAATTGTCCGAAAAGAGCTGCGACACGCGGTAACACAGCTCATTGCAGATCGCCGCCCAGGTCGAACTGGTGTCGAAGTCGCCGATGTGATGCGCCATGAAGCTCGCGCGCGGCGAGAAGATCGTCAGATCGAGTCCGCGGGCCTTCATCAGACGCAGCTGGTTGGTTTCGATGGTTTCGCGGAGCTCGTCGTCGCTGATCTTCAGTTCGGATGCGCAGGGGGCCGCCGACCGATTCTTCAGCCCGGCAACCTGGCGGTTGCGCCATTCTTCAAGCGCCTTCGGCGCGGTCGTGTAGTGCCCGTGGCAATCGATGATCATCGCTTGTCTCCGCTCCAGACGGTGGCGGGAATCATCACCTCGCCACGCATGATGAGCCGCGCGGTCCGCAGCAGCGCCGCGCGGGTAACGCTCTGAGGATCGCTCGGATCGGTTTCGAGCTCGACCGAGAATTCGCCGCTGGGATGCTCGACCGACACGGTCCTGGCCTGTCCGTCCGGCACGTTTGCGATGCCGCGCGTGATCGAGCCCTCGAGCACGCAGGCGGTGCCCACGGTCACGGCCGCGAGCACGCCGATCGCGTCGTGGCACACGTGCGGGATGAAGCAGCGCGTCGCGATGCTGCCGCCGTCGCGCGGCGGTGCGACCAGGCACATCTTGGGGTAGGTCTTGCTGCGCACGTCGCCGAGGCCCATCGCGACGCCGGCCGCCAGACGCAGGCGCTCGATGCGCGCCTTCAGGGCGTCGTCGGCATTGAGCTCGGCCGCGGCTTCATAGCCGCTGCGCCCGACGTCGGTCGCACGAAACAACACCATCGGCATGCCGTTGTCGATGCAGGTGACGTCGATGCCGTCGATGACATCGCGCACCCTGCCGGTCGGCAACAGTCCGGAACAGACCGAACCGGCGGTATCGAGAAAATTGATCCTGATCGGTGCCGAAGTACCCGGCACGCCGTCGATGCGTGCGTCGCCGTCGTAGCGCACCCGCCCGCCCGGCGTGTGCACCGTGATGTCGCACTGCATGCCGGTGTTCAGCGTCAGCACCCGCAGCGTAGTGGTGTCGCCCCGCGGTGCGACCATGCCGGTCTCCAGCGCGAACGGCACGACCGCGGCGAGCATGTTGCCGCAGTTGGGGGTGGTGTCGACCGTGGCCTTGTCCGGCAGCAGCTGCGCGAACAGGAAATCGAGATCGACGCCTGGCGTCGTGCTGATGCGCACGATGCCGACCTTGCTGGTCAGCGGGTGCGCACCGCCCAGGCCATCGATCTGACGCCGGTCCGGCGAGCCCATCACCGCAAGCAGCACCTTGTCGCGCAGCGCTTGGTCGGCAGGCAGGTCGGCCGCGTCGAAGAACGGTCCGCGCGACGTACCGCCGCGCATGAACAGAGTGGGTATCGAAGTCTGCATAGCCCGCATTATTCGCTGCAATCCGGCTCGACGACAGCGTCGTCACGCTCTAGCTGCTATAACGATATGCGATAGCTTGATACAAGATATCTACGATATACCGCATCTGATCTGGAATAATCGATGCAACGCACGGCGTAGAATTCTCCGATGGATCTCAGACAACTCGAATACTTCGTGCGGGTCGCCGAACTGGGCAGTTTCACGCGCGCATCGATCGCGCTTAACATCGCTCAGCCGGCTCTGAGCCGCCAGGTCAGACTGCTGGAAGTGGAGGTGCGCCAGAGCCTGCTGATCCGTAACGGCAGGGGCGTCACGATGACCGAGGCGGGCAAGCTGTTGCTCGAGCACGGTCTGGGCATACTGCACCAGGTCAGGCGCACACAGGAAGAACTGACCCGCGTGCGCGGCGAGCTGGCCGGACGGGTCGCGCTCGGGCTGCCCCCCAGTCTGTCCAGGGTCCTGACCGTTCCGTTGATGCGCGAAATCCGGAGACGCCTGCCGGAGGCTTCGCTGTCCATAGGAGACGGGCTGTCGATCACGATGCAGGAAGCCCTGACCGCCGGACGGCTGGACATCGCCTTGCTCTACAATGCGCCGCCCTCACCCGAGATCGACACGACCCCGCTGCTCGAAGAGGATCTGTTCCTGATCGAACATCGCTCCGACGCGCAACCGCCGCAGCCGATACGGCTGCACGACATCGCGACCCGTGCTCTGGTCATCCCGAGTCGGCCGCACTCGCTCAGGATGCTGGTCGAAACCGAACTCGGCAATCTCGGACTGCACCCGACGATCGCGATGGAAATCGACAGCGTCGCCGTGATTCCCGACCTCGTGGCGGAAGGTGCAGGTTGCGCGATTCTGTCGATGAACGCAATCACCGCGCTGGCCGACCCGGGCCGCTTCAAGCTGCGCCCGATCGTCGAACCTACGCTGCGCAGCAAGCTCGCGATCGCGGTCAGTGCGCGGCGACCGAGCACATTGACGCAGCAAGCCACCGTCGAGATCGTTCGCGACACGACGATACGGATTCTGGACCCTGACCGGGCTTGAGGCTGCAGACTGGGGCGCCCTTTCAGTCGGCGCCATACCAGTCACGCCTCGCCCCGAAGGATCCACGACGCCGCAGCGGTATGCGCTCACGTCCCACCCGTCATCGTGCAGATCGGGCAACCACTCTAGTCCGGAACCGCCTCAGCCGTTGCCGCCGGCATGTCCCGGCGCATGGTGCTCGACGTAGTGCTTGAGCGCCAGTTTCAGCATCGCGACATGCTTGCTGTCACCACGCGCGCGTGCGGCCTCGATGTCGTCCAGAATCATGCGCTTGACGCGTTTCTCGCCCTGCGGCGTCTCGACCAGATAGGCTCCGATCTCGACCGCACACATTTCCGGCACATGCTCGTGTTCCGCGATCGCCAGGACTTCTTCCTCGGTCAATCCCGACAGTTCGATACAGTCTTCAATCGTCAACATGATGGCGGTCCTCGTTGCAGCCATGCATGGATGCATGACATTACGAGATCATTACACACCTGTTGCAGCCGGTCGGTGTTGACGCCGAGCAAGACCCGGTGCGATCGCGGAGCAAACTCCAGTTGTCCATCCACGCGAAGACGTCTGCGCCGGCCTCTCGAAACAGATCGCCGAAGCCATGGCCCACAGTCATCCTTTGAAAAACATTCATGCCCGAATGCGTCGCCGGAGATCGACGCTGCGCCCGTGCCACTTCATACTTCGAGTTCTTGACATGGTTCTCAGGACGCCGAAAGGAAACCGATGCGCGACACACCCGTCCCCCGCCTGCGCGTGGTCGACTCGATCACCGAACTGTCCGAGACGGACGCCGGCTGCATCGCGGTGAGCGGATCCCATGGCGGCACGAGTTCGGCGCGCTACGCGATCGCGGCCCGCCCGCTGCTCAGCGTGTTCAATGATGCCGGCGTCGGCAAGGACGAGGCCGGCATCGCCGCGCTCGACATGCTGACCGACGAGGGGCTTGCAGCCTGCACCGTGGCGCATTCGAGCGCCTGTATCGGCCAGGCGGCGAGCACGCTCGCAAGCGGCATCGTGAGCCACGCCAACGCTCGCGCGATCGCACTGGGTTGCGTGCCCGGAAGGCCGCTGCGCGACTGCATCGCGGGGCTTCGGTGAACGATCCCGACGGAGAGGACACCGAGGAGCATGCAGACGCGCCTGATCGCCGTCTTCACGGGTCTGTGCGTGCTGGCCGCATTTCTGCTGCCAGCCGTACCGCAACCCCTCGACTACCATGATTTCGCGGACAAACGTGAGCTGTTCGGCATCGACAATTTTCTGGACGTCGCGTCCAATGTCGGCTTTCTGATCGTCGGAATTGCGGGACTGCTCATCGTGTTTGGCAAACGCGCGCAGTTCCAGTACCGCAGTGAGCGTCTGCCCTACGCAGTCTTCTTCGTGGGCGCCCTGCTGACTGCGCTGGGATCGGCCTGCTACCATCTGACACCGGGCAACGAAAGTCTGTTCTGGGATCGCCTGCCGATGACGATCGCATTCATGGCGCTGGTCTGCAGTCAGATCGTGGACCGGATCAGCATTCGGGCGGGGCTGATGTTGCTCGTTCCGATGTTGCTGATCGGCATGGCCACCGTCCTCTACTGGCGGACGACCGAGCTTGCGGGCGCAGGTAACGTCGTGCCCTATGGAATCCTGCAGGGCTATTCGGTGATCGTCGTGCTGATGCTGGTCGCGCTGAGCCCTTCGCGTTACACGCGAGGCGAGGTTCTGTACTGGGTGTTCGGCTGGTATGTGACGAGCAAGCTCCTCGAAACCTTCGATGCGCAGGTGATGGAACTGCTGGGCGGCGTGGTCAGCGGCCATACGCTGAAGCATGTGGCGGCCGCGATCGCCGGCCTCGTCGTCTGCCATGCGCTGATGCAACGGACCCTCAAACGGCCGGAAGCTTACGGAACGCCGGCGGCGGAACCGTGACGCCCAGCTTTGATCCGGAGCCGGTGGTCCGGCAGCGGTGATGCAGGCAGTCGGGCTATGACTCGGCCCGGGTTCCGTTATCCGCTCCCTGGGCCTAGTTCGTCTCGGTGCGAAGCAGACCGGCACCCACGCGGACGAACCGGCGAACCAGGCCGTAGGCGCGACGGAGCGACTCGGTGAGTTCGCGCTCCAGCATGGTCGACATCACCGTCTGCCGGCCATTGGCAGGCTGGGCGTCCAGCTGGAATTCGACCGCGGCTCGCTCCAGCGCGCGTACCGGCGACTTGGTGTCCAGTACGGCCCGGGCCAGATCCTGTTCTCCATCGGCCACGTGCAGAGCCCGGCGCAGTTCCTGACTGATCGCGTCGGCCAGGACCCGCAGGCGTTCATGCAATCGATCGATTCCGGCATGCTGCCCGTCCAGAATGGCCGGAATGGCCGCGTTCAGTCAAACCGACACTTTCGCATCCGACTGCTCCGTCGTAGGTATCCAGCCGCCCCACTCACCGGTCAAGAATGCCGAACGGCCGAAAGTTGCGGATGGCCAGCGACGGGATCCAACAGGCGCGCTCGACACGTCTATGCCGGGACATCCGGGGCCTCCCCCTGCACAGCGGTGCACAGCCGTCGATCGCGTGACTCAAGCGAACCAGTACCCCCGACAGCGACAACACATGACCAGACACATTGCTTAGAACTTGCCTCCTGGAGCAAACTCGGCACCGGACCACGGCCCGAAAGGGCCCGCCGCCCGGGCATGCACCATGACGATGCCCTGAACCACGCCTCCTTCAATCATACTGAATGGGCCCAAAGCGCATGTATCTGAACATCATTGGCTTGCTGGTCGGCACGGTGTTTTTCGCCTTTTCGCTGACGCCATCGTTGCTGCCGCGACCCTTTCTGATCCAGGGCGTGCTTTCGGGACTATCGTTTGCCGCAGGTTACGGCGTGGGCGTCGGTAGCGTATGGCTTTGGCACTACCTGCAGTTGCCGGTGATCCACTCGCGCTCGGCACTGCTGATCAAGTCGGCAGCGGCGGTGCTGTGTGCGCTGGTCACGGTGAGTTTCGTGTGGCAGGCGAACACCTGGCAGAACTCGATCCGGGCGATGATGGGCATGGAGGAAACCACCGGCGGACAGCCTGTACTGCTCGGGCTGATAGCTGCGGTGGTGTTCCTGGTGGTGCTGTTTCTCGCGCGGCTGTTTCGATGGATCATGCACGCACTTTCGCTACGCTTGCGCCCTTACGTGCCGGACCGTATCTCGCATCTGACCGGAATCGTGGTGGCCGTCGTGCTGTTCTGGTCCGTCATCGACGGCGTGTTGTTGACGACGCTGCTGCGCATCGCGGATCGCTCCTTTCAGCAACTCGATGCACTGATAGAGGATGATCTGCCCCGTCCGGTCCACGCTACTCAGGCCGGCAGTCCCGCCTCGCTGGTCAGCTGGGAAGATCTGGGCCGGCAAGGCCGGATCTTCGTCGCCGACGGCCCGACATCCGACGAACTGAGCGCATATTTCGACGCGGAGCTGCCCGCGCCGATCCGGGTCTACGTCGGCCTGAATTCGGCCGATACGCCTGAACAGCGCGCCCGTCTGGCCCTGGATGAACTCAAACGTGTGGGCGGTTTCGATCGTTCGGTGCTGCTGCTGGCCACTCCCACCGGCACAGGCTGGGTCGACCCGTCGTCGCAGAACACCTTCGAATATCTTCATCGAGGCGACGTTGCCACGGTGGCGGCGCAGTATTCCTATCTGAACAGCCCGCTGACGCTGATGACCGATCCCGACTATGGTGCGGAAGCCGCCCGGATTCTGTTCGCCGAAATCTACGGACATTGGCGCACCTTGCCGAAGGACGCGCGGCCGCGACTGTTCCTGCGCGGCCTGAGTCTGGGTTCGCTGAACTCCGACCTGTCGTTCGACCTTTACGACATCATCGACGATCCATTCCACGGCGCGCTGTGGAGCGGTCCACCGTTCCGCAGCGAAACCTGGCGGCGCATCACTGCGCAGCGTGATGCAGGTTCACCGGCGTGGTTGCCCGAGTTTCGCGGCGGCTCGGTCATCCGCTTCATGAATCAGGAACAGGGTCTGGATCGCGGCAGCGCCGAATGGGGGGCGTTCCGGATCGCGTACCTGCAATACGCCAACGATCCGATCACCTTCTTCAGCCCCTACATCGCCTGGTTCGAACCGGACTGGATGCGGGAGCCACGCGGGCCGGACGTCTCACCCGACCTGCGATGGTTTCCTATCGTGACCATGCTGCAGCTGGCCGCCGACATGGTGGTGGGGACCGCACCGAAAGGTTTCGGTCACGAATATGCGCCCGAGCACTACATCGACGCGTGGCTCGCGCTGACCGAACCGGAGGGCTGGACCGAGCCTGAAATAGCCCGGCTCAAGGCCTTCTTCAAGAGCCGGTCAGACCGCTGACCGACGCTCGAAATACATCGCGTGACGGCCGCACCGGCTGCGCCGCCGTCAGCTGAACTCGCCGACCCGCGACCGACCGGAGTCCGCGGACTAACATACGCCCCACGCGCGCCGTCGCTCCGTCACGAATCACGCGGACGTACTCGCGCAAAGGTACCGCCGCCGGTAGACGCCACGCAACCCGACAGGACGAGGGCAGCCGACGTGATGCCGAGCAATACGAGTTTCTGCAGGCTCAAGTCACTCTCCAGAAGAAAAAAGGATGGGCGTGCAAGTTCGCCCATCGGTTCAGTTGCCGATCAAAGCCGATCGGTCAGAATCACGCCCAGGCCCAGCGAATGCTGACGCCAGTTGTAGTCGATCATGCTGTCTCCATAGCCCGAGAACCCACGCACATATCCCCGGAGCGAGCCCACCAGCGGGAAGCTCCAGTCAGCGGTGATCGAACCACGGTTGTTGTTAAGGCTGAAATTATTGCGCACGCGCAACGAGTACACGTGGGCATCGTTACGGTACACCCCGACCAGTTCGCCGCGACCGATGTACTTCTCGATGTCCGGATTGTCATCGTCGCTGGACGACTCGGGAATCCGCCACCATGGTTTGAACCAGAACGCGAAATTGCCGACTTCGGCACCGACTTCCGCATACACGCGGTCCCAGCTGCGCGACAGCGGCTCGGCACGTCCATTGGACTGATGCACGAAGCCGAGAGACGCATAACGGAACTGCAGGTCACCCAGCTTGAACTTCAGCGGTGCGACCCACATCAGCTCGGGCTCGTAGTTGGTCTCGCGGAAGGGGCGGGAAACGTCATCATTGAAGATCTGCCAGTAGCTTTCCTGCGTATAGCCCATCCACAGGTTCGCGCCCGGCAGCAGCACGTCCTCGAACAGTTTCGTCTTGAAGGACAGCTGAAACTTGATCTCCTGCTTGTCGAGCCGGTCTTCCTCGGTCCCGACGACCGGTTTCAGCGGCGTGAAGGGTCGGCTATTGGCGTTGCTGGTGAACTTGACCACCAGATAGTTCTGGTTGTGCGGCCGGAGTCTGAATCGACCCTGGTTCGAGTCCTCGGTCAGTTCCCAGCGGGCCTGCAGCGGTGTCGCGGTCGATGCCGCAAGGCGCGCCGGATCCCCAAAGCTCTCGCTGGCATTCGTGATCTCCCGCGGCGGCGGCAGGGAGGGCGTCACCGTCTCGACCCGTCCGGCTGCGCGGTCGTAACAGGCCAGCCGGCTGGTCACGTCATCGATTTGCGAACAACTCGAGATCTCCTTTGGATTCACCGCCATCGCCACGACCGGGCCGGACAGCAGCGATACGGCCAATGCCTTTCTCATCATCGTTCGAGTGCTCCAGAAGATAGAGTGTCGCTGCAATCCACGGCGCTCCGCCATGGAATTATTCTGATGTTTCAATTGTGCCATGTCTGTCTGGTGCCACGACGATGAACGAAGCATCCATGACCGCGGCGGTCGATCTCGATCGGAGTGATGCGCTGACCATCACCTTCCAACACGACCCTAGGAGGCTGTCGGACTTGAGCGATCGTCACGAGCCGGGTGGGAAAGCGAGGAGTTTGCGTTCGATCAACGCGACCGGATCGCCGACTTCGCGGCTTATCTCGAACTCGAGGACAGCGTATTCGAGCAGCTGGCGCAGGCGCAGCAACCCGTTCTACGACTATATGGAAGACGCGATCCTGCGCTGGCTGGCGATGCCAGCCGAGGCGCGGTAGGCTTCAGAAACGGGTCGAGAAGGTCGCCCCGATGATCGGCGCGGGGTCGAACGACTCCTCGTATACCTTTCTCCCGCGGGAGTTCTCGACACGCAGTTCTCCCGCCACGATCGCGCCTGCGTAGATGTGCAGCGACGAATCGTCTCCGAATTGCGTGGACGCCCTCAGGAATATCGGCACACCGCTTTCCTCGCCGACGCCATTGCGAACCGGCCCACCTTCTCTGAGGCGAAAGCGCATGCTCCGGTAGGTGGCGCCCGCGCCGAGGCTCCAGCCATTGTCGAGGCGATAGTCGAGCTCCAGGCCGGCCGGACCGGCTGGGCCGGCCGGCAGCGGATTGACCAGGCGCCAGCGTTCGCTCAAGCGCCAATCGACGATGATCAACGGTACCAGGCGGTTCTCCTCGATGTGACTGTAGGCGCCCAGCCCGAAGCCCAATCGCTTGTCGGCCGCAAACGACCGCGTTGCACTTGCGATCGCGCCATACACCAGCGAATCACCCCAGTCGGCGTCATTCTCCTTGGACCACTCGACCGACGGCGCGAAACCATAGGTCCAGTCATTCGACCCCTGGAACGTGAATGGCAGACCGAAGCCGATGCGCTGCACATTGCCCCACGGCGCGCCGCCAACGTCGCTTCGCCCCGAAAAGTCGAAGTCGATGCCGTCATAGTTCAGCGACACGCCGCCATGCACCCCGTCCGCCAGCCGGGTCCGCATACCGGCCCGCAGCGCGACGCCCTTTGCATCGAAGTCACCCCCGTCGTCGATATCGGCACTGCCCTGCCAGTACGGCGTGATCGACGCGAACGCGCTACGGTCGGTCTGGGCATTTGCGGCGAACGGCACCCATATAGCAGTCGCGATGACCACAGCCCTGACGATTAGGGTTGAACAGGCGGATGAAGCTTCGAGACGCGATGCCATGTATGACTCCATACGTTTATGAGCCGATCCGGCGCGTGATGTGACGCTTGCGCATCGCGATCTGTCGCCGAAGCCGACGTGAATCGATGACGCCCACGCCACCCATGGTGGCGCGGGCTATTGAGGCACCACCTCCGACTCGACCACAAGGTCGAGCACGAAGACCGGCTCAGGCACCACACCGCCCTCCGTCGCCGGCTGAAACTGCTTGACCCGCAACACGTTCCGGATGCCGTTTTCATGCCGGTAGCCCTCGATGTCCGCCGCGAAGGTCTGCCATTCACCGGGCTCCCCCACGATCAGGCCACGCTCGTCGTAGCGTCGCTCGCGCACCTGCAGGCACACGCCGTCGGCGCGGATCGCACGGTCGCACGACACCGGTTGCGCGGCGATCTCGAGGAAGACGGTCGTGGGCGCACCATAGCGCGCCTCGGGGGTGAGCTCGCCGGCGAGCAGCAGCACCTCGCCGGTCGCGGCCAGCAATACCAGCGTAGGCTGAGCGCCCCGGATCAGCGCGACTTCCAGCGGCTCGGCCATCAGCGCAGACAGCGCCGAATCGGCCTCCATCAGCGGCGTGTCGCAGGCCATCAACGTGCTCATCATGCCGGTGACGCTGAGCATGTCGTCGTCACCGATCGCAAAAGCGCCCCGAAATCCGTTGCAGCCCCCGCGCACATGCAGGCGTGATTCCGCGAATCCGAACGAAAACGCCCGCTCCGGGTCCGGGAACAGCGCATCGACACGCCGATTCGACGCATCGGTCGCATCGATCAGGGCCCAGCTATGGTCGGTCAGCACGTCGACCACCGTCGGCCGATCGCCACGCTGGCCGGCGGGCATTTGCGTCAGTACCGTGTTCGGCGCCCCAGGGACCTGGCGCACGCCCGCGATGGACCGCAGCATCAGGCGTCCCTCGCCGACCGCGAAGCGCAACTCGCCGGCGACGGTGTCGAGCACGATGCTGTTGCCATCGGGCTGCCAGCTGAACCGTCCCCGCTCGGTGGACGGTGCCGCACCGCGCACCAGGGGCCACTTGACGAGTTCGAAGGACGCATCCTTGTCCAGTGTCAGCAGCGCATGCACGCCCGCGCAGTCCGCACAGCCGAGCATGCCCTCGTACAAACCCGCCCAATCCAGCGCAGTGCGGCTCGTGTGAATATCGACGACCGGGGCGCGCTGCGCAGCGGGCGCCGCGGCCTGCGCGATCGGCTTTTCGGTGGAACAGGCGACCAATACGGTCGTCAGCAACACAAGCATGAGACAAGACTTTCCGATCAATTGCATTTCCACCTGCTCCTCGCAAAAAAAGACGACGGCGCTCCGCCGCGAGCGCTGAGTAAAACCCTGACAGCGTCAGAATGAACCGAACATGCTGCCCAGAACGATCACCGCGATCAACCCAAGGATCGCTCCGACCACCGCAACCATGACCACATCCAGATAGCTCTCCTTGTGCGTGCACCCGCACACGGCCAGCATCGTGACCACCGCGCCATTGTGCGGCAGGCTGTCCAGCGTGCCGGACGCGATCACCGTGACACGGTGCAACAATGCAGGATCCAGACCGGTCTGCGCAGCGATACCCATGAAGGTCGGGCCGAGTGCATCGAGCGCGATCGTCATGCCGCCGGAAGCCGAGCCGGTCAATGCCGCCAGGATGTTGGTCGCCACCGCCAGCGACACCAGCGGGCCGCCGCCTATGCCCATGACCCAGTTGCTGACCAACTCGAAGGCCGGCATCGCCGCCACCACCGCGCCGAAGCCCACCAGGCTGGCCACGCTCAACACCGGCAGCACGGCCGCATTCGCGCCGGCGTCGATGCTGTCGCGCAGCGCCTGGAAGCGCTTGAAGCTGGTCGCGACCAGCACCAGGATCGCGACCAGCAAGGCCGTCGCGACCGACCATACGCCGCCCACTGCCGACAGCGACGTCGAACCCCATTGCGGCTCCGCCAGAAAATCCGCATCGATGCGCGGAAGAATGAACTGCGACATCAGCAGGTTCACCCCGACCACGACCACCAACGGCAGGATCGCGAGGGCAATCGGCGGGCCGGACGGGCTGTGCTTGCCCTGCTCGATCTCGATCGGGTCGAACTCGCGCGCGGTCGTCGCCAGTTCGCGCAACACCACCGGATCGGTCTCGGGCGCGGTTTCCTGTCCGCCGAAACCCTCACCCGCCGTGCTCGCCTGCTTGTGGCGCATGCCCAGCCACCACATGCCGAAGACGAACATCACCACCGCGGCGATGACGCCCAGACCCGGCGCCGCAAACGGCGTCGTGCCGAAGAACGGCATCGGAATCGCGTTCTGGATGGAGGGGGTACCGGGAAGCGCCGACATCGTGAAGGTGGAGGTGCCGAGCGCCACCGCGGCCGGCAGCAGGCGCCTGGGTACCGCGCCGGCGCGGAACAGCGCCAGCCCCATCGGTGCGAGCACGAAGAACGCGACGAACAGGCTCACCCCGCCGTAGGTGACCATCGCACCCGCGAGCACCACCGCAAGAATGGCGCGGGTGGGACCGAGCTTCTCGGTCATGAAATCGGCGATGGTGTTGACCGATCCACTGTCGTCCATGAGCTTGCCGAACAGTGCACCGAGCAGGAACAGCGGAAAGAACTGTGCCATGAAGCGCGAGGCCGACTGCATGAAGGTCAGCGTCCAGTGCGCGAGCATCGGCTCGGACGAGAACGCCGCCGCGACGACGGCAGCCAGCGGCGCGAGCAGCAGGATGGTCCAGCCCCTGAAGGCCAGCACCATCAGCAGCACCAGCGCCGCGACGATCCCGAGCAGGCCGATCACGTCACACGCCCTCCAGCAGGCTGTCGATGTCGAAAGTCGAACGCACGCCAACATCGTTCAGATGTGCGATGCCGAAATCGATCGCGGCCTGACGGCCGGCCTCGAACAGCATCTGCAGGAAGGGCCACTCCGCATTGAGCTTGGACGAATGGCCCAGCGACACCATCAGGTCGCTGGTGATGCGGTGCAGGCGCATCTCGCTCCACAGCTTGGCTTCGCTGTTGCCGGGGTCGAGCACCCTGCGCAGCAGGGCCATCATGCGCAATTCCTTGAGCAGCGGCGCATTGAACGAGATCTCGTTCAGCCGGCTCGCGATCTCGCGCGCGGCGCGCGGCGTGCTCTCGCGTTTGACCGGATTGATCTGGATGAGGAAGGTGTCGTTGCTCTCGCACTCCCGCACCAGCGGCGTCATCGTCGGATTGCCGGCGAAACCGCCATCCCAGTAGGGTACGCCGTCGATCTCGACCGCCTGGTACATCGACGGCAGGCACGCGGAAGCGAGCAGCACGTCGGCCGAGATCTCGTGCTTGCGGAACACCCTGCCCTGCCCGGTGTGCACATTGGTCGCGGTGATGAACAGCTTGATCGGCCCGTCGGCCAGCACCGGAAAATCGATCATGTCGCACAGGATGTCGCGCAGCGGATTGAAGGCCGTGCCACCCATCGTGTAAGGGCTGATCAGACGGGACATCATGTCCATCATGATTAAGGCCGGCGAATTATCCAGCGTCCACTTGCCGGTCATCACATCCAGCGGACCACGCTTGAACGGGCTGAAGCGCGCCGCATCCGACACCCGCCGCCAGAACGTCGCGAGTTGCTCGCGCGCCATCTCGGGGCCACCCTTGGCATAGCCATGGGCCATCACCGCCGCGTTCATCGCGCCGGCCGACGTACCCGAGATGCCCTCGATCTTCAGCCAGCCTTCCTCGAGGATCCGATCCAGCACGCCCCATGTGAATGCACCGTGCGAGCCGCCGCCCTGCAGCGCGAGATCGATCATCAGTTTGTCACCGGTCTGGCGTCGTTCGACGCCGGAAATCTTTGTATCGCTCATCGCAATCCTTTTGGAAACAGCGTAATGCGCGGAAATGGTGCACCGCGCAATGTCAAAATACCAGATTAGTGGCCAGAAAACACTGTTTCGTCCTCAACCGCGCGCACGGCCGGCCACATCGTCGGCGCCGTGATCTCCCACGGACATCGACGCGCTGATCGCGATCGCGCATGCGGTCGCTGCTGCCAGCACGGCGAAGGTCGGGGTCAGGCCGATCGTCGCACCCAGCCCGCCCGCCACCGCATAGCCGATTCCCATCGCCGCGGTGGCCAGTGCGAATTGACTGCATACACCAAGAGATAGTCATCCGGCGACACGATCCGTCGAATCAGGCACTCTTGCCCCCGCGATCGAACCACGCGACATAGACCGCAGGCAAGAACAGCAAGGTCAGCAGCGTCGCGACGAACAGCCCGCCCATGATCGCGAACGCCATCGGCCCCCAGAACACTGTCGGCGCGATCGGAATCAGGCCCAGGACGGTCGACAGCGCCGCCAGCATAATCGGCCGGAAGCGGCCGGTGGCCGACGCGATCACCGCTTCGCGTACCGACAGGCCGGTGGCGCGATCGGCCTCGATCTGCACGATCAGGATCACCGCGTTCTTCGCGATCATGCCGATCAGCGCCAGAATGCCGAGGATGGCGACGAAACCGAGCGCGCTGCCCGACGCGAGCAGCGCAGCGACGACCCCGATCAGACCCAATGGCAGCATCACCACCACCATGAACAACCGCTGAAAGCTCTGCAGCATCAGCATCAACAGTGACAACATCAGGAAGAACATCAGCGGTACCACCGCGAGCACCGACGCCTGGCTCTTCGCGCTCTCCTCGGCGATGCCGCCGACCGCGATGTTGTAGCCGAAGGGCAGGCGGGCATTGAGCTCGTCGATCGCCGGCGTCAACTCGGTGACGACGTCCTCGGGCAGCAAGACCCCCTCGATGTCGGCTCGCACCGTCAGCGTATTCAGACGGTCGCGACGCCACACGATGGGTTGCTCCTGCGCATACTCGAAGGTCACGAAACTGCTCAGAGCAACGGTTCGGCCGGAAGGCAACGGCAACTGCAGCGTCTGCAGGTTCTCCAGACTGACCTCGTTGTCGCTCGTGCCACGCACGACAATGTCGATCAGATAGATGTCGTCGCGCAACTGCGAGATCCTCGCGCCGGTGACCGCGACGTTGAGCATGCTGGCGAGCGCCTCGCTGGAGATACCCAGGCGCCGTGCCTGCGTCTGGTCCACGATCACGCGTACCTGTCGGGCCGGCTCTATCCAGTCGAAATTGACCTTCTTGACCGACGGATGTCCGCCCATGACCACTGCCAGCTCCTGCGCGATCGCGCGGACCTGTTCGATATCGGGACCGCTGACGCGCCACTGCAGCGGCCAGCCCACCGGGGGACCCAGTTCCAGCGCGGACACGCGACTGACCACCTCCGGAAACTGTTCCTCGAGCATACGATTGAGCCGCGCGTGCAGGCGGTCACGCGCGTCCAGATCCTTCGCGACAATGACGTGCTGCGCGACGAAGTCATTGGCCAGTTGCACGTTCAGCGGCAGGTAGAAGCGGATCGCCCCACGCCCGACATAGGCGCTCCAGTGCGCGACATCGTCGTCCTCGGCCAGCACCCGATCGATGCGCTCGACCACGTCGGCGGTCGCGTGGATAGACGCGCTTTGCGGCAGGGTCAGCTCGATCAGCAGTTCCGGGCGATCCGACGCCGGGAAGAACTGCCGGGGCACCTGCGACATGCCCATCACCGCCAGCGCAAAGGCGGCCAGCGTCAGCGCGATCGTCACATAGCGGAACTTCAGTGCAAGGCCCAGAGCCGCGGTGTACAGCCGCAGCGTCGGACCGGGCGCCGGATCCACCGGCCCCTCGGGCTTCTTCAAGACCGCGATTCCGATCAGCGGCGCGAACAGCACCGCGACCAGCCAAGAGCACACCAGTGCGATTCCGACCACCGAGAAGATCGAGAACGTGTACTCGCCCGCGGAACTCGCCGCGAAACCGATCGGCACGAAGCCCGCAACGGTGACCAGCGCGCCGATCAGCATCGGCGCGGCGAGGTTGGCGTAGGCGTACGAGCCTGCGGCTTCCATGCTGTCGCCGGCCGCGATCCGTCTGAGCATCGCATCGACGGTGGTCATCGCATCATCGACCAGCAGCCCCAGCGCGATGATCAGCGCGCCCAGCGAGATGCGGTGCAGGTCGATGCCCAGGATGTCCATCGTCAGGAACACCACCGCCATCGTGATCGGGATCGCAAGCGCGACGACGGTGCCGGCGCGCGCGCCCAGGCTGAGGAAGCTGATCGCGATGATGATCGCGATCGCCTGCCACAGCGACGTGGTGAAATCGTTGATCGCGTCATCGACGGTCACCGCCTGGTTGGCGACCAGGAAGGGCTCGATGCCGATCGGCAGGTCCGCGGTGATCTGGGCCATGCGTCGCTTGATGTTCGCACCCAGCGCGAGGATGTCACCCGACTCGCGCATCGCGATCGCGAGCCCGATCGCCGGTTCGCCATTGACGCGGAACATCGGCTGCGGCGGGTCGATCAATCCGCGGCGCACGTTGGCGATGTCACCGAGGCGAATCAGCCGGTCGCCGGCCGGAATGCTGACCTCGAGCACGTCGAGTTCGGACTCGAACGCACCCGACACCCGCAGCGCGACGTTCTCCTCGGCGGTGCGGATCACGCCGGATGGTCGCACCACGTTCTGTGCCGCGACCGCGGCGAACACCGCGCCGTAGTTCAGGCCCAGGCTTGCGATCCGGTCCGGGTCCAGTTCCAGGAAGATGCGCTCGTCCTGTGCCCCCAGAATCTCGATCTTCGCGACATCCGGAATCAGCAGCAAGTCGGAGCGCACCCGCTCGACCTGGTCGCGCAATTCGCGCTGCGTGAAGCCGTCGGACGTGAATCCGTAGATGATGCCGTAGGTGTCCCCAAAATCGTCGTCGAAGAAGGGGCCGACCGTGCCTTGCGGCAGCGTATGCCGCATGTCCCCGATTTTCTTGCGCACCTGGTACCAGACGTCGGGCAGTTCAGCGGAGCTGGTCGCGCCGTCGATGTCGACGAAGATGGTCGTGAATCCGGGTCGCGTGAAGCTGCGCAGGCGGTCGAGCCCTACCGTTTCCTGCAGCTTGCGCTCGAGCCGCTCGGTAATCTGCTCGATCGTGTCCTCGAGCGTCGCACCGGGCCATGCGGCGGCGACGACCATGGTCCGGATCGCGAAGGCCGGATCCTCGGCGCGACCGAGTTTGAGGAAGGAAGACGCACCGGCGATGATCGCCGCCGCCATGAAAAAGTAGATCAGCGAGCGCCGCGCGATCGCCCAGGCAGAGAGGTTAGGCCCGATCATGCGCCACCCGGAATCCTGACCTGCTGACCGGGACGCAGGCTCTGCACGCCGGCAGTCACGACCAGGTCACCCGCCTCCAGACCGCTGGCAATGCTGACATCGGACGGTCGATGGCGGAGGATTTCCACCCGGCGCAGCGACACCGTCGATGAGGCCGGATCGACCACCCATACCGCGGGCGCACCGTCGCTGCGGGTCAGCGCACTGGCCGGCACGCGCATGCCGTTCGTGGCACTGAAGCGCATGGTTCCGGTCACGGTCGAGCCCAGCCGCATCTGCGCGGGTGCGTCGTGCAGGCCGACCCGCACCCGGAACGTTCCGGTCGCGGCGTCCGCGCGCGGCGCGACCTCGCGCACCCGTCCGGTCGCCCGCACCTCCGGGCTCAGCGTCAGCGCTACCTCGATCAGCGGCTCCGGCGGCGCCGTGGCCAGCATCGACGCCGGCACGTCGAACACCGCGTCGCGACCGTCGTCCCGCGCAATCAGCACGATCATTGAACCGGCCGTGACGACCTCGCCCGGTTCGGCGCCGCGCGCGATCACCGTCCCGGCTGCATCGGCCACCAGCACCATGTCGGCTAGCCGGGTACGCGCCAGCTCGACCTGCGCGCGAGCACTGACCACATTGGATTCGGTCGTGCGCCGCAACTGTTCGGCCTCGTCGAAACGGTCGCGGGTCGTGAAGCCGCGGCTCATCAGGTCCGACTGCCGCTCGAAGTTCGCCCGCGCCTGGGCCAGCTGCGCGTTCGCGGCGGTCAGCGCCGCCTGCGCCGCGCGCAGACTGTTCTCTTCGTTCTCGGGATCGAGACGGGCAATGAGCTGGCCCGGCTCGACGACTTCGCCGATGTCCACGGTGCGCTCGAGGAGCCGCCCGCCGGCACGGAACGCCAACGCCACCTCGGACTGCGCCTCGATCAGACCGGACAGCGACACCGATTCGGCATCACTCTGCTCGGCGACCTGGATCACCCGCACCAGGCGAATCTCCGGCTCCAGTACCTCTTCCTGCCGGCTGCAGCCCATCGTGCCGATCAGCACCACGGCCATGAGCGACACCCCAATTTTTCGCAAATCCGTCATTCGATCCACCCAGTAACAAAAGTCCCGCGAAACGACACTGCCGGGATACCCGCCAATGGGGCGTCGACCACGCGTCATGCGCGTCGGAGCCATGCAAGAAAGACGCGAACAACTGCCGTACGACGCACCGCAAAAGGGGGCGTCCGGCCCCGCACGGACAGACCGCCTGGTGCGATGATCCAGACCATGACCGAAGTCTGTTGCACATATGCACTTGGGGCGCAGATCTTATCATTCCAGGGCGGGGTTCCGCCGTCCGCTGTTGCATTACCCCATCAGCGTTGTGTGCAATCGCAAGGCCCGCGCAGGGCGAACGGGAGCGGACCTGTCGCGTGCCGATGAACCATGATAACCACATCATCCAACCGCAACGCACCAGATCAGTGCTCGCGCCACTGTCGGAGCGTGTCCAGCACCAGGCCGATCGCGGGCGGTTCCGGGTCGGCCCCGAGCAGCCGCAGGAACATCCCGCGATGGGATGCATGCACGACCACCGGCTCGGGCGCATGCTCCAGCGCGACCGATTCCAGCGTGACGACGCCGTCACCGAGCAATTCGGTCGATTCGAGCAGCAGCCCGGCGATCAAGACGATCCGCACTTCGTCCGGCCACGGACGTGCGTTGAGTCCGGTCAGAAAGTCGCTTTCCGGTCGCAGGTCGATCTTGGCCACGCCGGTCCCGTCACGCAGCGCCGAGAAAGCCGGATACGGCCGGTCGACCAGATGCGGCAGTTGATCGCGTAACTCGAGCATCACCCGGAAGCGTGCGAATTCGGAACCATGGTTGGGCGTGCCGCCCAGAATGACCCCGCTCACCGGCGGCCCACCGAGCCGCTCCGGCTGCCCGACCGGATGGCGCCGGCGCGTGACGAAATCGCGTATCACCAGGCCACCCATGCTGTGGCCGACCAGCGCGACCGGCCGATCCGGATCGAGCGCGCGCCAATGCTCGGCGAGAAAGTCGGCACTGCGGTCTATGGCCTGATCGTTCGGATAGCGAAACTCCCACACCGCGAAACCGGCCGCATTCAGTAACGGAATCAGGTCATCCCAGATCGAACCGGGTTCGTCCAGTCCATGCACCAGCACCACGCCTGGTGCATCCGGGTCGGCGTGCTCCGAGCGCGCATGAAGTCCGTGCCAGCCATCGTCCTGATCCATCAGGTCGGTGAATTGGGCTTCCAGCCACTCGTGCCACGCGATGCGCAACGCACGCTCGTCGGCCGGATTGCGCTCCGACCATGCGGTCCACAGCCCGAACGCGAGCACGATCGCAAGCGCGAAGACGCTCCACCCCACCCTGCCCTTCAAACCCGAAGCCATTCCCATCCCCGCAGCACGCGACCCATTCTCAAAGCGAATTCTTGCAGATACGATCGCAATTGTGGCGATCGAACTGTTCGCGCTCTTCGTCGCCAACCTGACGACGATCGTCGCACGCGCGCCCGAGTTCCAGGAATCGCTGCTCGGCACGCTGCAGCAGGGCGCGGCGATGATCGGCATCGAAAGCACGCTGACCTGGGAGACGGTCCGGCGCGAGGTGCCGGGCAACTTCAACCTGCAGGGGATGATCCGCACCGGCTTCGTATCGATCGCCGGGCTGCTCGGGCTTAAGATCGCCGCGCAGATGCTGTTGGGCAACATCATCGAACCGCAGGTCATGAGCAATTCGCTGAATCTGAGCCCCTACGTGATGCTGATCAGCCTGACCGCATGGTCGAGCCTGTGGGGGATCGGCGGCGCGATCTTTTCGGTGCCGATCGCTGCCATCATGGTCATCGTGTTCTCGGAATTCGAAGGAACACGCCCGCTCGCGCTCCTGCTGCCGCTGAACGCTCAGATCCCCGAACGGGCCGACTGACCGGAGCGGCACGGGCGAGCGCGGATCCTGCTCGAGCAGCGGCGCCATGCGACCAATCCTTTCGGATACGACCAGTCAACCACCGCCTTCGGCCTGTCTATAGGCGCCGCGGGCAATGTGCGAACCCAAACCTTGCAGGCATTCCCGAAGGACGAAATGGATGCGATTCTGGCCAGGCTGGCCGGGTATCCGAGGGAAGCCCGGGGACAGGTCGGGTTCCATGGGCCGGATCGTTCGCATGGAACGAACGAAATGCGGACCTTGGCTCGAGCGTCCCCTCTCCCCGAGCCGGCCTTACCGGTCCCAGGCCCCGACAGCCCCGTAGGGGCCGCAGCCGGAACCCGGACATGCTTCGGGAACGGCACCACTCTGAGCTATGATGCGACCGCTAGGCGCACAACTTTCGACATAGTCGGTCGCCGAGCGGCCCCAACAAGAACGATCAGGAGACTACCCGATGAATCGCTTTTCACGCTTCGCTCTCAACTCGATCGCGGCGCTGGCGCTGGCCGCCGGCACGCTGTCGGCCCAGGCCGAGATACGCGTCACCTACAAGTCCGCGTCCGCCGGGACCGCTTACTACCAGATGGGCGTCGAACTGTCCGAGGCGATCCAGGCCGCCACCGGTGGCGTCGTCGTGCTGACGCTGGAAGAGAGCCAGGGCTCGGTCCAGAACGTGATGGAAGTGCTGGTGCGCCGTGGCAACTACGTGTTCACCACGCCACCCTCGCTGATCGAGCAGGCGCTCGCCGGCGAAGGCCCGTTCGCCGAACGCAAGGGCCCGCAGTTCCAGGACGTTCGCGGCCTGTTTCCGATCCCGGCGATCACGATGCACATCGTCGTGTCGGGCGGGGACGGCGTGATCGGGCTGGACGACATCCAGGGCAAGCACATCCTGATCGGGCGAGGCACCTTCGGCGCGCGGGAAGCGGCGCGCTATCTCGAACTGTTCGGCCTGAACGACAAGGTGCGGATCGCCAACGCCGAGATCGGCAGCGGACCAGACGCGCTTAAGAACGGGCAGATCGACGCCTTCGTCACCGCAAGCTCCTTCCCCACGCCGAATGTGATCGAAACGGCGGCGAGCATGCGCGTGAGCCTGGTGTCGATGAGCGACGAGCAGATCGACAAGACCGGCGCGGCCCGACAGACCATTCCCGCCGGCACCTACGCCGGCATCGACCAGGACGTGCACACCACGTCGCTGCCGGTCATCGCCTATGCAACCACGTCCATGGATGCGGACACCGCCTACGCGATCACGCGCGCGTTCTGGGAACGCCGCGAAGCGATGGCCGAGACCTCTCCGTGGTGGGGCGGCATCTCGACCGACATGATCGGCAACATCGCGGGCAGACTGCATCCGGGCGCGCTGCGCTACTACGACGAAGCCGGCATTCCGGTGCCCGACCGCCTGCGTTGATTCAACGGCCGCCATCGGACGCGGGGCCAGCCGGTCGCCCCGCGTCCGATGGCACACCCCTTCGATGTTTACATCCCTGCCCCCGTCGATGGCCCGGGCCGCGCAAGATCCGGGCGCGCTTCCATTGCGCCCCCACCCGGGATGGATCGTCCTCGGCGGGATCACCTGCATCTTCCATCTGGGGCTGATCTTCTACGGTCTGACGCCTGCCCTGGTCAGCCGACCCATTCACATGGCGCTGGGCCTGCCGTGGATCCTGATCCTGATGGCGCGCACGCCCTGGCAGCGTCGCAGCGGCTGGGTCCTGACCGTGTGCGGCATCGCCGCCTGCGGCTACATCGCGCTCAATGAGGACGCGCTGTCCAGCCAATACGGCTTCATCGACACGCCGTTCCAGATGACGGTCGCGGTGTTCCTGATCGGGCTGGCGCTCGAAGTTGCGCGACGCGCGATCGGCTGGCCATTGCCGCTGGTCGCGCTGCTGGCGCTGGGCTACGCGGTGTTCGGCGAGCATGTGCCCGGCCGGTTCGGACACCCCGGGTTGCCGATGCAGAGTTTTCTCGGCACGCTCACGATCGCCGAGGGCGGCCTGTGGGGCTCGCTGACCGGCGTCAGCGTCGGCGTGGTCGCGATCTTCGTGATCTTCGGCGCGGTGCTCAATGCCGGCGAAGCCGGACGCGGCTTCATGAACATCGCCAGTGCAGTCGCCGGGCGGCTGACCGGTGGCGCGGCCAAGGTGTCGGTGATCTCGTCCGCACTGATGGGCTCGATCTCGGGTTCGGCCTCGGCCAACGTCGCCTCGACCGGCGCGATCACGATCCCGACCATGGTCCGGCTCGGTTATCCGCGTTCGCTGGCGGGCGCGGTCGAGGCGGTCGCGTCGTCCGGCGGGCAGATCATGCCGCCGCTGATGGGCGCAGGCGCCTTCGTGATGGTCGAACTCACAGGCACGCCCTATACGCAGATTATGGCGGCCGCGATGCTGCCGGCCTTCCTGTATTTCGCGACCGTGTGGATCGGCATCGACGCATATGCGACCCGGCACGACCTGCGCCCGATGTCGGCCGACGAGCAACCCGGCCGCGGCGAGGTGCTGATGACATCCTTGTTCTTTGCAGTGCCCTTCACCGTGTTGCTCGAGCGCATCTTCCGTGGCGGCTTCACGCCGCAATACGCCGCGAGCACCGCGATCTTCGTGGGCGTGGCGCTGCTGTTCTTCAACGCACGCCTGCAGTTCTCGGTGCGGGGTTTCGCCACCCGCAGCGCCGACGCAATGCTGATCGCCGGCCGTCAGGTGGCGGTGATAGGCGCGATCATCATCTGCGCGTCGCTGATCATCGGTGTGCTTTCGATGACCGGCCTGGGTGTGAAGATCACGTCGGCGATCCTTTCGGTCTCGCGCGAATCGCTGTGGCCGGCGCTGCTGCTGACCGCGGTCGCATGCCTGGTGCTGGGCATGGAGGTGCCTACCACCGCCGCCTACGTGATCTGCGTGTCGGTCGCCGGTCCCGCACTGACCGCCCTCGGGCTGGACCCGCTGCTCGCCCATCTGTTCGTGTTCTGGTACGCGCTGCTGTCGACGATCACGCCACCGGTGTGCGGCGGCGTGTTCATCGCCGCCGGCATGGTCGACGAGAACTGGCTCAAGGTCGCGCTGAAGGCAATGGCGCTCGGCGTCGGCCTGTACATCATTCCACTGGCCATGGTCGCCAACCCGGACGTGATCCGCATCGCGTTCGACCCGCTCGCGGCGCTGCTCGACACCGTCAAGATCGGGATCGGCCTGGCCGCGGTCTCGTTCGGCTTGATCGCCCGACGCGCGGTGTGGCTACGAGTCGGCCTCGTCATCGCCGGCGCGCTGGTGATCTTCGCGATCTGAGCGGTCGGTGCGCGTCGATCCGCACTCTACGTTTCAGGTGCCAGCAGCCTCCTGCGCAGGCTACGCGATCCCCGAGGACAGGCCGCCCGGTGCGTTCAAGTCCGACAGCCTCCTAGAGCGTCGTCCACCGCGCCACGCGCTCTCCGAGCCACGCGGTCAGCAGCAGAAAGGCTGGCACGAATCCGATGAAGATCCGCAGCGCCCACTGGATGAACGGATGGGCATGATGGGCTTCGATGAAGAAGCGTGCGATCAGCGTGCCCTTGACCCACACGATCGCGGCGATCGCGAACGGTAGCCAGGGGGCGCCATGAAAGAGCCGGCCGGCACCGATGCTCACCAGCAACAGCAGCACGAGAATCAACCAGGCTGCGAAGATCGGGGTGCCGTTCGCCGGCGCGGATCGGTCATGCATTCGAGCGGTCTCCGTCGTCAGACCAGCACATAGCAGAGCGAAAAGATGATCAGCCAGATCATGTCGGTCACATGCCAGTAGCTGGCCAGGGCTTCCAGGCCGGAATACTCCGATGCATCGTAGGCCCCGACGATGTTGCGCGCCAGCACCCACAGCATCCCGAGAATGCCCCAGAAACCATGCACCAGATGGGTCAGCGTCAGGTAGTAATACACGGTGAAGAAGACGCCGGAATCGCCGCGGATGCCGTGCGCCAGATTCCAGCGGAACTCGAGATACTTGACCAGCGGATAGCCCAGCGCCAGCACCAGACCGCCGATCAGCCACGCGATCGATGCGCGGCGATTTCCGCCGCGGATCGCATTCACAGACAGCGCGATGAACAGGCTGCTGGTCAGCAGCAGCATCGTGATCGAGGCGCCCGCGAGCAGCGACAACTGCGTGTGCCCCGCCTCGAAGGCATCCGGAAAATGTGCGCGTGCGATGAAGTAAACGGTGAACAGCACCGCGAACTCGACGAACACGCAGGTGATGCCGACCCAGATGCCCTTGTTGCCGGGAATGCGACGATGCTGCGAGGAAACGTCGGGGGCCAGCGGATCGGGTTGGACGCGGGGACTCTGCCCCGTTCCGGCATCGAGCGCGAGGGTGTCGTTCAGTGTAGCGTGCATGCTTTGGAGATGACCGGCGTGACCACGCGGTGTGTCTTGAGACCGGTCCTGACTGTCTCAGGCCCTGCCATTGCGGCGCTGCGACGACCGGCCAGAAGCGGGAATCGATGCCTGCTCATGAATCCACCGCCGCCTTGACTTCCGGCACATCCAGGCCCCAATCGCCGTAGGTATACCAGTCATCGCCGAGCATCTCGATCGGATGCAGGGTGCGGCCGGAACCGTTCCCGCATTTGAGCGAATCTGTCGGGCAATACTGGTCACAACCCCAGCAGATGCGCTCGGGGTGCCTTGGATGCAGCGGAAACTTCCGGGCCATGTCGAATGATCCTTGGGCGCTCGAAACGGGCGGGGGTCGAACGGCACATTGCGTCTGAGCATGCGTCGGGACAGCGAATACCTGACAAGTATACTCGGGTATCGGATCCAGGACTTGATGCGGATCAAAGTCGGCCGAGATGCCTGGTGCAGACAAAAAGTTCACTTGCATCCGGGACCCGATAGTGAGTAACTACTCACTCATATCCTCTTCTGGAACGCCCAAGCCTGTCATGACCACGAAACACCTCACAGCCGAAGAGCGCCGCAACGTCACGATCGAAACCGTGATCGAGCTCGCGGGCGAGCAGAATCCGAGCGAGATCACCACCGCCACCATCACCGAGCGGATGAAGCTGAGTCAGGGGGCGCTGTTCCGGCATTTCCCGACCAAGGACGCACTGTGGGGATCGGTGATGGAATGGGTCGCGGCACGCCTGATGTCACGCATCGAGCACGCGGTGAAGGATGTGGCGAGTCCGCTCGACGCACTGCAGGCGATGTTCATGGCGCACGTGGGTTTCATCACCGACCACCCCGGCGTGCCACGCATGATGTTCGGTGAGCTGCAGCGCGCTGAGTCGACCGCACCCAAGCGCATGGCGCAGACGCTGATCAAACGCTATGGCGACAAGGTTCGCGCGCTGCTCGAGCGCGGCCAGGCGCTGGGCGAGATCGACCCCGAACTGGACATCACGGCCGCGGCCACGCTCTTCGTCGGGACGGTCCAGGGCCTCGTCATGCAATCGCTGCTCGCTGGTGACGTGCACCGCATCCGGGCCGAAGCGCCCGCAGTGCTGCAGATCTACCTGCGCGGCGTACGGGCATCGCGATGAAGACCTGGCTCGCCCGCAACGTGCGCAGGCTGGGCCTGTCGGCGGTGCTGCTGTCGCTGCTCGGCCTGCTTGCCTTCGTCGCGCTCCGGACAGGCCCGCTGGCCCCGGTGCCGGTCACGGTGGCGACAGTCGAGATCCAGGCACTGGTGCCCGCGCTGTTCGGCATCGGCACCGTGGAGGCCCGCTTCACCCATCGCATCGGCCCAACCTACGCGGGTCGCGTCAGGCATGTCACAGTGCAGCCCGGGGACCGGGTCTCGGCGGGACAGGTTCTGGGAGAGATGGATCCGGTCGACCTCGACGATCGCGTGAGCGCACAGGAAGCGGGTTTGCTGAGAGCCAAGGCCAACATGCTGTCGGCCGAAGCGCAGATTCGCGAGGCGAATGCGCGCAATACCTACGCCGAATCCCAGGCGGACCGATACGAACGCCTGCTCGAATCACGCACGGTCAGCGCCGACACGGTGGCCGCCAAGCGTCAGGAAGCCCTGGCGACCCGCGCGGCGCTGCAGGGCACACGTGCCGGGCTGGAAGCGGCGAAACAGGATTACGCCCGCCTCGGCGCGGAACTGGATGGTTTGCGACAGCAGCGCGCCAACCTCCAGCTGATCGCGCCGGCCGATGGCCTCGTGACGCGTCGGGACGCCGACCCGGGCACGACCGTCGTCGCAGGACAGGCGGTCGTGGAAATCGTCGAACCCGCCAGCGTATGGATCAATGCCCGCTTCGACCAACTCCGCGCCACTGGCCTGCAGACTGGCCTGCCCGCCCGCATCGCGCTGCGTTCGCGCGCAGGTAGCGCGATGGACGGTACCGTGGTCCGCGTCGAACCGCTAGCCGATGCGGTGACCGAGGAAGTGCTTGCCAAGGTGGACTTCGCCCGTCCGCCCGACAGCCTGCCCCCGATCGGAGAGCTGGCCGAAGTCACGGTGGCCCTGCCCGCGCTCCCCGAATGCCCGGTGGTGCCGAATGCGAGCGTGCAGCGCGTCGATGGCAGGCTCGGTGTGTGGGTCATCGACGACGATGCGCTCGCCTTCGTGCCGTTACGCCTGGGCACCACCGATCTCGATGGCCGGGTGCAGGTGCTCGAAGGGCTCGCGGGCGGTGAGCAGGTCGTGGTCTACAGTCACAAGGCGCTCGGTGCCGGAAGCCGCATCCGGATCGTCGACCGCCTGGTCGGGGCGGCACCATGATCAGCCTGGCTGGACGCGACATCCTGCATGCCTGGGGCAAGTTCGTGTTTACCGGCATCGGCCTGGGGCTGCTGATCGGCGTCACGCTGACCATGGCCGGCGTGTATCGCGGCATGGTCGATGACGCGAAGGTGCTGCTCGACAACAGCGGAGCGGACCTGTGGGTGGTGCAGCAGGACACACAGGGGCCGTACGCCGAGTCCTCCAGCGTGCATGACGACGTCTGGCGCAGCATCGTCGGCATGGAAGGCGTGCTGCGTGCGGCCAATGTGACCTATCTGACGATGCAGGTCCGCCAGGCGAGCGGAACGGCCGCGCGCGAAGTGCGTGCGATGGTGGTGGGCATCACCCCGGACGGTTCGGGACATCCCGGCCAGCCGGGCTATCTCGTGGCCGGACGGCACCTCACGCGCGGGCATTACGAGGCGGTCGTGGATATCGCCAGCGGCTTTGCGCTGGGCGAACGCATCCGCATCCGGCGCAACGAGTACACCGTCGTGGGGCTGACACGGCGCATGGTGTCCTCGGGTGGCGACCCGATGGTGTTCGTTCCGATCAAGGATGCACAGGAGGCCCAGTTCCTGAAGGACAACGACGCCATCGTGCGTCAGCGCGCGCGCACCGCACAGAACCCGGCCTTGAACCGCCCCGGTGTCCCGGGCCTGCTGGATGCGATCATCGCGTCGCAGAACGCGAACCCCTATGTGAACGCGGTACTCGTGCAGGTCGCGCCGGGCTTCGATCCGGAACGGGTGGCCGAGCCGATCCGGCGCTGGATGCGACTGACGGTCTACACCCGCGCGCAGATGGAGGACATCCTGATCGCTAAGCTGATCGCCACCTCCGCCCGCCAGATCGGCATGTTCCTGGTCATTCTGGCGATCGTCAGCGCCGCGATCGTCGCCTTCATCATCTACACGCTGACCCTGGGCAAGATCCGCGAGATCGCGGTGCTCAAGCTGATCGGCACGCGCAACCGCACGATCGCGGGCATGATCATGCAGCAGGCCGTCGGTCTGGGCCTGATCGGCTTTGCGGTGGGAAAGATCTCGGCAAGCGTGTGGGCACCGATCTTCCCGAAATATGTGCTGCTGGAGAACGGCGACACCGTGCGTGCGCTGCTTGCGGTGGTGGCGATCTGCGTGCTGGCCAGCCTGCTCGCGATCCGTGCCGCGCTGAAGGTGGATCCCGCGGAGGCGATCGGTGGCTGACACGACTCCGGCCGGCATGACGCGCGGCATCCACATCGAAGGCGTGACCAAGCGCTACGGCAGCGGCGACGCCGCCGTCGATGCGCTGAAGGGCGTGAACATGTCGGTGGCACCGGGTGAGGTCGTCGGTCTCATCGGTCCTTCCGGCTCCGGCAAGACCACGTTGCTCAAATGCCTGGGCGCAATCATCGAGCCGACCACCGGGCGCATGACGCTGGGCGCGAACACGATCTACGACCATGGCTGGAAGATTCGCGATCTGCGCGCGCTGCGTCGCGACCAGATCGGCTTCGTGTTTCAGGCGCCCTATCTGATTCCCTTTCTGGATGTCACCGACAACGTCGCGCTGCTGCCGATGCTGGCGGGCCGGTCGAATGCCGAGTCGCGCAGGCGTGCGCTCGAGCTGCTCGACGCGCTCGACGTCGCGCATCGCGCCCGCGCGATGCCCTCGCAGCTGTCGGGCGGCGAGCAACAACGCGTCGCGATCGCGCGCGCGCTGATCAACCGTCCGCCGGTGATTCTTGCGGACGAACCGACCGCACCGCTCGACAGCGAACGCGCGCTGGCGGTGATCGGTATCCTCAACCGCATGGCACGCGAGTTCGACACCGCGATCATCGTCGTCACGCACGACGAGAAGATCATTCCCACCTTTCGCCGGATCTACCACATCCGTGACGGGGTGACCCATGAGGAAGCGGGTGAAGGACGCGGATTCGGCCCGCGAACAAAGCAGCTCGGGATAGATTGAACGCGCCGCGCCTGCCGATTCGACTCGCAAATACCTGGCCAAAAGGAGTACATTCGCGCATCCTCATGCTTCTCCCCCGAATGCCCCAATGAAAAAGAACCTCTGGCTGCTGGCCATCGCGCAGGGCCTGTTCCTGACCAACAACGTGGTCTTCATCGCGATCAACGGCCTGGTCGGCCTGAGCCTCGCGCCGGCCGCGTGGATGGCGACGCTGCCGGTGATGGGCTACGTGGTCGGCGGCGCGATGTCCACCGGGCTGGTCGCGCGCAGTCAGCGCCTGTGGGGACGCAAGGTGTCGTTCCAGATCGGTCTGCTGGTGGCCTTCCTGACCGCGCTGCTGTGTGCGTTCGCTCTTCAGATACAGAATTTCTGGCTGCTCGTGGCCGGCACCGTGATCGCGGGCTATTACAGCGCCAACGGCCAGCTCTACCGCTTCGCCGCCGGCGAACTCGCACCACCATCGTTCCGCGAGAAGGCGGTGTCGCTGGTGCTGGCGGGCGGCCTGATCGGCGCCGTCATCGGTCCCAACCTGGCCAACTACACTCGCGATTCGTTCGGCGCGCCCTTTCTGGGCTCCTACCTCGCGCTGGCCGTGGTGGCGTTGATCTCGATGGCGTTCATGGCCGGCATCGACTTTGCGCCCGAACCGGTCAGGGAAAAGGGCAGCGGAAGCGGCCGCCCGCTAGCGGAGATCATGCGACAACCGGTGTTCATCGTGTCCACGATCGGCGCAGCCCTCGGCTACGGCGTGATGAACCTGCTGATGGCCGCCACGCCGCTGGCCATGGACATCTGCGGCATGCCCTTCTCCGATGCGGCACTGGTGCTCGAGTGGCACGTCATCGGCATGTTCGCGCCGGGTTTCTTCACCGGGCACCTGATCAAGCGCTTCGGCGTGCTGAACATCATGGGCGTCGGCGTGCTGCTCAATGCGGCCTGCATCATGATCGCGCTGTCCGGTCAGGACCTGCATCAGTTCCTGATCGGCCTGTTCCTGCTCGGCGTGGGCTGGAACTTCCTGTTCACCGGTAGCACCACGCTGGCGATGCAGGCCTATCGACCCGAGGAGAAGGACAAGGCGCAGGCGGCGATCAACTTCGCGGTGTTCGCGACGATGGCCCTGACCGCCTTCGCATCCGGCGCGCTGGTCACCACACAGGGCTGGGCGTTGCTCAATGCCGGCTCGCTGTTCCCGGTGGCGCTGACCGGGATGGCATTGATGTGGCTGGCGGCACGGCAGCGCCGGGAGGCTCGAAAAGTCCCGTGATGACCTCTTCCCACATCTCGCCGACCCCACGCGTCCTCGCGCCCCGCGCAACAATCTGACCGGATTCCGGCATAAAGGCCCGCCCATGTACCCCATCCAGGATGTCGACGCCCAGTTGCTGCTGGCGACGCTGACGGTCTCGAAGCGACGCCCTGCCTCACTGCCGGAGATCGTCGCCGCCGCCGAACTGTTCGGCTGGCCGGTCACCGCAGCCAGGGCGTGGGCCGCCGCGTTCGAGCGCTTCGCCACACACGGTCTGCTCGCCGCCGTCGAGGGCGGCTACGCGCTGACGCCGGCCGGCCAGACCCTGGTCGAAGGCCTGCCGAAAAAGGCCGAACCCGCGGAGCGGGTCTTCCTGGTGCGGGAACGACTGGCCGCGTACGAAGCTGCCGAACGCGGCGCCGCGATCCCGATGAGCGCCGAGCAGTTCGAGGCGGCGATACGGGCTCACGCCGAGCTCGCCCGCCAGGGCGGCAAGAACATGCTGATGCCCAAGCCCAGGCCGAACACATCCGAGCCGCCGCGCGGGGGCAAGGGGCGCAAGCCCTTCGGCGCCACCCGGCGCCGCCCGTGACCGGGCGCCCCCGGCCCATGCCAGCCCGTTGAAGTCAACGACCCCGCCGCCCCCCGCGGACAGCCGCGGCACCCGCGCCGCGCTGATCTTCGCGCTGACCGCCGAGCGCCTGTCCGTCTGGTACGAACACGGCCAATGGCCGACCGAGGCACAGGGCGCGAGCCTCGCCGCCGACTGGCTGGCCCGCACGCACCGCAGCCTCCCCCAGGCCGACCGCCGCCACCTGTCCGACCTCAGCGACCAACTGGCCCGCCGGATCGCCGACACGCTGTCGCGCGAGGCGGGCCTGTTCACCGCGCACGAGATGATGGAAGCGCTCGACCCGACCTACGATTCAGAGCTGGCCCGTTCGCTGATGGCCGAATGCGAGAGGTTGCTCGACAGGGGTTGAGCTGTTCGACGGATGCCCGACCACGCCGACGTGGAAACCTCGGGCCTTGACGATCCGACTGCCGCGTGTTGCGACCGGAGTCCGTTCAGTGAGGGTGGCCGAGATGGCGATCGAAGCGGGTGTGCATCGCGGTCTTCATGATCGCGAGAAAGTCCTCGCGATCGATCCAGTCACCCCTGCCGAGCACGCCGAGCGGGGGCGGGTCGCGCTACACTTCGATTCCATTTCCATCGGGCTCCCCGAAGGACGCTGGTCGTCAGGTCGCGCTGCACATGAACATCATTCCATTCGAGGCCCTGGCCTGTCCGCTGGACGGCCTGCCGTTGCGCCGCAGCGCCGCGACCTGGCGATGTGCCGGCGGCCACAGCTTCGACATCGCCAGCCAGGGCCATACCCATCTGCTGCCGGTGCAGCAGAAGCGCTCGCGCGACCCGGGCGACAGCAAGGACATGGTCGCCGCCCGGCGACGCTTTCTTGCGGCGGGTCACTATCAGCCGATCGCCGCCGCGACGAGCCGGGTCGCGCTCGCGGACTGCCCGCCGACCAAGACGCTGAGCTGTCTCGATGCCGGCTGCGGCGAGGGCTACTACCTGCGCCAGCTGGCAGGCGCGAGCGTTGACGGGCGGAGGCTCGCGCTGATCGGCCTCGACATCTCGAAATGGGCGGTCCTGTCGGCCGCGAAGCAGGACGGGCGGATGAGCTGGGTCGTCGGCAGCAACGCAAACCTGCCGGTGCTGCCAGCCACGCTCGACCGGGTGCTGTGCATGTTCGGCTTCCCGGTCTACGCCGAGTTTGCCAGAGTGCTGAAGCCGGACGGGCAGTTGGTGATGGTCGACGCCGGACCGGATCATCTGCGGGAACTGCGCGAAATCATCTACCCCAGCCTGAAACCGGAACGCAGCACCGACCTGCCGACGCCGCCCGGGTTCACGCATCTGGTCACCGATTCGGTCCGTTACCGCTTCACGCTCGCCGGGCGCGACCGGATTGCCGACCTGCTGACGATGACGCCGCACCTGTATCGCGCCAGCGCCGAGGGCCGGGCGAAGGCGGCGGCGCTGTCGTCGCTCGAACTGACCGTCGACGTGCGCCTGACGCGCTTCGGACGACGGGCCTGCGGTTGATCGCTTCGCCGATCCGGTCGGGTGCGCGAAGGCCCTTGTCCAGCCAACGCCTGCGGGCGAGGGGTCACTCGGACCCGAAGCCGCGGCGCGGCGCGCCGCGCTGCACGCTCAGCTGCTCCAGCGCGCGTGCAGCGCGTCGATGTTCCGGCTGTGCGTGACGATCATGACCTCGTCGCCCCGTTTCAGCTTCGTGTCCGGCTCCGGCAACGTGAAGCGCTCCTCCCGGTAGAAGAACATCAGCCGACTGTCCTTCGGAAGGTCGAGCTCACCGACCGGCTTTTCATCCTCCTCTCGTGCGACGAAGGAGAACACCCGGGCCTCGTCCTTCACCAGCGCGATGATTTCCATATGGTCCCGGCCTTCGAACATGTCGGCCAGAAAACGGCCCGTGGTCCGTGCCGGAATGATCAGATCCTTCAGGCCGAGTTCCAGGCACAGGTGCTCGAACTCCGGGTCGTCGATCTTCGGCACGACCCGGCCGTAGCCGAGCGACCGGCCGGCGAGGCTCGCCAGGATGTTGGTCTGGTCGTTTCCGGTGAGACAGAACAGGCAGTCGGTGTTCGCCGGGTCCGCTTCGCGCAGCAGCGCCACCTTGCTTCCGTCGCCGTGCAGAAACCCGCAGTCCATGTCCTCCGCGAGCGCCTCGATGCGATCCTTGTTCGAATCGATCATCACCACGTCATGGCCTGCCTTCAGCAGACGCCGCGCCGTCATCACCGCCAGGGACCCTGCCCCCACGAACACTGCTCTCATCAAGCCTCCGATCGATTGCCGAACCAGGTCTTCGGATAAAGCACCACCAGCAGCGCGAAGATCTCCACGCGGCCAGCCAGCATGTTGAGGCAGAGCAGGATCTTCAACAAGGGTTCCAGCTCGGGCCGCGTGATGCCGGTCGACAGCCCGACCGTGCCGGTTGCCGACACCACTTCGAACAATGCATCCAGCGCCGGGTAGCCGTAGGCGACGAAAACCAGCCACGACAGGAAGGTCCACACCGCAAAGAACAGCATGATCGCCAGCGCGCGCCACAGGTCGTCGTCCTCCATCCTGCGCTCGCCGAGCCGGGCATCGATGACCGCATGCCGCGGCGCCGCCGCGCGCGCCAGCGCCAGCTGCAGCAAGCGCACAAAGATCAGCAGGCGCAGCAGCTTGAAGCCACCCGCGGTCGAGCCGACGCTGCCGCCGACCAGCATCGAAGCGATCATCGCGAGCTTGGACGCATCGTCGAGTTCACCGATGGCGAGATTGGAGAATCCTGTCGTACTCTGCGTGCTCATGGCCAGCATCAGGGCCTCGTGCCAGGCCCGGCCGTCGACCGGCATCCACATCCACAGCAGTGCGGTGAGCAGCAGCGTGGTAACCACCAGCGCACGAAACTCGGGATCGGAGAACATCGCACCCGGGCCCCTCGACCAGCTGTCGTAGTAAAGCGCAAAGGATATCGCCCCGAACCACGAAAACAGCATCAGCACCGAGATCGTCGTGGCATCCAGGCGCGCCAGACTGTCGTCGAAGGAGGAAAAACCCCCGGTGGAGACCGCGCTCAGAGCGTGCACCAGCGCAACGAAACCGTCGCCAACGGCCCACCACACGCTGAACACCGCACACGCGGTCAGCATGCCGTACACCAGAATGATCCGCCGCGCGAAGATCCGCGTGGTGGACACCAGGGTTTCGCTGGTGGCCTCGGTTTCGATCAAGCGCCGCGCCGCCACGCCGTTGCGCATGACCAGTGCCAGGGACAGGATCACGATCCCGAGACCGCCATACCATTGCATCCAGGCGCGCGCAAACAGGAACGAACGCGGTCTGCCCTCGACCGACGCGGCGGTGCTCAGCCCGGTCGTGGTGATGCCCGACACTGCTTCGAACCACCCGTCCAGCCACGAGTCGCTGGCGATGCCGAGCGGATAGCTCATCGCGAGCGAACCGAGCAGGAAGGTCAGCGCCACGAGCACGAGCGCCTCGTTGTGCTGCAGCCGCTCGGAGGCGCTCATGCGCGCGAGCGGCAGCGCCGCGGCCAGCAGCACGATCACGACCAGCGCATAGGGACCGGCCAGCCGGAATTCGCCGAGCGCCACGGCTGCGAGAACCGGAACCGCGTTCAGGCCCGCAAGCGCCACGCCGAGCATGCCCAGATACTTCAGCAGCACCCGCCAGCGCACCGCGTAGCACAGGATCCCGACCTGTTTGGCCGTCATGGGCGGTTCGCCGCGTCTGCTGAAGAGGTCAGGTCCCGCACGACGTCTAGAAAGGGACCGAGATCTTCACTGCCACGACATTGGCGGAGCGCGAGTCGGAAAACTGCCCGGTGTAGTCAAGACGTGCCACGGCACCACCCTTGGTCAGGATGTTCGCGCCGAGTGAAACATTGGCGTGGGTTCTGTCACTGGACGTCACGTTCTTGAAAGGCGCCACACCCGCGGGGGCACCCTGCAGGGTGGCGGTGATCTGCCGATCGTTGTCGGTGAGAAACCGGGTTACGCCGATCCGGACGTAGGGACGCAGCAGCCCGCCATTGTTCAGCCGCCGCTCGCCACCAAACTCGATTGCCGGTTGCACCGTGACGAACGTGTCGGATTGCTTGGCCGCCTGCAGGTTGGCGCCGTCAGCCCCTTTTTCCCTGAAGCTACTGCGGGACACGTAAGTGGCACCGAGATCAACCAGCGGGCGCACATAGAAGTCGGGCCCTTGCGCCAGATCGTGACTCACGCGCCCATGGACCGAAGCGAACCGGACATCCTGGTCGCCTCGGGCAACAACTCCCGGCGTCACGAGGTCGACCACGCGCCTGCTGTCGTAATTGCCGAATCCTGCGCTGCCCGACCCCGAAAACATGGTCGCACCGTGACGACGCTTCAACACCATCCCGGCCTCGAACCGGTTGCCATCCACGTCCGACAGGTTCGAGTCGAGCTTGTCGCGTGCAAACGATAGCCCGAAGCCGAAATGGGTATCCGTGGCCACTTCCCGCTGCGCGCCGCCGGCCAGCGTGTAGGTGTCCAGCTCGTAGCCGGGGTTGAGTGCGGTGCGATCCTGGTCGCTACGGCCGGCCCCTACCTGGAACCACCCGCAATCGCCCTCGCGCACGAACCGGTGTTCGCCATCGCGCTGGCGGCAGCTGTGCATCGCATCGTTGAAACCCATGCTGGACATCGCCGTCTCCATGGGCAGGCTGCCGACAACACCAGGCGCCAACTTTTCATAGGCGCGGCCGAGGCTCTCGTCGTCCAACTGGTTCACCAGGGCCGCGGCGAACGGTTCAAAGCTGTCCGAGCCTCCCGCGCGCTGGATCGCGTTCACATGGTCGGCTATGCGCCGCGCGTTGGGGCCAAGCGCCAGGTTCGAGGTCGGTGCAAAGTCCACGACCGAGAGGATCGCGACTTCGGTGCCGGTTTGGTCGAGCGCGTAGCTGACAACCCGGGACTGCGGCGCGACCAGGCGCAATGCGTCACTGGTGGCACCATCCGCCCCGGACACTATCACCTGCCTGTGTTCCCCGGGCCGTGCCCGACCCGGGCGCATAGCGTTCACCCTGATCTCACCCGCGACCTCAGCCTTGCCGCTGGCGCTAACGTGGTCGCCCTGCTGGGTGGCCAGGTCCACGTCAACCGCGAGCGCGCCCGTCGCTGTCTGCCGGAAGTCGCCGGTCAGCGCAGTGAGTTGAACCCTGCCATCTCCACCCGGCGACAGTGTGCCGGAATTGATCACGAGCCGACCCGCGCCGACTTCCAAATCGGCGCCGGAATGGAGCACCGCATCGGCGTGATTGGCGAATGCGTTGGCACCCGCGCCCAGTTTGACGCTGCCGGTGATCGTGCCGTAGTTGTCGACGATCTCGTTGCCGGCGCCGCCCACGACGGCCACGCCACTCAATGCCGTGATCGTCCCGCGATTGCTCAGGGTGTTGTCCTTGCCGTCGAGGAATTTCACCGCCGCTCCGGCGCCGGAGCCGCCCCACACGCCGCCGCTGTCGATGTCGATGGTGATGTTTCCCGCCCCGGTCTCGCCCCTGGACTGGGCGAGTATCCCGAACGCGTCCTGACCCGAGGTGCTGATGCGCCCGGCCAGGGTAACGCCTACATCGGCACCCTTACCGTCGAAGGGAGTTCTCTCCACTTCAACTTCTTCGATCTCACCATTCGAACTGACCTGCTTTTCGTAACGAATGACTTCACCCTGAAAGCCGCCCCCGCTCTGCGCGAAGATGCCGTGTGCCCCGTCGCCGATGGTCGTAATATTCCCGCTGTGCTGCACGGTCACCGTGCCGGCCGAGCCTTTTCCTCCGACGGTGCCGAAGAAGTTGGGCACTTGGATACCCAACAAACCGGGATTGCCCGCAACGCCGCCCCCGCCGCCGACACTCTGGGCCAGGATGCCGAAGGCTCCGTCGCCATTTGTGGTGATATTCCCGGCACTGTCGACCGTAACGGCACCACCATTGCCGCCGTTGCCGCCGGGGAGACCGAAACCGAGGTTGAGTCCGATATTGACTCCGATGCTCGTATCGCTAAAGGGGACTTTGTCGAACCTGTTGACGTCGCCGGCGACGCCACCACCGCCGCCAACGCTCTGCGCAAGGATGGCATGCGCCCCGCTGCCGTGGGTGGTGATCGAGCCGGTGTTGGTCACCGTAACCTTGCCCCCATTCCCTGCGGACCCGCCCGCGCCGCCGAGCCCCAACTTACCCAGCAGACCGACCCCTGCGTCACCGCCGCGGGCAATGTTCGTGCCCCCGCCGCCGCCCACACTCTGCGCGAGGATGCCGTAGCCCCCTTCGGCAGCGAGCGAAACCAGTTCGCCCTCGTCGAGAACGAAAGCGGCGCCGTAGGTGGTGATGTGACCGCTGTTGGTCACCGTCACCTCCCCGCCATGCCCACTGCTTCCTCCGGAACCGCCGGCCGTAACATTCCATTCTCTGAGATTAAAGAGCGAACTCCAAGCTCTCGCCCCTGACAGATAGAGGTTTGCGAGTTCTTCAGCCGAGTCATCGGTAAGTCCAAGGCCTGCATTACCGCCATTGCCACCACCACCACCGATGCTCTGGGCCACTAAGCCGTGTGAACCCGCATACCGCGTGACTATGTCGCCACCATTGACGACCTCGACCTTGCCCCCGTCGCTTGCGCCGCCACCATTGCCGCCTAACGCACCATTCAGATTGATGTCGTCCGTTGGTTTCTTGCTGCGACACACATCAGCCAAACCCAATGGGCAACCGAGTATCAGCGAAAAAGCCTTGGCATCTCCACCATCGCCGCCGCCGCCGCCAACGCTCAGCGCGTAGATACCGTACGATCCATAATGATGGGTGTTGATCGCACCGAGATTTGTAACGGTGACCTCTCCGCCATGATTACCGCTCCCGCCCTTGCCGCCGACCGAGCCGCTCAGGTTGAAGTTGGACCCCTTGCTCGGCCTGGAGAAGTCCACGAATGCGGTCATGCTGTTTCCGCCCGAACCCCCACCACCACCAAGGCTCGCCGCGTAGACAGCGTGGGAGGCGCTCCCCCTCGTCGTGATACGGTTCTCGTTGGTCACCGTGACGACACCGCCGACGTTGCCGTCCCCGCCGCCCCCGCCCAGGCTGAAGTTCAGGTTGATCGTGCCCCCTTGCGAAGGCCCCGAGTCACCGATCAGGAGCGATCCGGCAGCACTGAATCCCCCGGTGCCTCCGTTGCCGCCGACGCTCTGCGCGAGTATCCCCAGCGCTTTGGCGCCGGCGGTGTCGACGATGCCTGTGTTGCGCACGGTGACACCGCCGCCCAAGCCACCATCCCCACCGCCGCCGCCAATCGACACATCGATGCTCTTACCTCCAGAACGGAATTCGAGACTGCCCGCCACACTGAAGCCACCGTCGCCACCGTTGCCGCCGGTACTCGTTGCGTGAATCCCGGTCCCGGAATCGCCTGCGGTCGTGACGGAACCGGCGTTGACCACCGTGACCGCCCCCCCCTTGGCGCCGCCCCCGCCCGCACCCCCCCAGCTGAATTGAATTCCACCGTCGCTCGAGATACCGCCGGCGACGCTGCCGCCCCCCGAACCGCCACTGCCGCCGACACTGCTGGCATAGATGCCGTAGGCCGCGTCACCGCGCCGGGTGCGGTCGGCGAATGGCTCACCGGTTCGGATGTTCGCCGCGCTGTAGACGCTTGCATTGCCCCCCGCCCCGCCATCGCCACCGGATCCCCCGACGCTGAAGTCAAAAGCCGAATCTGTCAGGCTGATGCCCCCTGCGACGCTCAGGCCCCCGCTTCCACCGCTGCCGCCGGTGCTGGCTGCGTGGATGCCGCTGGAGCGCTCGCCATGGGTGGTGATGTCACCGATGACCGGCGCCGCCTCACTGCCAACAGTCACAAGTCCGCCCCTGCCGCCGGTCCCGCCGAACCCTCCGAGGCTGAAGTTAAAAGCTTTACCCTCTACCGCAAGCCCAGCCGCAACGCTTACCGCGCCGGCACCGCCACTGCCGCCTACGCTCTGGGCCTTGATGCCATTCGCATCATCTCCTTCGGTGGCAACGCTGGCGCTACTGTAGACACTCACATTGCCGCCCGCCCCGCCATCGCCACCGAATCCCCCGACGCTCACACTGAGGCTGCCCTTCAGCCCGGCGGTGCCGGCAACGCTCACACCCCCGCGTCCGCCTCCCTTGCCAGTGCTCTGTGCAACGATGCCATCAGAGAAGTTGCCCGATGTCGTGATGCGGCCGGCAATTGCATCGGCGACACTGCCGACCTTGACCTCGCCACCGTTTCCACCGGCGCCGCCGGTGCCGCCCCAACTGGCAGCAACGCTGAAGCCGAGAGAGCCTGCTGCGGAGACGCTGTAGCCCCCATTACCACCACCACCCCCGATACTGTCGGCAGCAATCCCGGGCGCGAACGCGCCCTGCGTAGTGATGCTGCTCTTGCTCAGCACCGTGACGGTACCGCCCTGTCCTCCCTTTCCCCCATGAGCGCCGTGCGAAAGGGAAACAGAGAACTCCTTTCCTGCCGCGGCGCTGATTGCGCCCCCGCCGTCTCCACCTCCGCCACCGATGCTCTTCGCCTGAACCCCTGCGGCATTATCTCCATGGGTTTCGATACTCCCTTCCCAGCTGCGCACCGAGACATTGCCGCCATCGCCACCGGCACCAGCACTTCCCCCATGGGCAAAACTGACCAAGGGAAGCAGGCTGACGCTGAAGCCACCACTGCCCCCGCCCCCCCCAATGCTCTCGGCACGAATGCCCGAAGCACGCGTCGTTATCGAACCACGGTTGGTTACGGTAACTTCTCCCCCGGCGCCGCCGCTGCCAGCACTACCGCCTATGACAAATAGGCCTGTTCCGCTGCCGCCACCGCCACCGCCACCGCCCGTCTCCTCGTCAAAACCCCCGACGCTTTGCGCAAAGATGCCGAGGGAATCTGTACCACTCGTCGTAATTGATCCGGAATTGTCGACTTCGACCTTTCCGCCATGACCGGAGTCCTTGCCCGCACCCTGCTTGGCAAAAATCCCGCCCACGCGGCCACCGTCTCCGCCCAGGCCACCCCTGCTCTGCGCCAGGATGCCGTGCGAGTTCGCGCCGAAGGTCGTGATCACGCCGCTGCTGTTGATCGTGACCTGACCTCCGCTTCCCGCCTTGCCACCGTCACCGGCGACGCCGCCACCGGGATTATTGACGTCGCCCCCACGCCCACCGTCACCACCATGACTCCCGACAAACACACCATGGGCGTTATCGCCGGTCGTGGTGACTACGCCGTCACTCCTAGAAAATACGGCGCCTCCGTCACCGCCTCTTCCCCCATCACCAGCAATTCCCGCTAAAGGCCCTTCAATGCAGAAGCCGAAAAGTTCGATGCAATTTGAGTTCCCACCGCGACCACCATTGCCACCCAGACTGTGGACCTGGATGCCTTGGGCGGCATCGCCCACCGTCACGATCTCCCATAGCCCTCCTCTAAAGGTCGTCATCAGGCCAATACCGTTTGCGCCATTGCCACCGTCGCCGCCAAACCCAACCCCAGAGGAGCCGTTGCTACCATTCGCGCGCTGACTGAAGAATTTGATACCCGAAACGCCGCTAGCCGGGGCGATGCCGGTACTCAGATCGCGCACCCTAAGAATTGTTGGTGGAGGATCGCTAAAGGCAACGCCTGCCGACTGATCGCCTGCGCAAGTCCGGGTGTTACCCGCGTCGGTACACGGGTCGTTGGCGAGAGCACCCGTTGCCTGCACCATTGGAAACGCCAGCGCAATGCTGATGGCGAGTTGCTTCAGACGGAAACCACTGTGACAAGACATCGGCTAACTCCCTTGGATTGCCAGGTTGAGGCGGTCGTTGACCAACCAGACCCGCGCAAACAACCACCGGAGTTGTGCTCTGGTCGTTCAAGCAGTGATCGTGACGCTCGATGTCTATGATAAAGCCAGCGATGATGATCAATTTGACCCACCTCAACACCGGTGGAATCTCATGGCGAGGCATGCCCATTCAGGCCGTGCCGGGGCCGACCATGCACCACCACTTCGACACCGAGCAGCACGTGCCGCTCGAGGTTGGCGAAGCCGGTCTGTTCCGGTGACCTGCCCCGTTCAGTCGAACATGTCCGGCTGGCTGACGATCAGGTCGCTCCAGATGGTCTGAAAGTGGAGCCAGCCGATGTACTCGCTTCCGACGTGTTCGCGGCTGTAGCGGGCGCGCTCGGGCGACACGAGGGACGGCGTCTGGCCGGTGGCCTCGACCATCAACTGCTGCTGGCAGCAGCGCTCGAGTGCGATGAACCAGAACGCGGCCGCCTCGATGCTGTGTCGGCTCGCGGTGAAGAGGCCGTGATTCTTGTGGATCGCGGCTTTCACGCCCTTGAAGGCGGGGGCAACGCCGCACCCCGCCTGAACCTCGACCGCGACCTGCCCGGCTTCGTCGTCGATGACCACGTGATCCTCGAAGAAGGCGGCCGCATCCTGCGAGATCGGCGCGAGCGGTTTACCCAACGCGGCAAAGGCCGTGCCATATACGGTATGGGCATGACACATCGCGAGGATGTCCGGATGGGCCTCGTGTACCGCCGCATGCAGCACGAAACCGGCGCGGTTCAACGCATGATCGCCCTCGACGACATTCCCGTCATGATCGGCCAGGATCAGGTTCGAGACCTTGACCTGGTTGAAATGCACCGCCATCGGATTGGTCCAGTACAGATGCGGCCGTTCCGGATCGCGGATCGTGAGGTGACCGGCGAAGCCGTAGTCGAAACCGTGCAGCGCAAACGCGCGGCAGGCTCCGACCAGACGCTCCTTCAGGTACTGGCGCTCCTGCTCGTGGCTGGAAAAAGTGGGGATGCCCGGGAACATCAGTCCGGGCTGGTCGGGCTGGTAGATCGACACTTTCTTGTCGGTGGTCGGATCGTAACGGTGAATCCTTGTTTCTACGCGTGTATCCATGCTTGTCTCCCGTGTTGGCCAGTGTTGTCATGAACGGCAGGAACAGGTCGGACCCGGCGCGCACCGCTATCGACATGTTCCTCCGGCCGGGCGGCGATCGCAAACACTGGTTTGGTGAAAGTGGAGGAGAGGCCGCGGTTTCGCCGTGAAGCAAAACCGTGGTCTGTCCCCCGTGTCGCGGTTTCGCCCAAACCTTGTGTTCACCGCGGTGTCCACTGCCATGCAGAGCCACGCGAACGCACCTCCTGGAGTGACCCGAATGCCTGATTCCTCATTCATTTGCGCGCATGCCCCCGCGCCCGATTGGCGCGCCGCGACCGAGCAGTGCGTCGGGCAGATCGAGGCGCGCATCGCGCAGCTGGCCGGGCAGCAGGCGCCGGCCGTCTACACGCTGGGCTGGTGCTATCTGACCGACTATCTCGCCCCGGTCGCGGAACAGGTTCTCGACCTGTTGCGCGAACGCCTGCCGCACATGACCTGGGTCGGCACGGTGGGGATCGGCATCATCGCGGACGCGGTCGAGTATTTCGACGAACCGGCGCTGGCGCTGATGGTCGCGCCGCTTCCGCACAGCGCGTTCAGGATGTTCTCCGGACGGCAGCCGCTCAGGGCGGACCCGGCCGGCTTCACCGCGCATACCGCGCTGGTGCACGCCGATGGAAACACCCCCGATCTGCAGGACCTGCTCGAGGAGTTGTCCGAGCGCACCGCCACCGGCTATCTGTTCGGTGGACTGTCATCGACGAGAACACGCAGCCTGCAGATCGCCGACGCCGTGCTCAGCGGCGGCCTTTCCGGGGTTGCCTTCTCCGACGACGTGGGCATCCTGTCCCGGGTGACGCAGGGCTGCCAGCCGATCGGCCCCGGACATTCCATCACCCGCGCCCAGAACAATGTGGTGGTCGAGCTCGACGATAGCCCCGCCCTCACCTGCGTGATTCAGGACCTCGGCCTGCCGGAGGACGCCGAGGTCGAGGACATCGCGCGTGCGCTGTCGACGACGCTGGTCGGTCTGCGCTCGGGTCAGGACGACACGGCCCCTGTGCCCGGTCAGTTCGGTCCGGACACGCGGGTGAGACACATCGTCGGCCTCGATCCCAACCACCGTGTGCTCGCGGTCGCCGAGGACGTCGAGCAGGGCATGCAGCTCACGCTGTGCGAACGGAATCCGGACGCGGCCATGACCGACCTGATCCGGATCGCGCGCGAGATCCGCCAGACCCTCGAGGACGGTGCGATGCAGGCCACAGGGGCGATCTATGTCAGCTGCAACGGCCGCGGCGGCCCCCATTTCGGCACGCCGAACGCCGAATCGCAGGCACTGCGCGAAGTGCTCGGAAACGTGCCGCTGGTCGGCTTTTTTGCCGGCGGGGAGATCGCCCGCGACCGGCTGTACGGCTACACCGGCGTGCTGACCGTCTTCACAGGCCCCGCTGGAGCGAAGACGGGCGCAAGGGATGCAGGCTAACGCCGTACGCCGATGACACGGCCCAGCCCGTCCGGGCGGGGGAAAGCCCGATGAGCCGCGAGGGTCCGGTCCACCCGCTCGCGGATGTGCGGCGGGAAAGGGGCCGAGCGCCGGCTCGTCATGTCGATGTGCATCGTGATGACCTCGTTCGTGGCCGCGAGCCAGCCCTCCTCCGCGTGGAACATGCGGTGGAACAGATGCAGCCGCTTCGCGTCGGCGTCGACCAGCTGCGTGCGCACGACATAGGGTTGATCGACCCTCAGTTCGCGATCGTAGGTCACGTGCATCTCGAGCGCGAAGGTCGAGCCCCCGGCGCCGAGGTAGTCCGCGTCCAGTCCGAGCGTGGCCAGGAAGCGGTCGGTACCCTCGTCGAAGGCAAGCACGTAGTAGGCCACGTTCATGTGGCCGTTGTAGTCGATCCAGTCCGGTCGAATCCGCCCCCGTGCGCTCACGGGCGGACCGCATGGGTCGGAGGGATGGGTCGGGTTCATCGCTCACATCTCCATGGTTGACTGCAGGAATGGGTCCTCGGTCAGCCGTTTCGGGTCGGTACAAACGCCTGCGGAATGTCGCCAAGACCAGTTCATGAACTGCCCACTTCCGCAGCGATCCGGTAACCCATCGCCCGGTACCCGCGCTGGCGCTTATCCCACATTCGGAGCAATGCCGGGTGGGCGGTGTCGACGATATCGATGATCCGAACCCCGGTCTTGGATGCGTGCTCGCGGTGCAGGCGGCCAGCGTACTGCTGCAGCGTTCCCTTCCAGGAAACCGGCATCGCCAGTACCAGGGTATCGAGCGGGGGATGATCGAAGCCCTCACCGACGAGCTTTCCGGTCGCCAGCAAGATGCGCGGCGCGTCGGGTGCTGACCGTCACGACGGATCGGCGTCGCCGTCAGGCCGAGCACGTATTTCGCCTTGACGTGTCTCAGGATGGCGTCGAAGGACACCGCGCCGACATGGTGGCACTCGTCTACGATCTCCTGCCCGTAGTCCTCCACCAGCGGGTAGACGCCGACCGTATGCGCACCGGCCAGATGGTTGTAGATCACCGCGTCCGACAGCAGGATAAAAAGGCGATTGCTGCAGTCGCCGCACTTGATGCGCGGTTTCTCGCACACGCCAGCGCGCCATTCATTCGCACAGGCCGGCGCGTAGCCCGACTTGCCCGTCGTCTTGCTCTCCCAACGGACGGGGTAGACGTCGGTGCGGCCACGGAACAACCGGCGAAACAGCGCAACCTTTTCCTCAGTGGACAGCCTGGACGGTTCCGCTGGCGGTGCCGCCGGTTTTGACGGTGGGCGCCAATCGATGCCGTGCGATTCGAGCAACGCGATGAGGCGCGTGTTCTCGACTCGCAGTGCAGCCAGTTCATCGCTTTCGACCATCGAGCCCGTACTCTGCAACGAGATCGTCCATGTCGTCGCCGACGCCATAGACGAAGTTGTGGCTGATGTGGCGCACGGCATCCAGGCGCGCTATCAGTGCGGGTTTGCAATCTTGAGGTAGCCCATCGATGGCCTTCGGCGCCTGCCCGAACTGAAATCCAGGCGGCCAGATAGCCGTCTTCCTGCGCTTCGATCAGGGTGTATTCGTAGACCCGGCTCGCCAAAGTACTTGCGGTTGTTGGCGGTGATCTCCTGGTCTTGGGCGCTGGCATTCTTCGACTCTTCCAGCTTGCGCGGGGTGGCGGTCAGGCCGATGTGGATGGCGTTGGGGTTGCGTCGCAGCACTTCCGACCAGCGGCCCCAGGCCGAGCGATGGCACAGGAACAAGGCGGGCTTGGGCAGTTGCCCGGCCTGGCTCATGCGCCACAGCAGGTTGGTGGCGATGATGGTCTTTCCCGCGCCAGTGGCCAGGGTGAGCAGCACGCGGGCGGGCTCGCCGTTCTGCTGACACAGGATGATCTTTTCAAAGGCTGCGCGGATGGCGGCGTCCTGGTAGTAGCGCGAGAGCGCCCAGGCCGGGCTGTCGGCCTGGAACAGCAAGGCGGCTTCCGGCTGAGTGAGGTCGATGCCGGTGTCGTTCGCATAGCGAGCGGTCAGGTCGGGGTGCGGCGGAAAGTCGGCGAAGGGGAAGGGACCGCCTTGCAGGCTGGTGACGCAATCGAACTCGCCATAGCGATGGCCATTGGTGGCGAACACGTACTTCACGTCGAAGCGTTCGCAGTCGGCATAGCCCTTGGCCTGCTGCATGCCCTTGAGCGGGTCCTCGCTTTCCTTCTTGGCCTCCAGCACGGCCACGGGCAGCGGCTTGGGCATGTCGCCGAGCTGCACGCCGAGCAGGTAGTCGGTAAGGCCTGGCCCCTTGCGACGCCGTCCTTTGGCGCCCGTAGGCTCCACCGGCGCCGGCGTCAGGATGGTTTCCAGAGTGATCTGGTTGCGGCTGACGTAACCCTTCTCGCGCAGCACGGGGTCGATCAGGTGATAGCGGGTGTCCGCCTCGTTCATGCTCATTGCGAACCCCCTTTTTCCTCTTCGGTATCCACAGTGCCTGGCTGCCCCTGTGGCAGCGTGTCGTTTGTCAGGCCGATCCACTTGGCCCCGCGTCCTTTGCCCGTAGGCGCGATCAAGCCTTCCTTCTTCATCGCGCGCAGTACCAGCCGCACCATGTCACGGCTGACGCCTGGGCAGGCTTCTTCGATCTCGGAGATCGAGAAGGGAAGATTGCGCTTGAGGATCTCGGCGCGCACACGGTCGCCCTTGGCCCCGCGACCGCGTTCGATGGTGCCGACGCGCTCCTCAAATTCCTTGTAGGCTCGCAGCAGGGCGCCCCAGAAATAATCCAGCCAGGGCGCGATGTCGTGCGCGGCCTCGTGCCAGCCCTGGGAGCTGGCTTCCAGTGTTTCATAGTAGCTCTCTTTCGATTCCTCGAAGATGCGCTCCAGACTGATGAAGCGGCCCACGACGTAGTCGAAGTGGCAGAGCAGTTGCAGGGTGAGCAGCCGCGCCATGCGGCCGTTGCCATCCGGGAAGGGGTGGATGCACAGGAAATCGAGTATGGCCAGCGGCACCAGCACCAATGGGTCAGCGAGATGCTGATCCAGCGCGGCGCGATATCGCGCGATCAGGTCCGTCATCGCCATCGGCGTGAGATACTCGGCCACCGGGCGGAAGCGGATGCGCGCACTGCCGTCCGGGTGGCGTTCGACGATGTCGTTGTTGGTGGCCTTCCAGTGCCCGCCGGGTTGCGGCATGTAGCGGTACAGGATGCCGTGCAGTTGGAGAGCCGTGCCCTCGGAAAAAGGCATCTGGTCGCCGCTTTCATGGATCAGCCCAAGCGCGTCGCGGTAACCGGCCACCTCCTGCTCGGAACGGCTTTTGGGTGCTGCGTTTTTCAGCACCAGCGATTTCAGGCGAGCGGCTGCGACCACAACCCCTTCGAGTCGGTTGGATGACTCGGTGGACTCGACCACGGCCACCTGCCGCAAATCGCTCAGCACCTCTGCCGACTGGGCGACGTACAGGCGCTGCTTGCCCCTGTATTCCCCGAGGGCGCGCAGTGTCGCTAGTTGCTGCGTGTCAAAGCGCAGGCTGGCAAGGTAGTCGGGCGAGAGTGAGTGCATGGGCTCATCGCGGGTTGCGTAAATAGGGTAATCGTACTGTAGAAAAGGGTATTCGGCAGATCCATTACCCCAATTAAGTACAAATTACCCCATTTGCCCGCGTTGCTGGGCCGATCAACGGGGAAGGCTCCCAGTTCGACACATCATGGCCAGTGCAAACCGCAATCCCTGCAAACCTCGGTTTTCATCCTGACGGTAGACGAGCAGCGCGCTCGCGCCCCCCGTATACGAATCCGGCCAGGAAGGACCCGTCGTGACGAGGTGGAATCAGTCAGCTTTGTCGCTTGAGTGTCGCCGCACGCGGGCCCACAGCGCATCGAAGTAGGAGGCGTTGACCGGCGTGGAGGGAGACGAGGCAAGTCCCACGAGCAGCATCGCACGCAGATCCTGCCGATCGCGGCGGTTCACATAGACGTCGCTAACGCCGCCAGGCGGGTTACGGTCCATTGTCATCGGGCACCAGGATCGCTGGGATGTCCCGCGCGCCGTGCAGGACGCGGATGATGGTGACTTCCTCTGCCGTCGCTACGAAGAAGATCACGTAGTTGCCGTGGGCGCAGGAGCGGATGTCGTCGCCCAGTTCCGGCCGCAGCCGGTAGCCGGGCGGGTTGGCGGCGATGCGTTGGCACTGGGTGCGCAGCTCGCGGATGAAGCTGCCAGCCCGGGTAGGATTGTCGGCGGCGATGTAATCGCCGATGGCCTCCAGGTCCTGCTCGGCGAGCGGGGTGAGAGTCAGGCGCATCAACGCGACGCGTCTTCAGCCTGGTCGCTGTACTTGGCCTCGAGCCGTGCGAACACCTCGTCGGCAGGCTTGGTCGCGCCACTGGCCTTGCCGGCTGCGATGTCGGCACGCAGGGCCTGCAGCTCGGCCTGATGGCGTTGTTCGTGCTCCTCCAGCAGACGCAGTCCGGCGCGGACGACTTCGCTGGCATTGTTGAAGCGGCCACTTTGCAGTTGCTCGCGGATGAAGGTCTCGAAGTGGCTGCCGAGGGCGACGCTGGTTGGCATGGTATGCCTCCTATCTGTTAACAACAGTTATTACAGCAGTGCATGCCATGCTCGTCAATGCCGGGACAAAGTCGAGGGAGGTGATGCATTCAGTAGGCTCACCACGCCGGATCACTTGCCCCAGCGACGGGCGTCCTTGAGCAGCAGCAAGAGTTGCTGCTCACGCAGCGGTGAGGCGATGAAGCCGAAGCGGGTGTAGAACCGCGCCGCATCTTCGTCGATGGGGTGGGTCAGCATCGCGCGGATGCCGGCCTGCTCGGCAATCAGCAATGTGCGGCGGATGGCATCCTGCAACAGCCCGATGCCGATCCCTCGGCCCTGATCCTGCAGGCTGACAGCCAGACGGGCAAGGATCACGACGGGGATCGGATACTGTCCCATGCCCTTGCGAATGCGCTCCGGCGCATCGAGCGTGTCGATCTGGCCGACGGTCAGGCTGAAATAACCAGCGACGCGGTCGTCTTCGCTGACGATGAAGGTCTTGGCGGAACCGCTGCCTTGCGCGTGTCGGGCATGGCGCAGCAGCCAGTCATTGAGCGTCGGTTTGCCGCAATCGAAGCCTTCGAGCCGATGCTGTGGCCCAAGGGGTTCCGGGCCGATCAAGCTCACGCCTTGTCCCAAGGGGCTTTCCGTGAGAACAGGTCGCGCAGCCCTTCGTTCGCCTGTTCGGGCTGATCGAGCAGATCCATCAGGGCCTGGTACTGGCTTCCCGAGACCATGAACAAGCGTTGGTCGAGCAGGGTTTGCTCGGCGGCCTGGCAAGCGCTGTCGAGAATGAAATCCGTCAGCGACTTGTGCGCCACGTCGGCGGCGCGGCGCAGGACCGCTTCCTGCTCGGGCGTGGCACGCAATCCCAGGCGGGCCGAACGGGTAGCTGAAGAGGTAGAGGCAGTCATGGTTGACCTCCGTGCGTTAGCGCAATTGACGCAATGTTAGTACAACCGACGCACACTGTCCAGTTTGGAAGGGGCATTGGTGGCCATGGTTGACCGCAAAAAGGCCGCGCCAAGCCCTTGTAAATGCAGGGTTCGGCCTCGCGACTACCCGCAGGGCAAACAGAGAAAAGAGACTGGGCTGGCCGGGAAACGGGCCGATTCGGCCCATCTGGGCACGTCAGCACCCGCAGGGCCATCGCCCGGAACCCCGCGCTAGGCGGGATTCGCGCAAAGAAAAAGGGCCTGGAGACTATCCAGGCCCTTGGTGTTGGTGGTGCTGCGTGGTTCTCGCCAAAACCCCTATTCTGGGCTATCTTCGGCATGTAGGCGCCCTTGTCGCCCGGAACGCGAATCTGGGCGCGGCAGGGTCACGCTTCAAAGCCCCGTCCGTTCCTGGTGCGGCGCCAGTCCGCCCGAGCCCGCACCCAAGGGACCGCATTCGAAAGGAGAGCGCGCATGGTTGAAGAGGGTTCGACGGCCCCGGTTCATGCAATCCGCATTGCATACGGTGCCGTGCGATGAACGCCACCTCTTCTGCCTATCTGCGCTTTCAGGACGTCAAGAAGACTTACGACCAGCAGAGCCTGGTCGTCAAGAACTTCAGCCTCGATGTGGCGAAGGGGGAGTTCCTGACCCTGCTCGGGCCTTCGGGGTCCGGCAAGAGCACGGTTCTGATGATGCTGGCCGGGTTCGAGAGCGTGACCAGCGGTGAGATCTCGATCGACGGCGTGTCCATCACGCGACTGCCCCCATACCGCCGCAACATCGGCATGGTCTTCCAGAATTACGCACTGTTTCCGCATCTGACCATCGAGGAGAACCTCGCCTACCCGCTGTCGGTTCGCAAGATGCCCAAGGCGAAGATCCGCGACCGGGTCGGCGAATATCTCGCGCTGATCGCGATGCAGAATTTCGGCAAACGATTTCCAGGTCAGTTGTCCGGGGGACAGAGGCAGCGCGTGGCGCTCGCGCGCGCACTGATCTTCGAGCCCTCGCTGGTGCTGATGGACGAACCGCTGGGCGCGCTGGACAAGAAGCTGCGCGAGCAGATGCAGTACGAGATCACGCGGCTGCACGAGATGATGGGCTACACGGTGATCTACGTGACGCACGACCAGACCGAGGCGCTGTCGATGTCCGACCGCATCGCGGTGTTCGACGACGGCGTCGTGCAGCAGTGCGCGACGCCGGCCGAACTGTACGAACGGCCGAGGAACGCATTCGTGGCCGACTTCATCGGCGAGAACAACTTCATTCGCGGGCGCGTGAGCAGCGTCGAGGGAGACGCCGTCAATGTGTGCCTGCCTCGCGGCGAGACGGTCAGCGCGCGGGCCGAGGGAAGCCTTGCGACCGACCAGGCGGTGGTGATGTCGGTGCGTCCGGAAAAGCTCTTCATCGAACCCACCAAGCACGCCAGCGAGAACCGGATGCAGGCAAGGTTCCTGACCCGCCACTACGTGGGCGACTTCATTCGCTACTATTTCGAACTGTCGGACGGGACCGAGATCACGGTCAAGGTTCTGAACGATCTGACAGCTCCGCAATTCTCCGAAGGGGATGTCGCGGGTCTCGTCTGGCTGACCAAGGACTGTTCTGCGTATCCGGCCTAGAAAACGGTCGGGTGCCATTCAACGGGGAGCCATGCACGGTTCCCACGACTCTGGAGAGGAAGACGATGAAGAAACTGTCAGCACTGATCGGTATCGGGGCACTGCTCATCGCGACGACCACAATGGCGCAGCAACAGACCCTGACCGTCGTATCCTTCGGTGGAGCCTACGGCGCCGCACAGAAGCGGCACATGGTCGACCCCTTCATGGAGAAGACCGGACACCGGATCCTGTTCGAGGACTACTCCGGCGGCATCGCGGAGCTCAAGGCGCAGGTCGAGTCCGGCAACATCCAGTGGGATGTGGTCGACATCGAGGTCATCGATCTGGAGCGCGCCTGTGCCGAGGGCCTGCTCGAGGTGATTCCGCGCGACGTGCTGCCGCCCGGCGACGACGGCACTCCGGCCATGGAGGACTTCATGGAAGGCGCGCTCGACAATGAGTGCGGCGTCGGCGTGATCTTCTGGACGACGCTGTATGCGATCAACACCGAGACCATCGGCCCGAACAAACCGAGCACCATCGAGGATCTGTTCGACACGCAGAAATTCCCCGGCAAGCGCGCGCTGCGCAAGCGTCCGCAGGTCAACCTCGAATGGGCGCTGATCGCCGATGGCGTGGACAGCGACAAGGTGTATGAGGTCCTCGCCACCGAAGAAGGCCAGGCCCGCGCCTTCGCCAAGCTCGACACCATAAAGAGCGACGTCGTATGGTTCGACAGCTGGTCGCAGGCCCCGCAGCTGCTCAACGACGGTGGCGCGATCATGGTTCAGTCGGCCAACGGACGCTTCTACGCGGCGATCCAGGACGAAGGCCGGCCATTCGAGATGATCTGGGACGGCCACGTGTACGACCTGGACGTCCTGTCCATGGTGCGCGGCACCCAGAAGAAGGATCTCGCGCTGGAGTTCATCAAGTTCGCGACCGGGACGGTGCCGCTGGCCGGTATGCAGGAAGTCGCCTACGGCCCGACCCGGCAGTCCTCGGCGCCGCTGGTTGACCCGGCCGTGCTGCCGTTGCTGCCGTCATCGCACATCGACGCCGGCATCAAGGCCGATGGTGTCTTCTGGGCCGACTATGGCGAGTCGCTGGGCGAGAAGTTCAACGAGTGGCTGTTGAGATAAGCGGCACGACCCGTCCCCGCCGACAGGGTTCGGCAGCGGGGACGGGTCGATCTTGCGGATCGAGTCGATGAGCGCGCTTTCACTGTCCAAGCAGGATCTCGGTTCTGCCCGGCGCGAGCTGCGCCGGCGCAAGCTCACCGCCTTCCTGTTCGTCGCCCCGCTGCTCGTTTTTCTGGCCTTCACCTTCGTCGCGCCGATCGGCAGCATGCTGTTTCGCAGCGTGCACAACCCCAACGTCGCCGACCTGATTCCGGAGACGCTGGAGCGGATGGACGACTGGGATGGCGAGTCGCTGCCCGACGACGCGGTGATGAACCAGTTCGCGCGGGATCTGAAGCGGCTCGCAGACGAGCGTACGTCGGGACGCCTGGCCGGCGAGGTCAACCGCATCCTGCCCGGTGCGAGCAGTGTCATCCAGTCCACCGCGCGGCGCATGCGGACCGTGGCGGACGAGCAGCTCGAGACTCGCGGGGCGGAGCTGCTGCTCGAGGCTCACGCGAACTGGCAGCAAGTCACGATCTGGCGCGCCATTCGCGAGTCCGGCAGGCCGTATACGTTCGCGCATTACCTGACTGCGCTGGACCTCGAACAGACCCAAAGCGGCGCCATCCAGGCCCGCGACGGTCCACGTATCTATGTCACGCTGTACATCCAGTCGCTGCGGATCGCCCTCACCATCACGCTGCTGACCTTCCTGCTCGGCTACCCGCTGTCGTATTACCTGGCGAACGCGCCGACGCACATCGCCAACATCCTGCTGATCTTCGTGCTGCTGCCCTTCTGGACCTCGCTGCTGGTGCGCACCACGTCGTGGATCGCGCTGCTTCAGACCAACGGCGTCGTCAACACCGCGCTGATGAGCGTGGGGCTCACATCGTCTCCGTTCGAGATGCTGTACACCGAATTCGCGACGGTCATCGCGATGACGCACATCCTGCTGCCGTTCATGATCCTGCCGCTTTACAGCGTCATGAAGGGCATCGATCCGAGTTATCTGCGCGCAGCGATGTCGATGGGTGCCAAACCGATCCCGGCCTTCCTGCGCATCTATTTCCCGATGACGTTGCCCGGCCTGTCCGCCGGCGCGCTGCTCGTTTTCATCGTGTCGGTCGGCTACTACATCACGCCCGCGCTGGTGGGCGGCGCCGACGGTCAGATGATCTCGAACCTGATTGCATTCCACATGCAGCAATCGAACAACTGGCCGCTTGCTGCGGCGCTGGGTTCGCTGCTGCTGCTGGTCATCCTGTTGCTGTACTGGACCTACGACCGCCTGGTCGGGGCCAAGAACATCTCGTTCGGGTGAGGGCCATGCGGCAACTGCCTGCGTACTACGGCTTCTGGCACTACCTGGGTCACTATGGGCTGCGGGTCGCAGTCGGCCTGATCCTGGTCTTCCTGATGCTGCCGATCCTGATCATCATTCCCCTGTCATTCAATGTGGAGCCCTACTTCAGCTTCACCGAGGGCATGCTGAGTCTCGACCCAGACGCGTACTCGACCCGCTGGTACGCGCAGGTCTTCGACGACCCACGCTGGATCCTGTCGATCAAGAACAGCTTCATCGTCGGCGTCGCGGCGGCGCTGCTGTCCACGCTGCTGGGCACCGTCGCGGCCATAGGCCTGTCGTCGCCGGTGATGCCGTTCAAGCGTCTGATCACGGCGCTGCTGCTGTCGCCGATGATCGTGCCCGTGATCATCATCGCGGCCGGCATGTTCTTCTTCTACACCCGCTTCAACCTCGTCGGCAGTCACGTCGGCCTGATCCTCGCACATGCGGCACTGGGCATCCCGTTCGTCATCATCACGGTGACTGCGACGCTGACCGGTTTCGACCGCTCCCTCTACTACGCCGCGATCGGCATGGGCGCGTCGCCACTGAAGGCCTTCTGGGACATCGTGGTCCCGCTGATCCGCCCGGGCGTGATCTCGGGCGGGCTGTTCGCGTTCGTGACCTCGTTCGACGAGGTCGTCGTCGTGCTGTTCCTCGCGGGACCGGCGCAGCGCACGATTCCGCGACAGATGTTCTCGGGCTTGCGCGAGCAGATCAACCCGACCATCCTGGCCGTGGCGACGATGCTGATCCTGATCTCGGTTGCACTGCTGATCACGATGGAACTGCTCCGCCGCCGCTCCGAGCGCATTCGCCGCGGCAACGTGGTGGAAACATGAAGACCCGCGTCAGCGCTTGCGCCAGACCCCGATCCGGACGGCCGCCCGGCAGCGCGACATGCGGCGAACGCCGGGAGGCGCCACTCATCCTCGGGAGAATTCCATGAACATCATCCATACACCGCGACTGGATCCTCCGCGGGTCCGCACCAATGCCGAATGGCTGGCTCCGCACTGGATGCCATTCACCGGCAACCGCGACTTCAAGGCCCATCCGCGCATCATCGTCGGCGCCCAGGGCTGCTATTACCGGGACAGCGATGATCGCCGGATCTTCGACGGACTGTCGGGCCTGTGGTGTTGCGGCCTCGGCCACGGTCGGCGCGAGATCGCCGAGGCCGTGGGCCGACAGGTCGCGCAGCTCGACTACTCGCCGGCATTCCAGTTCGGCCACCCGCTGTCGTTCGAGCTCGCCAACCGCATCGTGTCGCACATGCCAGCCGGACTGAACCGGGTGTTCTTCACCAGCTCCGGTTCGGAGGCGGCCGACACGTCGCTCAAGATCGCCCGCGCTTACTGGCGCTCCCGGGGTCAGGCCGGCAAGACGCGGCTGATCGGCCGCGAGAAGGGCTACCACGGCGTGAACTTCGGCGGCATCTCGGTCGGTGGCATCTCAGCCAACCGCAAGATCTTCGGCCAGGCCATCGAGGCCGACCATCTGCCGCACACGCAACCGCCGGCCGGATCTTTCCACAAGGGGCAACCACCCACGGGCATCGAGCTGGCCGACCGGTTGCTCGATCTCATCACGCTGCATGATGCGTCCAGCATTGCTGCGGTGATCGTCGAGCCCTTCTCGGGCTCTGCCGGCGTGGTGATCCCACCGGTGGGCTATCTGCAGCGCCTGCGCGAGATCTGCACCGCGCACGACATCCTGCTGATCTTCGACGAGGTCATCACCGGGTTCGGACGTGCGGGTGCGTGGACCGGCGCGGAGGTGTTCGGCGTCGCGCCCGACATCCTCAACTTCGCCAAGCAGATCACCAATGGCACTGTGCCGCTGGGCGGCGTGGTCGTCAGACAGGACATCTACGACACGTTCATGGACGCGGGCGGCCCGGAGTACATGCTCGAGTTCGCCCACGGCTACACCTACTCTGCCCATCCGGTGGCCTGCGCCGCCGGCCTGGCAGTGCTGGATCTGCTCGAACGCGAGGACGCCCCGGGCCGGGTGCGCGCGCTGGCGCCGCATTTCGAAGCCGCGGTGCATGGCATCAAGGGCGCCAAACACGTGCTCGATGTACGCAACTTCGGCCTCGCCGCGGGCTTCACGATCAGCCCCTACCCTGGCGAACCAGCGCGGCGACCTTACGAGATCGCGATGGCGATGTGGCGCAAGGGCTTCTATGTGCGCTACGGCGGGGACACCATCCAGATCGCACCGCCCTTCGTATCGAAGAAAGCCGAGCTCGACCGCCTCGTCGATGCGCTGGGCGAGACGCTCGACGCGGCACCCTGAAGCTCAGGAACCGATCCCGTCCGTTTTCGCATCCGCTCGTCCGCACCGCAGCAACAGCGCGGCGAGCCCCACGAACAGCAGCGAACCGAAACCCCAGACCCACGCATAGCCGATCATGTCACCCCAAGGGGCGAGTGCGTAAGCAACCGCAAGCGCGGCCCACACGATCACGATTGGCACGATCAGCCAGAAATCCTCGTTCATGCCGACATCTCCTGTTCAGTGCCCGCCACCGCCGCTGGCGGTGATCGGAAGTGAAGCCATCAGCTCGAAGCCAACGGCAGTGAACACGTACATCGCGACCACGATGGCGAACACCGAGGCCGGCCCGACCCACGCGGTGACGCCCGGCCGCAGCGCACCACCGCCCCACGCGACGGTAAGCGCGGCGGATTCGCTGGTCGCCGGGCGCTGCGGCAGCAGCGATATCGCCACCGCGGCGGCGAAGGCGGTCAGTGCAATCGCCATGATCGTGCCGCCGACACCGACCGCGGCCATCAGACCCTGCCACAGCGCGGGTGCCTGCCCCTGATAGGCGAGGTCGATGACCCGCCGCGGCACGCCGAGATAGCCGGCGGTGACACCCGCCGCCCCGAAGATCAGCACACCCACCAATGCCAGCCACGGCATCCAGGCCAGCACATGCGGTCGCCACAGCGCCCGCCCGCCGATCGCGGGCAGCATCACCGCGAGCGCGGCCAGCAGCGTCAGCGTCACCGTGCCGACGGTGAAGAAGTGGAAGTAGCCCGGGACGAAGAAGGTGTCGGACAACAGCGGGGCGAGTTCCGCCTGGATCAGCACGAATGCGAACACGATTCCGAAAGCCATCGACAGGACCGCGACCCCGATCGCCGACATGGACGGATTGCGCCACGGCAGCAATCGGATCCAGCCGAACAGTCCGCGGCCGCCCTGCGAGCGGGCATGCACCTCGAGCGATGCGACGATGATCAGGAACGCGGTCAGCGTTGGCACGCTGACGAACAGCGACAGCAGCGATCCCGCAACCCGCACTACGCCCGGCAGATCCGGTTCGAGAAACATGTGGTACAGCGAGGTCGGCGGCACGAACACCAGATACATCGAGAACACGATCTTGGAAAAGCGCTCGCCGAACACCGACTTCACCCCGGTCAGGTGGCGCACCAGCACGTACCACAGGATGACCGTGGCCATCAGCGGCAGGTAGTGCATGTTGTGGAACACGATGTGCCAGTTGGTGCCGTGATTGGCCGGAAAAGCACCCAGCCCGAGCGCCCACAGCATGCCGGGCAGAAACGTGTACAGCGCGGCGAAGCCTGTCACCATCAGGAAACCCGCCCATGCGAACAGCGCGAATCCGACCGCCGTCAGGCGCGCCTGCCTGCCCTGCCAGCGCGGGCGCAGCAGGGTTGCGACCGCCGACGCGGGCAAAACGAGAAGACCGAGCCCCAGCAGCAGATAGCCGAGGTTGAACACCTTCAGCACGTTCGGCGTATCGGCCGCGAGCGCTGGCGACCCGTCGTAGAGCAGCGGCAGGCCCATATGGGCGCCCGCGACGCTGAAACCGAAACCGGTCGCGATCAGACCGAAGCCGAGCCACGCGACGCGTCTCCACGCGAAACCGCTCGCGCCCTCGAGCGCGGAGAAACCGAGCAGCAACGCCGCCTGCGCGGTGAACAGCCAGTAGAAGAAGATGCTGACTCCATGGACCGTGAGCAGCCTGTAGCCGGTGTTCGGGATCATCTCAACGAACCCGGCGCGCGCCAGCGCGGTGAGCACGCCACCCACGATGCCGAGCGCCAGCGCAAGCAGGGACAGCGCGCTCATCGCGACCAACAGTCGCCGGTCGGAAGCCGGCAGGGCGGCGAAGCGTTTCTGGATCGTGTCGGTCATGCTCATACCACCTCTATCGTCGCCTGCATGTAGTCATGCGCCGGCCCGCAGTAAACGGTGCAATACACCAGGTAGCGTCCGGGCGTGTGGAAGGTTACGTCGATCTCGGTGAGGCGGCCCGGCCGAAGGCGCACGACGCGCCCGCCATGGCCGAACTGGATGGACGCGCCGTGAGACACATCGACCGCCATCATTCTGAAGCGGTAGGCCTGCCCGGCGTCTAGACGCAGCGCATGCGGCTGGTAGTACCACTTGCCGGCAGCAAGCAGCACCTCGCGCACGCCACCGGCAGAGGAATCGTCGGCGACCGCGTCATGGTCATCATGGTCGGCATGATCGCCGGATACCGGACCCACGGCGACCGACATCGTCGGCGCGGCATCCGCGTGAACGCCGGATCCCGCCATCGCACCATGATCCATCGCACCATGATCTCCCTGTTCGACCAGGGCGGGTGCGGACGGCAACATGCGCGGATAGACCGTGCCGTCGGGCAGGCGATAGCGTTCGATGAACTCTGCGGTCATGCGGCTGAACGCTTCCGCACTCGGTCCGTCATGCGCGCCGGCGGCGTGCCCGCCATGCCCTCCGCCACCCACGCCTTGCGCATGGCCGCCGTGGTCGCCCAGACCCAGCAGCGTCAGCGGTCCGGGTGCCGCACCATAGGCGGCCCACAAGCCATAGAGGCCCACACCGCCGAAGCCCATTGCCGCGATGAACCCTCTGCGGGTGGTGATGTGTGATCTGCTGCTCATGTCGGTTCGCTCGATATGAATCGATGTCGTATCTGGGACTTCATGATGGACTGCGCCCGTGGACATGAAGCTGACCGCCGGATTACAAAGCTGTAATCCGGCAGCCCGGGCGGGATCGGGACCCGCGACGGCCTCAGCCGACGCTCAGCGCCACATGTCGCGCATCTTCGCCGCCAGGTCGATCGCCGCCTGGCACGAGGCCGGCGAACCCTGCAGCTCGGGCGGAGGCGGCGGCCAGCTGATCTGCTCGAAGTGGCCGAGCAGGCGGTTCAGGATGAAGCGGCTACGCCCGGCATAGACGTGGCGGTCGCCCAAGCCCGTCTGCTGGCTGACATAGAAGCGCTGCGGCACGATCAGATCGAGCGCGTCCTTTGCCCGCGTCATCGCGACATACAGCAGGCGGCGCTCTTCCTCGATCTCGGCGCTGCTGCGCGTGGCCATGTCGGACGGGATGCAGCCGTCGACCACGTTGAGCACGCTGACCGCGTTCCATTCCTGGCCCTTGGCCGAGTGCATCGTCGACAGGATCAGGTAGTCCTCGTCGAGCATCGGCATGCCGACCTCACCGCTGGTGGCACTGGGCGGATCGAGCGTGAGCTCGGTCAGAAAGCGCTGGCGGCTCGGACAGGTGGCGGCGATGCGCGCGAGCTGCTGGATATCGAGCAGGCGCACCGGCGCATCGTCGTACAGGCGCGGCATCTGCGCCGCGTACCAGCCGCAGGCGAGTTCGAAGTCAGCCGGCCATTGCGAGCGCGCGGCCAGGCGGTCGATCAGCGCGGCGAAGTCCAGCCAGCCCCCATGCGCCGCCTCGGGCACCGGTTGATCGGCAAGCAGCGCACAGCCCCCCGATGCCGCACACACCTTGTCCAGCACGCGCACGGCGGTCTTCGGGCCGATGCCGGCCAGCAGTTGCATCGCGCGAAAGCCCGAGATGCGGTCGCGCGGGTTTTCCGCCCAGCGCAGCAGCGCGAGCACGTCCTTGACGTGGGCGGCCTCGAGAAACTTCAGCCCGCCGAACTTCACGAACGGGATGTTGCGCCGGGTCAGTTCCATCTCCAGCCGCGCGCTGTGCGCCGAGGCGCGGAACAGCACGGCCTGCTGCTTCAGCTTCAGCCCTTCCTCGCGCCGCGCCAGCACGGTGTCGACGACGAAGGCCGCCTGGTCGGCGGCGTCCTTGACCGACACCAGCCGCGGACGTTGCGCAGCAGGCGCGCGCCGATCGCGTGAAAGGTGCCCGACCACGCAAGCTCCGCGCTCGCGAGTCCGGGCCGCCTGACCGCCTGGGCCAGAAGGCGCTTCACGCGGCGTCCCATCTCGTCCGCCGCCCGTCGCGAAAACGTCAGCAGCAGCATGCGTCCCGGGTCTGCGCCGTGCACGATCAGATGGGCGACCCGATGCGCCAGCGTGCTGGTCTTGCCCGACCCCGCGCCCGCGATGACCAGCAGCGGCAACGACGGCTGCGCGCCACCATCGGCCAACCCATGCTCCACAGCTTCACGCTGCGCCGGGTTGAGGTGATCGAGCGGATCGAGGCCGGGAGCGCGGGTTTGCGTGGAACAGTCCGGTTCGAGCCTGGGTGCGGGAGACGCGGGCGACATGAGAGGCGGCCCCGATTGTTTGGACAGGGATTCCGGTTTGATGAGTGGAGCCTTGCCAGTGAGGCCCCGGTGCCCTGAGGTCCGGGGTCCGGGTTGGTTTCGACTTCCCCGTATTCTATAAAAACCGATCCGAGCTTGGTGGAGCTTGTGGGCCAAGGAGCGCGTAATCGGCTGTGTTTCCGCATGCTTATGTGTTTTTTTGGCTGGATGCCACGCTGTTCTCGACAGACCACTCCGGGCGTGCCCAGCGATATGTGCGACAACGAACAGATTTCGCCGGCCAAGGGACTCATATTGAGCGTATGACAATCGGCGGCGTCGGTTTGACTGTTCACAATGCAAGTTGATGGTGCTCGCTTGCCGATGTCGTCCACTGCAAGCGAGCACCATCAACGCAGGAACGGCAATGAAAACGAGTGTTATTGAAGTGCACGCCATGCTGTCGGTATTGAGCGTGGAGGAAGTAGAAAGGCGGATTCGTGACGTGCCGGGTGTCGAAAGCGTCACTGTGAATTTCGCTGCAGGAAGCGCCAATGTGCGCTACGACGAAACCCGACTTGAGGTCGCCGATATCAAGTCGGCCGTACGCCAACGCGGGCACGATTCCGCCACCTCCGCCGTCGCTTCGACGGGCGAGGGTCATGAAAGCGACATGGCACGGGGCGCGCAACCCCACGAGCCTGAAGCGGTCTCCAGCCATTCAGACCACGACAAGCACGACAACCATGACAAGCACGAGGGTCACTCGCCCGCGATGTTCCGGGACCGGTTCTGGCTCTCGCTGGCTCTCACCGTTCCGGTGGTCTTCTGGTCGGCCCATATCCAGGAGCTCCTCGGCTACCGGGCCCCGCAGTTCCCCGGATCGGATTGGATCGGGCCGGTGCTCGCCACGATCGTTTTCGTCTACGGCGGTCTGGTCTTCCTGAAGGGCGCGTGGCGAGAGCTGCGGTCCCGACTGCCGGGGATGATGACGCTTATCTCGCTCGCCATCGCGGTCGCCTTCCTGTTCTCCTGGGTTGTTCAGCTCGGGCTGATCGAGGCGAATGCGCTGTGGTGGGAGTTGGTCACGCTGGTCACCATCATGCTCCTTGGCCACTGGATCGAGATGCGGTCCATCAATCAGGCTCAAGGGGCATTGAAGGAACTGGCGAAGCTTCTCCCGGACACCGCGACGCGGATCACCGATGGAGGCGAGGAAAAGGTCGCCGTCAGCACGTTGCAGAACGGTGACCTCGTGCTGGTACGTCCGGGCGAGAGCGTTCCCGCGGACGGCATGGTCCGCAAGGGCGAGAGCGACATCAACGAGGCGATGATCACCGGGGAGTCCAGTCCGGTGAAGAAGCGGGAAGGGGACGAGGTGATCGCCGCCACGATCAACGGAGAGGGATCTCTGCGCATCGAGGTCACCGGGACTGGAGAGAAGACCAAGCTCTCCGGCATCATGCGGCTCGTGGCCGATGCGCAGGAATCCAAATCCAGAGCGCAGCATCTGGCGGACCGCGCGGCCCGGCTTCTGACCTTCGTGGCGATCGGCGCCGCCGCCATCACCCTGGGGGTGTGGCAGTTGGTGGGGGCAGCGATCGACTTCTCCGTGGTGCGGATGGTCACGGTGCTGGTGATCGCCTGCCCCCACGCGCTCGGACTGGCCGTGCCGCTGGTGGTGGCCATCTCCACGACGCTGGGAGCTCGGAACGGGCTTCTGGTGCGGGACCGACGTGGGCTCGAGGAGGCCCGCAACCTCGACACCGTGATCTTCGACAAGACGGGAACGTTGACGCTCGGCGAGTTCCGGGTCGTGACCATGTCCGTTGCGGAAGGACTGGCCGAGGACGAAGCGCTTCGGATCGCGTCCGGCATCGAATCGGAGTCCGAGCACCCGATCGCCCGAGGCATCGTAAAGACCGCGGAGGACAAAGGCATAGAGGTTCCTGCCGCCGATGGCTTCCGCGCGATCACCGGCAAGGGTGTGGCGGCCACAATCGACGGCGAGGAGTACCACATGGGTGGCCCGGCGCTCCTCAAGGCCGAGGATGTCCAGGTGCCGCCGGCGCTACTGGAGGCGGCCGGGGCTGCGGCTGACCGCGGGCAGGCAGCGATCTATCTCGTTCGTCAAGGCAAGGTCCTCGCCGTTTACGCCGTGGCGGATGCGATCCGCGAAGAGAGCCGCGAAGCCATCGCGGCGCTGCATGAACGAGGGATCGAGGTTGCCATGCTGACCGGCGATGCGCAGGCCGTGGCCGATGCCGTCGCCAAGGAACTCGGCATTGACACCGTATTCGCGGAAGTGCTGCCCGACGACAAGGCCAACAAGGTCCGCGAGCTTCAGGCCCAAGGGAAGAAAGTTGCGATGATAGGCGACGGCGTCAACGACGCACCGGCCCTGGCCACCGCCGACATCGGGATTGCGATCGGCGCGGGAGCCGACGTCGCCGTCGAGGCCGGGCATATCGTGCTGGTGCGATCCGACCCCCGCGACATTTCTCGGATCATCACCCTGAGCAGGGCCACCTACCGGAAGATGATGCAGAATCTCTGGTGGGCGGCGGGCTACAACATCTTCGCGATTCCCCTGGCCGCTGGCGTGCTTGCGCCGTGGGGCATCCTGCTCACACCGGCCGCGGGCGCGGTGCTCATGTCGGCGAGCACGGTGGTGGTGGCGATCAACGCGCAACTGCTGAAGCGGGTCAAACTATGAATCCATCCGGGAGTGCCCCGCCCTCGTCGTGCGCGCTAGAGCCTCATCGTGGCAGCAACGGTGATGGCGGCGATCCTGATTACAGAGTTTTTCTTCCTCAAGACACGCCGATCCGAGGATCAACCGGAGCATAAGCATTCCGGCTGACATATCCAGGCAGGCAGATCATCCACCCCGGCAAGAACAGCCCACAAGACTATGAGCACAAAAATCAAAACATCGGATTTCCTGGTGCAGCCTGGAGATGAATTCGCGCTAAGCGACTGGCCCACAAAGGTGGAATCCCTGTTCAAGTCGAAGAAGCACTATCGCAAACTCCTGCGGGAGCAGGTTGAAGGTCTGAGCGAATCGCAACGGATGCACTACGCGTCCGACAGTCAAGCGGTGCTGATCATCTTTCAAGCGATGGACGCGGCTGGCAAGGACGGGGCCATCCGGCACGTCATGTCCGGAGTCAATCCGCAGGGATGCCAGGTTTTCAGTTTCAAACAGCCGAGCGCTGAAGAACTTGATCATGACTTTCTTTGGCGCACAACGCGCCGGCTGCCGGAACGCGGCCGGATCGGCATCTTCAATCGTTCCTACTACGAGGAGGTGCTGATCGTCCGTGTCCATCCAGAGCTTCTGCGCAGCCAGAAGCTGCCTGCCGCGTTGATCGCCAGGCAGGCGATCTGGGAGGAGCGGTATCGTTCCATCGTGGACCTGGAGGCTCATCTCCACCGCAACGGCACGCGGATCATCAAGTTCTTCCTTCACCTGTCAAAGGACGAACAACGCAAACGCTTCATCGCGCGGATCGACGAGCCCGAAAAAAACTGGAAGTTCAGGCTCGCAGACGTGCGCGAGAGGAAACACTGGAAGGATTACATGCAAGCCTACGAGGCATGCCTGGCGGCGACCAGCACCGAGAACGCGCCGTGGTATGTCGTTCCCGCCGACGGCAAGAAGAACGCTCGCTTGATTGTTTCGCACATCATCCTCGAAACCATGAAAGGACTCGGGGTCGGCTACCCGCAAGTGAGCCCGGCGCGCCGCAAGGAATTGAAGGCAATCCGCAAACGGCTCTAAAAAAGAAAAATGACGGCGCGCTTCGATCACATCGAGATTCATCCGCAATCGCCGCGGACCTGGCGTTGGCCCTTGCCGGCATCCGGACGCAGATCGACAGCGGCGCCGCCCACGCGGCACTTTGTGCGGACTTCGATGCGAAGAACGAACATCTTCTCGAGGACAGCCCCACCTTCCTGTTCGACGAAGGGCGGCAGAAGCTCTATGGCAATGTCGGCTATCGAGTCATCGAGGCAAGTATCGAGGAACTATCGATGCGAAAGCTGAGGACCAGGACGGCGAGGCCAACCGGGAGGGCTATCGCGACAACGACGCCTCCGCCGCGATGAAGCCAACTGCTGAAGCTCGGCTGCGTGGGTTGGCGCACAGACGTCGGCGAATGATGAGCCGAGATTGAACATGCGGGTGCGGATCCCGAATCAGCATTGTTCTGTTCTGAAGGCAGCTGCACTGCGTGAGGGAGCCTGAGAAGTCTGGCTGTCGTGGTGCAGATTTGCCGGGCGGCGTGATGACCTTTCAGTCTCACGCTTCATTCGCCGAAGCGGTCTGCCGGTTTCATCGTTTAGCTTGGGGAAATTCATGAAGATTTTGTCTGGTCTGGCTGTTGGTGCGGCGTCTCAGTTGGCCGCCGGCGCCGCATTTGCACAGTACGGAAACATGATGGATGGTGGCGCGTCGCGCATGGGCTGGATGGGTGGATACGGGATATGGGGGCCGCTCATTGTTGTCGCCGTGCTTGTTGGTGTCGTGGTACTCGTCATGAAGGGAAGGGGAAAGTGAGCGCGGGTGACGGCCCATTTCTGCGACAAAGCTCCGATTGGTACGGAATGAACATCCGCCGCCGGCTCAGGCCTTTTCCGTGCGCTTCCTCTGCTTGACGTTGCAATTCGTAGTCGCGGCCGAGTGCGTCACGAACACTTTGCCGGCGCGCGCTTCCGTTCCATGGGACGCCGCATCCCTCGGGGCTCGCGCGCCCTCGGCGTAAGTAGCCCGCTTGTCAATCGGTTTATCTGGAGAGTCACATGAAGAAATCACTCGCAATTGCTGTCGGTACCCTGGTTCTGCTATCCGCCTACGCTGGGGCGCCTCTGGCCCAGGATGCGAACGCACCGGCGCCGAACTCCACGGCCACGCCGGTCGACCCATCCATGAACATGAGCGGCCTTATGGGTCAGATGGACGAGCACATGAAAAAGATGCAGGCGCTGCACGACAAGATGGCCAGCGCCGCCACACCGGAGGAGCGCCAGAAGGTGATGGACGAGCAGCAGCAAGAAATGCAACGCGGCATGGTCACGATGAAGCCGATGATGCAAGGGGGCACCATGATGGGCGGCATGGACGGTGGCATGATGGGTCAGAAGGGGCAAGCTGCGGATGCCAACGCGCAGATGCAGATGATGCAGAAGCGCATGGACATGATGCAGATGATGATGCAAACGATGATGGACCAGCAGGGCATGATGGCCGGACCCCGGAACCCCGATGCCCGACCCGGGAAGTAGCAGGACCAATCACCTCGGTCAGCCGGTTATAAATCAGGTCGATGGCCCAAGGTGACGCAGGTGTGATGAGTACAGCACCAGACACTGTCTCGTCATCGCCGCGAATCGGAGCGCCCTCGGGTGCGGCAGAAGCACTCAACCACGCGTGCTTTTGCTTCAGTCTCGACCAGCACGCGCTGGCACGAGCGCTCGACTCCGAACTTGGCCAGCCGGGCCTCGCCGAGATGGTGCGGTCGCGTTGCCCGTTCCTTTTCTCCGCGCAACCCGTGTTCGTGGCGGCACCGCAGTTGCAGCGCATGGTGCAGGTCATGCAGGCCGTCGAATCGGTCGTGGCCTTGCCGGCCTATCGGGAGCAGGTGCTGGCCGCCGCGCCGGCCATCGCCCGGCAGGACACCGCAGGGCCGCTGGGCGTTTTCTTCGGCTACGACTTTCACCTGGATCAAGGTCACTTGGGACTGATCGAGATCAACACCAACGCCGGTGGGGCGATGCTCAACGCCGCGCTGGCGCGGGCACAACGGGCCTGCTGCACCGCAGTGGATCGGTTGGTGCCCACGTTGGCCGCCGTGGCCGCCTTCGAGCACGGCATCGTCGAGATGTTTCGCCACGAATGGCGTTTGTCCGGCCTGGGCGGAAATGCGCGACCACTGGCGAGCATCGCCATCGTCGACGCGGCACCCGAGGACCAGTACCTCTACCCCGAGTTCCTGCTGTTCCAGCAGTTGTTCGAGCGGCACGGCCTGCGAGCGGTCATCGCAGACCCGGCCGCGCTCGAGTGGCGCGGAGGCGCTCTGTGGCACCGTGACCTGGCCATCGACCTGGTCTACAACCGGCTGACCGACTTCTACCTCGAGCAAGCCAGCAACGCCGCGCTGCGCGAAGCGTATCTGCAACGCGGGGTCGTGCTGACACCGCATCCGCAGGCCCATGCGCTGTACGCCGACAAGCGCCGCCTCGCACTGTTCAGCGATGCCACACGATTGGGGGCGCTGGGCATTCCTCAATCCACGCAACGAATCCTGCTGCAGCATGTGCCGCGCACCGAGGTCGTCGATGCGGCCGATGCGCCGCGCCTGTGGGACACGCGCCGCAGCCTGTTCTTCAAGCCGGTGGCTGGCTATGGCAGCCGTGCGGCCTACCGGGGCGACAAACTGACGAAGCGGGTCTGGCAGGACATCCTGGCCGGCGACTACGTGGCCCAGGCCATCGTCGCGCCGGGGGAAAGAATGGTCAATGATCAGCCCAACGCGGAAGCCACCAAGGCCCTGAAGTTCGACCTTCGCGCCTACACCTACGACGGCGCGGTGCAGTGGGTCGCAGCGCGGCTTTACCAGGGGCAGACAACCAATTTCAGAACCCCGGGTGGCGGTTTTGCGCCGGTGTACAGCGCTGCCGATGCGTCAGGTAGCGCCCGCCAGGCTTGTACCGGAGAACGCGCTGCCGAAGATGCCGAGCATGCATCCTACGTGTTCCTTCTCGACGAAGACAGTGGTGTCCACCCTGTCCCGCATGCGTTGTACGTGGCGCTGGCTCACGGCGAGGCAACCGCCCCGGCGCTGGCCGGCCAGACCCTGCGTCTGGCCGACTGGTGCGTGCGCCTGAAGAAAGGAGAGCCAGACAGCGTCGCCAACGAAACCTGCAGCCTGGTGCACTTCGACGCGCAAGGGCGGGTCGAGCAGATGCGAACGCCTACCGAAGATGCCGCCTGGCCTACCGTCGCGGAACGGGCGCGGATGCGGGAGCTCCTGTTCGCAGGGGCCGAGTCGCCCGGGGATCCAAGCCGCTTCACGAACGCGACTACCCTTTGCCATGACAGCAAGCCCCACCTGGAGAGCGGCGGCTTCCGAAACGGGGCCCGACTTCGAGGTGACCCACCTCGCACTCCTCGGTGAAGTGAACGAAGCCTCGTTTCAGGGTAGCGGCCCAGCCGTTGCCGAGTTTCGCGCCGGCCACCTCGAATTCGCTCTCGATCCGCTCGGCGGTGACCTGCAGAAGGTCATAGGTGATTCTGACCTCGCGGCCCGCGGCCTCGATCGACTCGATACCCATCAATTCGCTGACATGCTCGATAAGCATGCGCGCTTTTTCGGCATCGAGCGGTGTCCCGAGCTCGAAGCTGCGGTGCTTGAGCACGGTGCGTCCCTCCTGCTTTGGGGCAGGCCGGCCCCCTAGGCCGATAAACAAATGCGGGTGTGCGAGAAAACGGTCTCGGCACTGCGTGGAGCAGAACGCGTATATCGTTCCCGCAAAGTCGTGTGCAAAGCTGTCGGCATTCACTTCCATGCCGCAAACGACGTCTTTCAACTTGAGATTCATGATGCCCCCCGTTCGATTAATGACTTGCTTGGGCAGTCGCGTGGTGCCTCAGTCTTGTGATGCCGCTGGCACACTCTGGCCGCGTCACGGCATGAAGGCCGACCTGGCCGCGTAGCCAGGGTTACCGCACGACCCCCAGCCTTACACGCTTCAGCAACAGCGAATTACCGATGACCGACAGCGAACTCGCCGTCATCGCGACGACGCCGATCATCGGGTGCAAGAGACCAAGCGCCGCAATAGGGATCGCCGCGAGGTTGTAGAACCAGGCCCAGAACAGGTTCTGCACGATCTTCGCAAACGTCGCCTTCGACAGCTGGATCGCCTCGACGACCTTGGTCAGCTCGCCCTTGACCAGCGTGACGTCGGCCGCCTCGATCGCGACGTCGGCTCCGGCCCCGATCGCGATACCTACGTTGGCCTGCTTGAGCGCGGGCGCGTCGTTGATGCCGTCGCCGACCATTGCGACATGTTCGCCGTGCTGTTGCTGAAGCTCGCGGATCGCATCCACCTTGCCTTCGGGCAGCACGCCGGCCCTGACTTCGTCGACGCCGACCTGGGCGGCTACGAAGCGTGCGGTGCGTTCGTTGTCGCCGGTGACCATGACGACCCGGATGCCTAGCGCGTGGAGTTCGGCGATCGCCGCCTTAGAATCGGCCTTGACCGTGTCGGCGACCGCGACGATACCGGCCGCGCGGTCGTCGATGGCGACCAACATCGCGGTCTTGCCGTCGTTCTCGAAGCCCTTGAGGATGTCGTCGAGCGACGCGAACGCGATTCCCGCTTCGTCGAGCATGCGGCGACTGCCGACACGCACGAGGCGTCCGTCCAGCTCGCCTTGCACGCCGCGCGCGGTGATCGCCTTGAAGGCTTGGACCGCGGGGATGTCCAGTTCCCGATTACGCGCACCGTTGACGATGGATTGACCGAGCGGGTGCTCGGAACCGGCCTCGACCACTGCGGCCGCGCGCAGCACCTCATTTTCGTCGAAACCCTCGGCTGCGACCACGTCGGTCAGTGCCGGCTTGCCCTCGGTGACCGTACCGGTCTTGTCGAGTACGACGACCTTGATGTCCTTCAAGGTCTGAATCGCCTCGCCCGAGCGGATCAGCACGCCGCGCTCAGCGCCGAGACCGGAGCCGACCATCAGCGCAGTCGGCGTCGCCAGGCCCAGCGCGCACGGGCAGGCGATGACGAGCACCGCGACCGCCGACAGCGTGCCGACCATCAACGGGCTCAGCGTCGGATCGACCCATGGAAGAAACCCCGCCCCCCAGACGAGCACAGGCTGCAAGTTCGCCGAGATGACGAGCCACATCGCAAAGCTTGCAAGACTGATCACGATTACCGCCGGCACGAACTTGCCCGTGACCCGATCGGCGAACTCCTGGATAGGCACCTTGGAACCCTGCGCCTGTTCGACCAGGCGAATGACCTGGGACAGGAAGGTGTCCGCGCCGACCTTGGTCGCGCGGATCGTCAGCATGCCCTCCTTGTTCAGCGTCGCGCCTATGACCGTGTCACCCGGACCCTTTTCGACCGGCACCGATTCGCCGGTCGCAATCGACTCGTCGAGGTGGCTGTTGCCATCCACGATTTCGCCGTCGGTCGGCACTTTTGCACCCGGGCGCACCACCATCACGTCGCCCGCCTGGAGTTCGGCGACCGGCACCTCGACCTCGCGGCCGTCGCGCAACACCGACGCGGTCTTGGCGCCGAGCGTGAGCAGCTTCTTGATCGCCTGAGAGGCGCGGCCCTTGGCCCGAGTCTCCAGGTAGCGGCCGAGCATGTGGAAGCTCATGATCGTCGCCGCCATCTCGATGAACGAGGTCATCGGGTAGAAGAAGCCGATCAGACCGATGAAATATGGCGGCAGGCTGCCGAGCGAGATCAGCACGTCCATGTTGGCGGTGCGGTTGGTCAGCGACCGCCACGCCGAGCGGTGTGTCGCAAAGCCACCGTTGGTGAACACGACCGGAAACGCGAGGATCGCGACGATCGCGAGGTAGCCGGGAATCGGCTGCCAGAACATGTGCGGCACCATCAGCAGCATGATCAGCGTGGTCGGGACAGCAGCGATCCACAGCCGCTTCGAGGCCAATGCGAGGTAGCGCTCCTCGGATTCGGCTTGCCCCCCGCCAACGCCGCCGCTGCCTTCCTCGAGCGCGTCGACGTCGTAGCCGGCCCGCTCGACGGCTGCGCGTATTTGTGCCGCTTGCGTCAGTGACGGGTCGAAACTCACCGTGACGCGGTGGTTCGCGACATTGGTGCCGACTGTGGAGATGCCGGGAAGGCGTCTTATCGAGCTGGACACCAGTCCGGCGCAGTGGTCGCTACCCATGCCGGGGACGGTCAGGCGGACGCTGTTGGCGCCGCTTGCAGTGGCGGGGACTTCGAAGCGGGTACCGCTGTTGATTTTCCCCGCGGATAGGGTATCGATCTTTGCCATCAGTGCATTCTCCTGGTCGCTTGCTCGACCGGGCACGGCGCGGCAGAATTTCGGCGGCATATTTGCCGGATTCGCGCATAACGCACCCATCGGGATCAAGCATAGGCGCTGCGCGCTGACCCTCGGATGACCCGGCGGTTACCAATCTGTAATCCGGTCGGCAAACGGCCTTCGTGCAGGCTAAGAAATGTGGTGTGCGAAAACGCGTAGATTCATGCTTCGACTGCGCCTTCTCTCAGGTATGACCGCCGTGCTCTGCTCGGTTTGACTCTGTGCTCGCTAAAGGGTGGGCGCTTTGGGCAGCATCGTCACCCTGCGCATCAGCCAGATCACCGTCAGGGGCACAACGATCCATTGCAGCAGCGGTGATACGCCGATTCCGACAATCGTCGGCATGGACTCGACGTACGCCCATGAGCCCGCGACATGAACGTTGTGCCACTCGCTGAACGCCGTGTAGCTCACACCGCTTGCGATCAGCACCGGCAATCCGTGGGCGAGCCGACGCCATGGCCACAAGACGTCGCGCGCCCACGCCGAAGCGACAAGAAAGCTGCCTAGGAGGCTGTCGGACTTGAGCGATCGTCACGAGCCGGGTGGGAAAGCGAGGACAGATCTGGTCGATTTTGAGGCGCATAGTGGTTCTATGCAACGAAAAATCGGGCAGATATGGACCGCTTCTCCCACCGGCGCAGTAGATCAGCCTCAAGTCCGACAGCCTCCTAGCGCGATCAGGCCGTCGCCGCCCGTGCAATGGACGACCGCCCAGGCGACAGCGGCAGGCGTATCGTCCCGCCACAGGGTATAGAGCGGAAGCTGCGCGACCTCCCATATCAGATGAACGGTCAGCGACAGGGGCACCCATATCCAGAGCACTCGCAACTTGGCCTTCGATCCGCCTCCGGTCATGGGGCGCTGCCTTGGGCCGCGTTCCCGTGAGCGACGGCTGGCCTACTGGATGCCCGCGCGCCGCTGATGCGCGCGAATGTAGGCCGTGACATGGGCCACGTCGTCAGGCGTGAGGCCGGCCACCGGTTCCATGTCGCCGAACTGCCAGTGATGCGCGCGCACACCGCTGGCCACGGCAAGCTGGAAGGCCGGATCACTGTGATGCGCGGGTTCATACACGTTGTGCAGGAAGGGCGGACCCTTGTCGGTGCCCTTCATGTCGACACCGTGACAACTCGCGCAATACGTCTCGTACAAGGGTTTACCCAGAACCGGATTGGGCATCAGACCGGCGCTCGGTTTTGGCGGCGGTTGCCAGCTTTGCGTGTGCGCCGCGACGGGGACCACCGCCAGCAATGCAACCATCGCACGAAGAAGTCTCGTGCGAGACAGGACCGTTCGACTCATCCCTGAGTACCTCCCGATTCCGTGATGGAGTTCATCATCGCGTCGTCGACTGGAGAATCATCTGCATCAGGTCCATGCGCTTCTCGAGCGCTTCCACGCGCTGCTGCATCAGCTCATGGTGCATTCCGGACCGGCCCTCGCGCATCATCTCGTACCTCTTTTCCGGGCCCATCCCGCCAGCTCCTGGACCCATGCCCATTCCCGGACCCATGCCCATGCCAGGTCCGGCACCCTTCTCGCCGGACATCATTGGGCACATCGCCGGCATGCTCTCCATCATCGCGGCCATGTCCGCCATGTGTTCTTCCATCAGTTTCATGCGCGCTTCGGGGTCGCGGGTCTCGCGCATCTGCTGCATGCGTGCCCGCAGTGCCTGCATGCGCTCGGCGGCCGCGACCTGTGGTGCGGCCGCTTCAGCCTCGGTCGGATGATGGGCGTCATGTTCATCGGCCTCGTGGGAAGCCGCCATCGTCGGAGCGGAAAAAAGCAGTGCAGCGACGAGTGCCGATGGCAACGCGATCGTTCTGGTCATTTTCATGATGATCTCCTGGTGATGCGCGGATATGCCGCGCGACGGAACAAATGATGAACCCGGTTCGCGGACAGGAAGCTGACCGCCGCATTACAACGCTGTAATCCGATGGCGGCGCCACGAGCCCAGATCGTCCGGGCCGATCAGACTGTTCATGACGTGTCGGACGCATCCAGCACGTAGCCCATGCCACGCAAGGTCCGGATCAGCTTGGGCTCGAAGTCGTCGTCGATCTTGGCGCGCAGCCGTCGCACCGCGACTTCGATGACATTCGTATCACTGTCGAAATTCATGTCCCAGACCTGCGACGCGATCAGCGAACGCGGCAGGACCTCGCCCTGACGACGCATCAGCAGTTCGAGCAGTGCGAACTCCTTGGCGGTCAGATCGATGCGCACTCCGTCCCGGGTCACCCGTCGGCGCATCAGGTCGAGTTCCAGGTTGGCCGCCTTCAGCACATCCGGCTCCTTGCTTCTGCCCCGCCGCAGCAGCGTACGGACCCTGGCAAGCAGTTCGGAGAATGCGAAGGGTTTGACCAGGTAGTCGTCGGCCCCGAGTTCCAGCCCGCGCACCCGGTCCTCGACCGCATCGCGCGCGGTCAGGAACAGCACCGGCATCTGGTGCCCGCCGCGTCGCACAGTCTGCAGGATGCCCCAGCCGTCGAGGCCCGGCAGCATCACATCCAGCACCAGCAAGTCGTAGTCTCCGGTCTGAGCCAGGTGCAATCCGTCCAGTCCGTCCCGCGCGAGGTCGACGATGAAGCCGGCCTCGGACAGACCCTGGCGAAGATAGTCACCGGTCTTCGGTTCATCCTCGACGATCAGAATCTTCAACGTGGCGCTCCCGATGTTCGCGTGATGCGGGGAATTCCTATTCTGCCATTCGAACTGCGCCGGGGTACGCACATTACCGAGATGTAATGCTGCAGTCAGCTTACAGTCGGGTTCGACGCGTCGGCGTTCGAACCGTATCAGCGTGCCGGGTGCATAATGGGCGTCAGTCCAATAATCTTCGAATACTTCCTGTACCGGACGGATCGCCTTGGAAGCACATGCCATCCCCCACGTCCGCGAGGTCGTGATTTTCCTGATCGCGGCCGGCATCGTCGTGCCGCTGTTCCATCGATTCCGGATCAGCCCGGTGCTGGGTTACCTGATCGTGGGCGGCATCGTCGGCCCCTACGGACTGGGCCTGTTAGCGGGGCAGTTCCCGTGGCTGCAGTACGTCGTCATCACCGACCTGGCAGGCGTGCAGGCGCTGGCCGAACTGGGCGTGATCTTCCTGCTGTTCATGATCGGCCTGGAGCTGTCGCTGGATAGATTGTGGGCGATGCGCCGCATGGTGTTCGGACTGGGGAGCCTGCAGATCCTGGTGTCGGCGGGCGTCATCGGTCTGATCGCGTGGGAGTTCGGCAACTCACCGGCCGCGTCCATCGTGCTGGGCGCGTGTCTGGCGCTGTCCTCGACCGCGATCGTGATGCAGTTGCTGATCGACCGACGCGAACTGGCCTCCCCGCTCGGGCGTTCGAGCTTCTCGATCCTGCTGATGCAGGATCTGGCGGTCGTGCCCATCCTGTTCCTGGTCGGCGTGCTCGGTGCGAAGGCCGGCGGCAATGTCGGGCTTGCGCTGGCACTGGCTCTGGGCAAGGCGTTGCTGGTGATCGTCGGGATCTATCTGGGCGGACGGCTGCTGTTGCGCCCGCTGTTCAACATGGTCGCCCACTCGCGCAGCGCCGAGATGTTCATGGCCGCCACGCTGCTGATCATCATCGTCGCGGCGCTGATCACCGGCGCCACCGGGCTGTCGATGGCACTCGGCGCGTTTCTGGCCGGCCTGCTGCTCGCCGAGACCGAATTCCGGCATCAGATCGAAGTGGACATCGAGCCCTTCAAGGGCTTGTTGCTCGGCTTGTTCTTCATGTCGGTCGGCATGGGCATCGACTATCGAGTCGTGGCCGACGCAGCGGGGTGGATCTTCGCCTCGGTCATCGGCCTGTTCGTGATCAAGTCGGTCATCACCGCATCGCTGTGCCTGATCTTCGGGCTGCCGCGGCATGTGTCGCTGGAGGCTGGATTGCTGCTCGGCCAAGGCGGCGAATTCGCGTTCGTCGTGGTCGGACTGGCGATGGCGCTGGGCCTGGTCCCGCAGGACGTCGGCCAGTTCATGCTGATCGTGACCGGCCTGACGATGGTCGTGACCCCGCTGGTCGCGGCGAGCGCCAGTCGGCTGTCGACCAGAATGGAGAAGGCGCTGCGGGTCCGACCGGTCGAGGACGACGATCCCAGTCACATCGCCGAGATGCAGGGTCATGTGCTGCTGTCCGGATTCGGGCGCGTCGGCTGCCTGATCGCGCGCATTCTCGATGCCGACGGAATCCCGTTCGTCGCGGTCGACAACAGTGCGTTCAACGTCGCCGAGGCCAGGCAGATGGGCTTGCCGGTCTATTTCGGCGACGCATCGCGGATCGAATTCCTGCGTCGCGCCCACGCCGACCGGGCGAGCATGCTGGTGCTGACGATGGACGATCCGGATGCGATCGAACAGGTGGTGCGGGCGGTGCGCGCCGAGTGGCCCGAGCTGCGTATCGTCGCGCGCGCACGCGATGCCCGACATGCGGCACATCTGCTCGACCTCGGGGCGACCGAAGTCATCCAGGAAACCCTGGAGTCGGGCCTGCAGCTGGCCGGTCGCGTATTGCACCTGGCCGGAACCCCCGAAGAAGTCGCGCGACGGCGTATGGAGGTTCAGCGCGAGGATGAGATGAAGGCGCTACGGGAGCTGATCGGTTGACCGGGGGGGTGTTCTTACATCGACCCGTTTCTATCCCGGGGTGGATCAGGCTCCCCGGTGCGATCCATCAACGCGGTAAGCTCGCCGCCGCATGAACCACATGCCCAACATGCCCACTCCGAGTAACGCAAGCGTGCCGGGTTCGGGGACCTGAAATACCTCCGATTGCCTCAGCACGTCTGCCGCTTCGGCGTTTGTAAGCAAAAGGTTCTGTTCCGATTCAATGACAGGACCGCTGCTCCCCTCACCGCGCGACGATCTGTCGCCGACGGTGACCGCGACACTCATGAGTCGGATACTGCCGCCACCCACCGCGACGTCACGCATGAGCTTGAACCTGACCATACCAGTGGTGAAGTCGAAGAATGGGGTGACATCGAGATTCGTCACGTCGAAAGATGCGGCCCGCCCCGAATGTATCTCGTTTTCACCGAGAAACAGCCTGATCGTATCGTCCTGCGCCGCAGCGTTGTTCGACACCTTGAAACTCAGCGTCAACAGCGCCTGGAGGTCGCCATCCATGGCTTCCGAAAGCATGACCGAATGCGTGTAGATCTTTCCCGCGCTCGTTATGTTGGGACTGCCGGAAGACTGCGTCATCGAGACGGGCACTGCCTGAGCAGCAGTGGCCAGGACGGTCAGAATTGCGCCGAGCACGAAGGGATGGAACGCTCTGGTGCTGTCCCGCTTGGGCGATCTGAGTGAAAACCAGCCGAGAACAGTTTCAATCATATGCCATCCTTTAATATCCGGGCGCCGAAATAGGGCGTAGGGAGGGATCACCCGAAGATCGGAAGCGAATCGAAGAACCCCTGGTTGTCAGGAAACATTAACGCAAGATCCGAGCCATAAACCGTCATATCGACGCAACACATTGATCGCACTGATTTAGTGCATCATTCTCGCAACGTTCCATTTCCGATGTTTTCATACAACTGTAAAATATCCCGACACTCATTTCGGGTCGTTTTGGGCGGTACGAGAACCGAGGGCATTGGGATCACCGCGATCGCCCTGGGCAGGACCGGAGCGCGAAACGCCGGCATCAAGGTCCTGCCAGTCGATGCGTGCTTAGTCACCTGCGTCGAGCGCCGCCATGTAATGCGCGACGAAATCCGCGAATTCGCCCTGCTGCTCCTGCTCGACCTGGGATTGCGCGGCCAGTGAATCGCGCGCGGCCTGCTCGAAGGCCTGTTGCGTGGCAGGATCCAGCGGTCGTTCGCGGAACCACGCCGCATGCCGTTCGGACTGGCGCAGCGCGAAGGCACCGAAGCTGAGTCCGTCCTCGCGCATGGCGCTCAGCACGCGGGCCGACGGGGTCAGCTCCGGGTCCAGCAGTTTCGCGCGCTGCGCGGCCACGGCTTCGCGGTGCGCGTCGGTGCCCAGCGCCGCGTCCAGCAGTGCGGCGCACGGGCCGATACGCTCCAGCAGTTCCAGCCCCCAGTGCAGCAGCTCGCGCGGTTGCCCGAGTCGTTGCAGGACCAGCCCGGGCCGCCTGCCCTCCTTGACCGTCAGCGCGAAGTTGCGACCGGTCTCGCGGCACTCCTCGCCCGACATCGCCGGACTGTCCTCGAGCGCGCAGTAGAGCAGGAATGCGTCGAGGAAGCGCGCGGTGGTCAGCTCGATGCCGAGCGCCACGAAGGGGTCGATGTCCATGCAGCGCACCTCGACGTACTGCACGCCGCGCGCGCCCAGCGCCTGAATGGGTCGCTCACCCGGGTTGCTCACCCGCTTCGGGCGGATGGTCGAGTAGTACTCGTTCTCGATCTGCAGGATGCTGGTGTTGAGCTGCAGCCATTCGCCGCCGCGTCGCATGCCGATGGCCACGTACGGCGGATACGGCGTCGTGACTGCCTCGCGCAATTTGTCGAGATAACTGGGCAGACAGTTGTAGCAGGGCTGGATGCTCGCCTGCGCGCTGTTCTGGTAGCCAAGGTCGCTCATCCGCAGGCTGGTCGCCCAGGGCAGGTACAGAGTGGCCGGGTCGAACTCGTCCAGGCCGTGCACCCGGTTCGTCAGGAAGGTCGCGCACACCGCCGGGGATGCACCGAACAGGTACATCAGCAGCCAGCTGTAGCGCTGGAAATTACGGATCAGCGCGATATAGCGCGCGGACTGGTAGTCCTGTGCGGCGATGGTGTCGCCGTCGGCCTGGTGCAGCACGCGCCACAGAGACTCGTCCAGCGAGAAGTTGTAGTGGATGCCGGCGATGCACTGCATCGCCTTGCCGTAGCGCACCGCCAGCCCCTTGCGGTAGATATGCTTGATCTGGCCGATATGGCTGGGGCCGTATCGTGCGATCGGGATGTCGGCCTCGCTCGGCAGCTTGCACGGCATCGACTCGCACCACAGCATCTCGTCGCCCAGTTGCGCGTAAGCGTAGCGGTGGATCGCGTCCAGTTCGTCGAGCGCGCGCGACGGATCCTCCTGGGCTGAGGTGATGAACTCGAGCAGCGCTTCGGAATAGTCGGTGGTGATCTGCGGGTGCGTCAGCGCCGAGCCCAGAGCCGGCGGGTGCGGTGTCAGCGCGAGATAGCCAGCGGCATCGACACGCAGACTCTCCTTTTCCAGTCCATGCAGACTGTGGCGCAGCAGGTCGATGTGTTCGGCTCGTTCGAGCAAGCCCAGGCGGCGGGAAAGGGTATCGGTCAAGATTGCGATTCCTGGTTTGTTTGGGCCGAATGATAGCGGATTGCACCGCCGAAACGCGGTTGCGCGACACTGTCCGCGACGACGCCGGGGCGGCGCCTGCCTTACGATCGTGGCGCGCTGATCAGCGATTGGCTCGAACGGCCGCTACCGTCTGCGCGCGCCGTTCAAGTGCGACGCCGACTGTGTCGTGTTGACCAGCCGATCCGCCTCGGGCGCGTCGAGCACCCGCCCCGGCCAAGGGATCAAGCCGTTGACGCGGCGACGATAGCGGGCGTAAACGTCACCATGCTGCACCAGCAGCTTGCGTTCCTCGAGCAGCGACCCCAGCCACAGGTAGAGACTGATGCAGAGCGCACTGACCAGTCGCACCTCGTCCATGTCGCGCGTCCACAGCATCACCAGGGCCAGCGCGTACCATGGATGGCGGACATAGCGATGCAGCGGCGACAGCGTGAAGCGCTCGCCATCGTCGATTCCGGTCGGCCGCTCGCGCCACTGCGCGAAGCCGCTGAACACGCCGGTGTCATAGTAGCGCAACGACCAGAAGAAGCCGGCCAGAGCGGTCAGTGCGAGTCCGTCGGCCACCCACGCCCACGGCCCGGGCCAGACCCACAGCATGGGTCCGCGCCATGCGACGAGCGCCGCCAGCAGCGGCAACAGCAGCAACAATGACAGCAGGTTGAAAGCGAGACGGTAGCCGCGCAGTGCGCCGGGCCATCGATCTCCGATCCGACGCTTGACGCACGTCGACGCAAGCAGCGAATGGATCAGCGCATAAAGCGCCCATCCAAAGACGAGCGCAGCGATCTGGAGTACTGAAAGATACATGGCAGCCGATTCAGTGTGTTGCCTGGTTGGCCGCCGTCGGTACGCGGATCAGTAAAGGTCGGGGCAGGCCTCCTGGTACCTGCCCTGTTCCCGTCATCACGTGAGGAT
>NZ_JBLLNL010000009.1:0-174768 GCF_048158365.1 Denitraticella aggregata | reverse complement strand
GCAAATGGAATCTGCAATATGGATGCGGGAGCGTTGATGGAGACGCTCTTCCAGCTTCCGATGCAGTTCGGCATCCCTGATCTGCTGTACTACGAAGAAATTGAACCGGGCAGTACGGGCCTTGAATACCTGGGCTTGCAGATCATGGAGGTCAGCGGCGACTTCGTGGCGTATGCCGAGCAGTTGCCAGGCCAGCACAACCATCTGCTTCCGGCTAAAAACGGTTCCAAGCCCAGTCACAACGACTACTTGGCACTGGCGCTTGCGAAGCAAGAGACTTGCACTTTGCTGACCGGCGACGCCAATTTGCGGATTGTTGCCAATAAGGAGCATGTCAACGTCATAGGCACCATCGGGCTGCTGTGCGCCATGATCGACAACCAACTGCTGTCAGTCGACGACGCCTTCAAGGCACTTGACCGAATGAAGTCTGGCAAGCGACGGCTGCCCTGGCCGGAAGCCGAAAAAGTGCTAAACGCGCTGCGCTGATCAGGTTCTGCCATCGGCAGCCAACCACTGCAGGCGAATGCCTCTAGGTCAGTGCCCGCTGCAACACGCTCCATGCGGCAGCCCAGTCGATCCGCTCCTGCTCCAAGCGAACGTTTTGCCCCCAGCGCTGTTGCTTGAGATCCCGATAGAGTTGCTGCTCTTGCTCCGTCAAGAGCGTCAGTTCCGTTGCCGGATGTTGCCCCGATTCATCCACCCACAGCGCCTTGTGTTGCAACAAGGTGTCTTCGTCCATGAGCACGGATTGCAAGTCTGGAATGTATGAACGAGCGCGATGCAGGATGGCAAATCCATGGGTGTCCAAATCACCCCAATAGATGCACTTTGCGCGGGCAAGCCAAGGGAAACGGGCCAACACGTCGACGTTATAGCCAAGACGCATGAACACGACAGCGCCCGGCATGTCGGACATTGCCAGTCCCGTTTGAAGGTTCTCGACAATAAACACATGCGAGACCGGCAAATTGAGACCCGCCAGATCTTCCACTGGTGCAGTGATGTCACCCACGCCACCGACCCTGGCTCGCAACGCCTGATCCAGCACCCGAATTCGCACAAGGAGTGGAGGTGCTTTCAGTCCGCAGCGCTGGTAGAAATCCAGTTCGCCGGAAGAGTCCTTTTGTATTGCGGCCACCAGATCCGTCAACAGACCTTTGCGCCCATCCAGCCATTTGCTATCCAGTCCAGCTACCGGAAGCTGGCGGGGATAGAGGTCGGATTGTGGATGGTCCACTATCCAGTCCAACATCTCTGCAAGCCGATGGAAATCGGCATCGGCGTAGTCCGCCAGGACATCAAAGTACCTCGGCAACTGCTGCGCCAGTACTAGCCAGCGAGCGGTGAGCGCCCTGTAGCGAGATTGAGCACGCTCCCATCGTGCGGACTCACCAATCCACATGGCAACATCCTTCGGGTCGCCCAACGCCAGCTTCTCCGGTAGTCGCTGGACGCCAAGCGCTTTCCACCGGCGCTCACACCAGGATAGTGTGCCGACCCCTTGCCAGCCTTGCCATGCGCTCACCCAAGCACGAACGCCGTCGACTTGTCGCAGTGCAGCCTGCTCCGTCGGCACACCGAGCGTAACCTCCAGCGGCCACTGGCCCTCGCCCGGATCATCGATCAACCACTCGCGATGCCTGCTTTGAAAGCGACGGGCGAGAAACTGCCGAACATCTTCAGGAAGCTTCAACGCCAGCCTCCTCTCGTGCGTGCTCTGGCAGCTTCAACCGCTGACGATCACCATCGTACTCGATCAGCAGGACGCCTGAGACGCGCCGATCGCTGATATCCACGAAGCAGGCGCCACCGATGAATGGCTCAAGGGTCATGACGGACTTCAGCGGCGTAGCGACCACCATCTGGAATCCGAAATTGGTAAAGATGTTCATCGCCAAAGCGGTGAACTCGTTATCCGCCTTGTCAAAGGCTTCATCCAGCACGACGGGCGCATACATCGGCACGCCGTGGTCGTTACCGCCCAGTTGATATCGTAGGGCAGCGGCCAAACACGTGGTGGTGAGCTTCTGCCGTTGGCCACCAGACTTGCCTGCTCCGCTGCGGTAGATCTCGACCTCGACGCCGCTTTCATCGATCTCCCGCCCGATGAACTCAACATGCTGTCGAACATCGAGCACAGTCTCACGCCAGCGTTTCTGCTCGGGGTCCTGACTGGCGAGTCGATCAACAAGTCGTCGCAAGGCCAGGAACCGCGCCTCGGCAAACTCGCGATCCTCCGTCCATGCATGGCTCAGCGCCTGCTGGATCTCCTGCTTGAACTCCTTGACGTCGACAAGCTGCCGGTCACTGGCGTCGATGTGGAGATAGGTGCGTTGATTGGCGCTCTGATTGAAAGGCACCTGGCCAAGACTGTCGTTGACCAGATCCATCCGTTCCAGGATGGCTTTGCGAGCATCGTTCAGATAGGTGGAAAGCGCCGCCAGATTCTGGTGACTTTGGTTCTGCAGCAATTCAAAGAATCGCTGCTCATAGGCGGGCAGACCATCCGTCTCCAGCCGAACCAGTTTGGCGAAGAAGTCTGGCGCGCTTGCAAGGCTCGTGTCCATGTCGCCCGCGTCCATCGGCCATTGCCGTTTGAAGTCGGAAAAGCGCGCTTCTATTTCCTTCTCGCAGGCACCAATCCCACGGTTGACCTCTTCGATCTCCGCATTGAGTGCACGTTCTACAGAAGTTGCCACCTTGTCGAGGTTGTCGAGCCGGACTGCATCTGACTGCTTGGCGAAGCGCTCGTCGAGACCCGAAACCTGATGGGGCGTCAATGGGACGATAGACGCGTCCTGCAGGAGGGATTCCAGTTTCAGGGTGTGGGTCTTGATCTGGTCAACAATCGAGTCGTACGCACGCGTTGCCTGCCGAAGATCCTTGTCAGCATCATCGACGAGTTTCTTTTGCTTCTCGATCTGCTCACTGATTTGCTGCAGGGTGGTGTTCCCCTCGCGCGCTTCGTGGATCTGCCGCTCAATGGTGGAGATGCGATCCAGCAATGGGAGCACATCTATTTCCTGCCACTGGAGATTCACCAGAGTCTGGCACTGCATCGCTCGGGTCGCACGATTCTTGTCTTGGTCGGAGAGTTTGTCGATCTCCCCACCGAGGCGCGCAATCGCGTCAGCCTGCTCCTGCGCCTGAGCTTGAAAGAGTCCGAGCTTCTCCCGGTTATCGAATCCGAGCACCCAGTTTCGCCGGTCGCCGACACTTCTGCGGTCGTCTTTCTCATGCCGAGTTTTGCTGTGCTTGACCTGACCCTCACGGGTAATGGCGCGATCAGCACTCCTGAACGACTGAATGGAATCGACGCACGCGTAATCGAAGCGTTGCCGCAGCTCGGTTTGGAGCCATTCGGCATATGTCCCTTCCTTGACGTTCAGCTTGAGGACGAGCGAATTGGCCCCAATGGGCTTGGCCTGCGACGTCTCCGGGCGGGCAGTCCGGTAATACACCAGGCGCTGCCCGAGGTGGGTGGCGTTGATGTGATTGGCCAACGCCGAATACTGGCGCTCGTCCACCAGAAGTGAAAGCGCAAATCCATGCAGTACGCGCTCAATGGCACCTTGCCACTCGGCCTCGTCAGGCTTCACCTCGATGAGCTCGCCGACAAATGGTAGTGCAGACTCCGAGACTCCGATGGCATAGGCGATGTCTCGACGCATTTCCAGCATGTCGGCTGGAATGTTCGATGGCTGGCGCTGGAGTGCCTGCACCTCCTTCACCGCTTGCGAAAATGCGGTTTCGGCGTCCTTCTTTTGACCTGCCAAGCGGAACTGTTCTTCGCGGTTCTCGCTGCTATGTTGCTCCCAGTTTTCGACTTCCTGCCGCGCGTTGCCCAACAGTTCAGCGAAAGCTTGAGGCGAGTCCGGGAGACTCCAGCCCAGCTTCTTGCACGCTTCTTCGGCCTGAGCGCGTTTGCGCAGGCGATCTGTGCGCTGGCCCTCCAGCCCCGATTTCTCGGCCTCCCATTGCTCGATCTGATCACCGCCAGCTTCACGGTGCTGTCGCTCCAGATCACGCAAGATTGCGGCGTGGTTATCCAGGATGCTCTGGCGTCGACTCACTTCACCTTCCGAGCCGCTGGCTTGCACCTTCAGGGATGCCACGTGCTCCTTGAGAAGCTCAATGCGGCGAGTCTCACGGTAGCCATCAACGCCAAGCCGAAGCTCATCCAAGCCATTGCGCTGCAATATCAACGAGTCCCTGCGCTGATACTGCTCCCGCGCTGGCGCGAGCGTTTGAACCTGCTCACGAGCCGTGACCACCGCCTGGTGCGCCGCATTGAGTTCGCCAAATTCGCTGACCAAGCGATCCGCCACCTCGAAGGTCTCGGGCTTGTCGAGCATGAAGTCGCGCAGGAAGGTATTGAGGTCGCCGAGGTTCTTGGCCGACTGGGTCTTGTGCAGCAAGCGCAGTGCCATTTCGCTCTCGATGCCGAGCAGTCGACAGAATCGTTCGCAGTAAGGACGAAAATCCTTTTGGGTGTATGCCTCAGGGAAAGATAGTTTGAGTTTCCGGATGTCAAAGTTGGATCGACCGAAATCCTCCAACTCGCGCAGGTCAAACGCCCGCTCCAACACGAGGTGGTGGCGATTGACGTCGGTGCTGCCATTGGCATTGCCGCGCAGCCAGAACACCTGAACCAGCACCACAGACTGGCCCAGGGCGTTCTGGTAGCTTAGCGCCAAGGCTGACCACGTTGTGCCAGAGCGCAGGTAGCGTGTAGCGATCTCTCCCGACTCCCCATCCTTCTGTTCAGCCCAAGCACCACGTATGTAGGTTGCGAGGTTCCGGTCACGACCGCTGCGGTCCGCCTCACGCGCCGCAGCGTTGAAATCGATCCACCGAGGTGGCGTCAGCAACGCCGAGAATGCATCGAGCAGCGTCGACTTCCCAGCGCCCGATCGACCCACAAACAAAAAGCCTCGCTCGCTGATCGGCACGTCGTGCAGGCCGGAGAAAGTACCCCAGTTGTAAACCTGCAGGCGGGTCATCCGGAACTGCTCGCGAACAAACAAGGAGACGGTTTGGGGTTCCGAGATCATTGGTCGGCCTCCTCGTCAGCGTCAATCTGAGCCAGTTGCGCTGGCGTTTCTCCGGCAGCCATGCGCTGATACAAGTGGGTCAGCGCCTGTATTTCCTCTGCCGAAAAGAGGAGTTTCAGCGTCGGCGAAATCTCGAAGCGATCCTCGCTTGAGCGAATTTTCTGAAGGATGCTGTGCTTCTTGATCTTCTCGATGGAAGCATGAACCCGTTTCACGAACCCTGCACGGTCGGTGTTGGCGGCACGCTCATACAGGGAGAGAAACTCCGTGATCTCGTCTGTCGACACCACGGCACGGTCGCCCTGCGAGTCCGCTTGAGTCAATCGCTGGCGTAGGTGGAGCAGCAGAATGGAGTCAATGAAGGTCAGTTGGGCGCGACGCAGCAGGAGTGGCACTTCGAGGTCGCCGGTATCTGCCTGGCGCGTGAAGGCGACTTGTACATCTCGGTCGATAACCAGTTCGAGAAACAGTTCGGCAAGCCGCCGACGTATCACCGCCTCGTCTCTCACTAATATCGGCCAGAGTTTTCGATGCCGACGTCCATCGAGCGACGGCCCTGCCAGCAGCTGCACCAGGGCGCGCCGGGTATCCAGTGCCAACTCGCCGCTGTCGCCCAGGAACAGGGTGTTGGCAGGTGCCTGAGCAGCATCTGGTTCTTGTGCTTCGACTGGCATTACCGCCTCAATGTTCTCAGACCAGTTCATTAGCCCGTTCCCTCAAAAAGAAGATCTTTGGAATTCGGGCGCGACGACGCTCGTCGTCGCCGCCAACCCAGCCTACGGTTTCACTGTGGTCCGCCTTGAACCCATGCCGACTACCCAACGCAAGCAGCCCGACGACGCTGCCCAGCCCCTGTGCAGCGGGGAACTGCTCCAGAACGTCGGCAATCGATGCCTGGGAGCGTTGCTCCAGGACTGCCAGCACGTTGGCCTTCAGGGTTCGGAAGTCGATCTCGGACTGTGCGACCAGTTCGCTCACAGACTCCAGGTCGATGGGTGGCGTGTCCCCTTCCGCCATCTGCCCGGGCAAAGCTTGCAGGGATGGGTCGTGCAGCACCCATTGGGACAAGGAGCGCAATCGACTGCTCGTGAGCTCAAGCGTGTACTGGAGGGTTTCTGTGGCCCTGACTTCGTCCTTCAGGGCCAGTGCTGCGCGCTGGGCGTCTTTCAGTAGGTGGTTGAGTCGGCGTTGCTCGAGGTATTCACGACTCTGGACGAAGTGCTTCAGGCTGCGCGCGAAGGTCTGGAGCACCTCGTGAACCATGCCGCCCTGCTCAAGAAGGGTGCGCGTTAGCCGCAGAAGGAATCGTCGCTCCTTGGCTTCGAGCTGCCCCACGAACTCCCGCGACATGACGCTATCCAGCGCCTGATCAAGCGTGGCCGCCTGTTCTGGGTCCGTAAGCAAGCGCCAGAAAGCGGAGAAAGTTCTTCCGGCGTCGCTCTCTGAAATCAGGTCGATTCCGGCGAACAGCGAATCCAGCACATCTCCACGATTGCCATCGTTGTCCATGATGCCTTCTCGAAGATCGCGATTGAGCTGGTCGAATTGATCGCGGACACGGCGGAAATCACCGGCCAAATCGTCGGCCAGCGTGATGATCTCCCGCGTTCGCTCAAGCGCCGTTGTATGGGGCAGCACGCGCATCTGCCCCTTCTGGATGGCGTCAATATCCTTGTCGATGCGGGCTTGCTCGGCCATGAGCCGGTCGATGCGACGGAACTTGTCGGTGTCAGTGTCCTCGGCAAGTCGGGCCAAGGCCTCGATGACGAGCGTCAGGCGGCTTTCGGTCGCGGCAGAGTACGGCTGTGCCAGGCCAGAGACAAACCGAATGGCTTCGACGGCCGCCGTGGAGAGTTCATATTCCTCTTCTGAAGCCCCAGCCGGGAAGCGTCGCTCCAGGTACCCATCGGCGAGCCAGCTGGCGACATACGCCTGTGCCGTTTGGGGAAAGTCCTCGCCCTGGGCGCGCAGCTCTTCCAGATCCCTTGCGATGCGTTCGTGAAAAATGGAGGCAGGGAGGCTTCGCTCGCTCTCATACAAGTGAGATTGAAGCAGGCCAATGACGGTAGGCCCGGTAGTCGAGGCAAGCAGACGCCACAGCGGCTGCGCCCGCATGCGCCGGTAGGTCGCGATGGCTTTGTCTGCTTTCACTCCCGTACTCCAAAGTGCGGGCATCGCCCGTCATGTGATAATCACAATGCAACGCATATAAGAATCATAACCATTGCATTGCCCCATTCTAGAGCAGCTTATATACTTCCCGCAATAACCCGCACAAGTATTCGTTAACCCGATAGAGCACTCAGGAATGCCCAAAGTCCAACTTGCAGAACTGACCCAGCCCCAGCGCGATCGGCTCGCGTTCATTGAGCTGCGTGTGCGCTTCGTGGGGGAGATCCGTCGCCAGGACTTGGTTGCGCGGTTTGGCATCCAATCCGCAGCGGCAACCCGGGATTTGGCGCTCTACAAGGAATTGTCTCCGGGCAACATCGACTATGACCCCAAAGGCAAGGCCTACGTCCTGGGGCCGGACTTCCGCCCCATCTTCGACTTTCCTCCGGAGCGGGTGCTGTCTTGGCTGACGCAGGGCTTTGGAGACGGCGAGCCGATGCGGCTCAAGGCTTGGGTAGCCAGCGAAAGCCCCTCACGGCTTACACACCCGGATCTGGATGTGCTGGCTAGCGTGACCCGGGCGATCCATCAGGGGTGTCCGCTTGGCGTTGAGTACTACTCAATATCCAGCGGCTGTACTGAGCGGGAAGTCGTCCCCTTTGCGCTCATCGACAATGGTCTGCGCTGGCATGTCCGCGCCTTCGACCGGAAGTCTCAGGAGTTCCGGGATTTCGTCATCACCCGGATCAAGAACCCTGTCGTGCTCAAGGGGCAACCAGTTGCAGCCCATGAGATGAGCGATCAAGACATCCAGTGGACGCGGATCGTCGAACTGGAGTTGGTGCCGCACCCGGATCAGCCCCGGCCGGAGATCACCGAAATGGATTACGGCATGCGCGACGGCGTGCTGCGGATGAAGCTGCGCGCTGCCACGGCTGGATACATCCTGCGCAAATGGAGTGTCGACTGCTCGCCCGATCATTGCCTGCGCGGACCGGAGTACCGGTTATGGCTAAACGATCATCTTGCGATTTACGGCGTGAAAAATGCCGTACTGGCACCAGGCTATAGCGCCACTGCGAAGGCGGACTCTTGATGGAACTGAACGACAACATCAACCGCCTGCTCGGCGACGACCTTAAGCAGACGCTCAAACCCGGTGTTCGCCTGAAGATCGCGGCCTTGGCCGGCGACAATTAGCCTGACCGGTCGTGTTGCCTCACGGAAGGATGCTACTCCGGCGTAATCGTCGCCTTGAGATTGTTTCGAGGTGGAATTCGTATTGCCCGAGTTCGTCTGGTGGCTCGGTGACGATGTTGTGCTGATGGTCGCTCATGGCTTGCTCCTGACGGCGGGCCCCGAGTCCCTTGACGGTGACGCTCGCTTTGGTGATGCCGTTCGCCCTCTGTGACAGTGGTGAGGGTCGTGACGGTCGCCGCTTCTTGTTTGCACCGGCGCGCACGCAGATATACCCTGGTGACCCGACCGTCACACGGCGACAGGCTCCTGCATCCAAGCTGGGATGTCCTGCTGGCCGTGCAACACACGCCAGACGTCAATGTACTCCGGATGCTCGATGTAGAACACGAGGTGCGGGTAGCGCGTCAGCGGCCAGGCGCGCAGGCCCGGCAGGTTCAGTTCGTGGGCGTAGCGTGGGGAGCCTGTGGCCGGGTGGCGACCGATGTGCCCGTAGGCCTTCTCCAGTGCGTCGATGAAGCCGACCGCGACGGCTTCGCTCACCTTACTCAGGTAGTAGGCGATAGCCTCGTCCACATCTCGGTTGGCCTGCTCGCGCGGGATGACTGGCTTGGCCTTCACGCCTTGGCAGCGGGTTTGACGGCCTTCCGCACCCGATCCCGCAGGCCATCGAAGTAGCGGGCATTGGCGGGTGCCGCCGGGGCCGAGGCTGCTCCGGCCAGCAGCAGGTTGCGCACTTGCAGGCGGTCTTGATCCTTTCGGATCAATTCGCGCACGTACTCGCTGCTGGTGCCGTAGCCGCGCTGGCTGACCTGTTCGTCCACGAAGGACTTCAGGGAGTCGGGCAGAGAGATGTTCATCGTGCTCATGTCTCAAGCGTAGGTTCTTTGGCAAAATTTGGCAAGACCCGTATTCCACCATGCCGAAAGAAGGCATCCATGCGCAACCCGAACAACGTAGCGGTCACGCCCGATGGCCGACAGTGCGTGGCCACTGCCGAACGAGTCACGATGTGGCTCCCAGCCACTGCCCGAAACGATCACATTAAACATCCATCAATCCCACCACTTGAGTTCATACCAAACACCACGCCCGCTGCCCTGCTGATTCAAATGACCGTGCTCGACCAGGTTGCGGAAATGTTGCTTCAGCGTGTTTCGGCTGACACCGGTCAATTTGATCGCATCGCCGATCGTGACGCGCCCGTGCGCGCGGGCAAATTCAACGATCTGCAGTGACAGCTCGGGCAAGACAGCCAGTACGATCTTCTCGCGCTGCACCTTCTTTTCCAGCCGCCGTACCTGCTCGGCCAGTGACCGCAGGAAGAACACCCGCCACGGTTGCCAGTTGGGAGCATCTGTCCGGATAGACCCCTGCGTCTGCCGCAAGGGAAGGTAGTACGCTTCTTTATTGAGCTCAATCACGCGCTCCAGTGAGCTGTGCGGCACGTAAGCGTAGCCTGCCTGAATGAGCAACAAAGTGGTCAAAACACGACTGAGGCGGCCATTGCCATCCTGGAACGGGCGAGGACCGGCACCATCGGGCAAGAAAAAACCCCAACCGAGAACGGTTGGGGTTTTGGTATTGGTGGCCGAATGGCTATCGACCTGTTGCTTTAACCCCACACCTGGCGGACCTTTCTAAACTTCGCCTTCCAGAGTTGCCCCCAAAGTTGCCCCCAGCCGTGCAATGTGCCCGGTGCGGTCAGCCCTTGGTCGGCAGCAGAGAAAGATACTCTGCCGCCAACTGTTGTCCGGCTGTTCCGATAGCTGTTGTGCCCTCGGTGCCAGACTCGATCCCGTAAAACCGCCGCACATCGTCCGCCCCGATCCCGACCGCGCTGCACACAGCTTCGAGCGCATCATCAAGCGCCGCCAGCCGGTCACGCAGCATGTACCACTCACACGCGAGAATTTCCGCATGGTCGCCACCTTGAGTATCCGGGCTCACTATCAGCACTTCCCGGTAGCGTGCCCGCGTCTGCCAGTAGTCGAGCGCCCAGGTTGAGAGCGTTTCCCGGATCATGGTGACAGGTTCCCAAAACTCAGGGTCGCGCCCCACCATGCCGACGTGAGAGACATTCGCCAGAATGCGCCGTGCCTCGTCATACTCCGCTCGCAGCATCGCACCTACGAGCAGCGCCGCGCGAACGGGTGCCGGTGACTTGGTTTGGAGTTGTTCGAGTCGGGTTCTCGGGTTTGTCATCGCTTCAGTTCTCCATGATGCGCTCGAAGTGCCGCTTCGAGCATTTCGATTCGCTTTTCGGTGTCGGCCGCCTCGCGAGCCTTCAGCAGCCGGTCGAGCACATAGGCTAGTCTGGTGCCGTCTTGCGTTTCAATCATGCCGCGCCGCATGTCCCGATACACCCGCGCCATCTCGGCCCGGATTTCATCGGCGCTGCAAAGCGGAATTTTTTGCGCGGACACGGTAGGGATAGGGTTGAGCAGTTCCGCAGACCCAGCAGCCACTTCACGAGAGTCCGTCATTCCGTACCTCAGCAGCTCGCCGAAGAAAGTAGGCGAGCGCGTCGCCGTCCCGCCTGCACGCGCCGAGTGTGCCCGCGATCAGATCAGGGTCGGTTTCCTCAATCCGCGCAAGCCAACTCCGAATCGCAGCCTCAGACTCAGCCGGTACGGGTGGCCCAGGTTCATCGGCAAGGGATACATCCACGTAAGCCCCAACGTTGTTCGTTTCTCCCGTTCCAGCCGTTCCAGCCGTTCTGCCCAGTGTTTGCAAGGGATTCGCCGGAACGTCTGCCAGAACGTCTGCCGTTCCAGCCGTTCCAGCGGCCCGTTCCAGTCTGGCGAGCAGGTCATCAAGCCCCATTGCTCACCCCATGCAGCACTTCGGCACGGACGGGATAGACGCGCACCTTCCGCCCGCCGACGTTCTCGGTTCTCGATCGTTCGCCCGTCGCGCTCGCTTTGGGGATCACGCCGCAGGATTCCAACACGTCGAGAGCGCGCTTGAAGTCGAAGCCCTTCAGGGCCTCGCGCAGTCCATCGGCGTTGAACAGGTACAGCCGCCCACCCGTCTCATCCGGCTTCCACCACCCCGCCCGGTCACGGATCGTCGCGCCGCCTGCCATCCAGTCGGAGAACCGGCTATCCCCATGCCGTTCGAGGAACCCGGCCAGCTTATCGAGGATTTGCCGCCGCTCGTCGTTGCCGCCGCCGCGCATGGATCGCCACGCCTGGAACCCGATCACCGCAGCGTCGAGCGCCGCACCTTCCGGCCAGTCGGTAATGCCGTACTCGGTCGCCAGCTCGCCCGCCAGCGCCAGCAGCGCAAAGCGGGATGCAGCGCGCTTGTCCTGCCCTTCGGCCTCTGGCGGGTTAAAAGCAGGCAGCGCCTTAAGGCGTTCGAGCCGCCCGGCCATGTCGCGCTCATCGTGCGTCAGCCTTTCGAGGAACGCCCGCCCGGCCCGACCATGATGTTGATTCGCCGCCCGCTTGATCGCGTCGGACAGTGCTGTGCCGGTCGCCATGCCGTGCAGTTCATCGAAGCAGCCGAAGCGCCGCGCAGCGGGAATGTCGAGCAGCCGCACCGCCTGCCCGGCCTTCGTGCGGTGCCCACCGTCCAGCATCGTTGTGCCGATGGTGCGCTCGCCCGTCGACATGATGAACGCCTGCCACCGCGTCACGGATCGCGCCGTGCCGGTGCGGCTCGCCCGCTGCTTTCCGCGCCCGTTGCCCAGGCTGTAGACGATGGCCCCCACCTCGCGGGGATCGCATTCGCTGATCTCGTCCAGCGCCAGCAGGCAGTCATTGAACAGCGCCGCCGCGCCTTCCATTCCGTTCGCCGTCGCCCGCCAGCTCCGCCGATACCCAGGCCCGCCCCACACGGAACACGCGGCCTCCAGAATCGTTGTCTTGCCGGTCGAGGAATCGCCCACGAAATGCAGCCCGCCGCCCTCGGTATTGGTGCGCTTGAGCAGCGGCCCCGCGAATGCTGCCGACAGCGCCAACAGGAACAGGGGATTGCCCACCGCCCGCGCTGCAATCTCGACCTGCCACCCGTCGAGCGTTCCGGCCTGCCCGTGCTCGTCGTGCGAGCGTTCGCCGCTCTGAAAGATCACGCCCGCCGCGCTCGGTCCGATCACGGCATCGGGCAGCACGAACACGTCACCGCACCAGCCGACTTGCAGCGCGCACCGGATGCGCTTCTTCGGCGTGCGCTCTTGCAGGTATCGGGCAAGCGTCTGGCGGGCGAAGGGGTCAAGCTCCAACCCCATCGCCAGCAGCTCGCCGCGCAGGTCGGAGCCATCGCCCTTGAGCAGTTCCATCGGCATCGCCCATGTGCGCCACCGGCCCGCCGAGTTCTTGAAGCGCAGCAGCCGTCCGAAGTTGCTCCCGGTGCCGTCGAAGGTCTGCGCCTCGATGTGCAGCGGCGCACATACCCAGGAATCGACCGGAACCGGATCGCCACCGCCCTTCGGTGCGCTCATGGTGTGATGCCACACGCCCGGCCGCAACTTGCGGCCGGAGTCGAACACGGTCCAGTTGTCATACACGCGGAAGCAGGGTCTTTCCGATGCCCGCACGGACGGAGCCGCCTTTTCCTCGGAGTCGTCGCCGTCGCCAGTGGTCGCGGCCTCGATCAGATCAGCCAGCGCCGGAACGCATGGAACGTCTGCCGTGCCGCCTGCCGTTCCGCTGGAACCATCGCCGTTATTGGGCGGAACGTCTGGAACGTCTGGAACGTCGCGAAACGGATGAGGCGATGCGGAATCAGCCTCAACGCCCCCATGCCCGGAATCATTTTGCAGAGAGCCATCGAGTTCATGTGCGTTCCGTTCCGCCGTTCCGGCGAGTATCGGCGCGGGATTCGCCTCGATCACCGAAGCGTCTGCCACGTCTGCGCAGAAAAGATCGGCGGTCACAGTGTCGAGCAGGTCATTCGCCACGTCGCGCCCCCTTCCGACGGATCGCCGCCAAGTCGTTGAAGTCGGAGCCCGCTCTCCCTTCCGGGAACTCGGGAACGATCAGCCGCGCCCCGGTCGCCTTCGCCGCAGCGGTCGCATACGTCAGGCCCGGATTACCTTCGGTCTGGCGGTCGTTGTCCGCGCAGATCACCAGTTCAGCGCCAACCCAGGCGGAACGCGCCGCCTTCGCCACCGGCAGCAGGTTGCCCGCATTCATCGCGCACAGCACCGCATGGCCGGTTTCCTCATGCAGCGTTGCGCCGGTTGCCCAGCCCTCACAGATCAGGGCCGTTGCCGGGTTGCTGAGGTCGCCAATCGGGCAGAACAGGCCACCGGCCCGCCCCGACTTGAACCGCTTGCCGCCGTCCGGCTGGATGCGCTGCACGTTCCACAACAGCCCGAAGGCATCGAACAGCGGGACGATCAGCAGCCCGCCGCGCTGGCGCAAGTCGTGCGGCTTCACCGCCTTGGCGATCAGGTACGGGTGCGCCGGTGTAGCCGGTGCCGCCGCTTCCCATTCGGTCCGTGCCTCGATAGCCCGCGCCTCATGTTCGGCCCGCCGATCGGCTCGCGCCTTGATGTTCGCCGCCTCGATCAGTTCGGCAAACGTCTTGCGCTCGGTGTCGCTCATGCGCTTACCATCCGCCGCCCAAGTCGAGCGCACGCCGGTCTTCCACGAACCGAAAATGCCAGCGGCCCGCCCGTCGAGGTGCAGTGCATACCAGCCATTGCGGGAACCGGCCTTGTCGCCGTCGATATGGAATCTGTGCAGAAGCCCGTCAGCCTCGATTGTCACTGGTGGCGAAATACCGGCCTCGCGCATGGCCGCTCTGAACTGTTCGGTCGGGCTAGACATTGGTCAGCCCCGTCCGTCGAATCAGCCAGGATGCAAGATTCGCAGGGATCACGCCCCAAACAGCCAGCCGCACAATCACGGTCTTCACGGTCCGCATGTCATTTACCGCTTTGAGCGGCCTCGATCCGCCCGGCAATCCAAGCGTCGATGTCGGCGGAAATCCACCCGACAGCACGTGGACCAAGCTGGATGGGTGCCGGGAAGGTGCCTTGCTTGACACGCTCGTAAATCGTTGAGCGTGCTATGCCGGTACGTGATTCAACTTCGTGACGGCGAATAATGCGAATCGGTGCTTCCGTCTTTGCGTCCATTTTGTTCCCCTAAGAGACTCCCGGAACCGGGCATGGATCGCATCGTGCGGGCGTGCCGCGTGCCGCACCATCCTACAAATCAGCGGTTTTTTCTGTAGGCGTCTCTCTGTAGCTCTGCAAACGTCCGTACATCGGGGTCGTAGTAGGCATCTCGAATCACACTCGATGATGTCGACAGCGTCCCCCCTACACGCTCGAACGCCGACTCCAATGTTTCATCCTTCGGCCTGCTCATCACTTGCATGACGGCATCGATTCCCTCTTGCCGGGACAGCTTTGGTTTCAACCCCCGAGTACTCAACCGGAAGGGGTCGCACTTGCCTTCGAACGCCGCACATATGCCTTCCTCGACCACTTTCAGAACGTCGGAACTGTAGATGGCGCGCAAACGTTCGTCATACTCTCCGTTTTGTAGTCGCATGCGTTGCAAGAAGATTTCCAGCAGCGCCCGTCGTGCATCAACGTAATGGTGTCGGTTGTTCATCTTCGTCACTTCGGCGTTACCCCAGCAGCTCATCGACCCTTCCCAAAACCTTACTGTCTGCCATCAGCTCATCAGCCCTTGATCGAACCTTGACGGTGGCGGCTGTTCATCTTCGTCACTTCGGCGTTACCCATGCACGGCGAATCGCAGCGCGTGCAGTGAGTTCTGCGGAAATTGAAACGATCATGGCTTCCCGGCGAATCCGTGCGATGAACTCCCGTGCAGCCTTGTCATCGCGTGCCTGTAATGCGTGCTTGGTCTTGCGCTTCATGCTGCCCCCTTCGTTGGAAGTTGGATCACCTCAGCGCCCGCCTTCAGTCGGTCGAGATGAGCGGCCCAGGCTTGCATCATGGTTCTACGGTCCTTCAGAAACTTGGTCCGGTTGTAGGCTTCACCAAGCACATCCGGGACGCGGTGTGCAAGTTGGTGTTCGATCACGTCCCGGTCGAATCCAAGTTCTTCATGCAGGATGGTCCGCGCCATCGCCCGGAAACCGTGCCCGGTGATTTCGGTCTTGGTGTCGTACCCCATGCGCCGCAGTGCCGCGTTGATCGCGGCCTCGCTCATCGGCTTCTTCGGATCGCGCCCGGCGAACACGTGCTGCCGGTGCCCGGTCAGCGGGTGCAGGTCCTTCAGGATCGCGACCGACTGCGGTGCCAGCGGAACGATGTGCTCGCGCCGCCGCTTCATCCGCTCCGCAGGGATGCGCCATTCGGCCCGCTCGAAGTCGATTTCCGACCACTCCGCCTTGCGCAGTTCGCCCGGTCGGACGAACACCAGCGGTGCAAGCCTGAGCGCTGATCGCACCACGAGCGTTCCCTTGAATCCGTCAATCGCCCGCAGCAGCGCCCCAACTTCGGCGGTATCGGTGATGGATGCGAAATGTGCCGCTCTCGGCTTCTTCATCACTCCGCGAAGGTCAGCGGTAGGGTCACGGTCAGTCCGCCCCGTGGCGACTGCGTATCGCATCACCTGGCCTATGTTCTGCTTGGCCCGATACGCAGTATCGTGCGCGCCTCGGTCCGCGATGCGCTGGCAGCAGGTCAGCACGTCCATAGGTTTCACGTTGGCAATCGGCTTCTTTCCCAGCCAGGGGAACACGTCGGCCTCCAAGCGTCGGATGATCTTGTCGGCGTGCCCCGGTGCCCAACTAGACGCGACCCGCTCTTTATCGAACCACTCGCGGGCGACCGCCTCGAACGTATGTTCCGTCTCCGCGATCCGCACGGCTTCGGCTTCCTTACGTGCTGCGCTGGGGTCGCTACCGGTAGCGATCAACTCCCGCGCCTCGTCGCGTCGAGCACGAGCCGCCTTCAGGGACACGTCCGGGTAGACACCAAGGCTCAGACGTTTCTCCTTCCCGCCGATGCGGTACTTGAGCCGCCACCACTTGCCACCGCTGGGGGCAACTTCCAGATACAGACCTTTCTCGTCGGCGTACTTACGCGCTTTGGCGCTGGGCTTGATCGCCTTTATTTGCGTGTCTGTCAGGGGCATTTGGGGGCAACTCCTTCGGCATTTGGGGGCAACTCGTGCAGTTGCCCCCAATGTTGCCCCCAGTTGCCCCCGGCTTTCAATAGTCTTTTTCGGACTACTCTGGACGTGAAAAAGGCCGGAACCCTTGATTTAACTGGGCTTTCCGGCCTTTCTCGGACTGCTTTGGAACAGAAAATGGTGGACCGAATGAGGATCGAACTCACGACCTCCGCATTGCGAACGCGGCGCTCTCCCAGCTGAGCTATCGGCCCTTCGAGGTCGAGAATTATAGGCTAGTGCAGCCGTCGATGAAAAGTTTTTTGTTGGTCTTTTTGCTCAGGTCTCGTCGAACATGTCGCTTGCGCCCGAACCGACCGCGGCGCGACCCAGGCGGTCGGCGATGGCGGACCAGCCAATCGCGTCCGGCGGGCGTTCGACCAGGATGAGATCGGCCCCGAGTTCATCCAGCGCACGAAGATTGGCGTACAGGTCGTGCGCATAGCCCATCGGCTCGGGATCGGCCTGTATCCAGATCACGCGGCCGTCGTTCGGTCCACGCACCATGTGCGCCAGCACCGCAACCCGGTTGCCGCTGCGCACGCAGTCCGTCGCCCTGTTCGCGAGTGCGGACGCATCGACCAGTTGCAGCGGTGTGCGGGGCGCGTAGTGGGCATCCAGCGTGCCGGACACGCGCGGCGGCGTCGGAGCTTCGGGCTGCGCTGGCGGAGTCGGTGTGGGAGTCGCGCCGGACGGTTGGGACAGGGCTTCGCCACGCACATGCGGCCGACGTCCGATGACGCGCGCGATGTCGTCGGCGGTGATCGCCCCGGGACGCAGGATTTCGGGCTCGCCCCGGGACAGGTCCAGAATCGTCGATTCGATGCCGACGGTGCAGGGACCGCCATCGAGGATCATCGCCACCCGGTCGCCCAGCTCCTGCTGCACATGTTCGGCCGTGGTCGGGCTGATCCGGCCGAAACGGTTCGCGCTCGGTGCGGCGATGCCGGAATCGAAGGCCCGCAGCAGCGCCAGCGCGACCGGATGATCGGGCACACGCAGGCCGACCGTGGCCTGGCCGCCGGTGACCGCGTCCGGCACGTCTTCCTCGCGTGACAGGATCAGCGTCAGGGGTCCGGGCCAGAAGGCCTTCGCCAGCGCGATCGCGTCCTTTGGGATGCGCGACGCCCAGCGCGGCAGGTGATCGGCGTCGGGCAGATGCACGATCAGCGGATGATCGGCGGGCCGGCCCTTGGCGGTGAAGATCCGGCCCACCGCGACCGGATCGAGCGCATCGGCGCCCAGGCCGTACACGGTCTCGGTCGGCAGCGCGACCAGCCGACCGGCGCGCAGCAGGGTCACCGCCTCGGCGATCGCGTCCGCGGTGGGCGAAACGATGCTCATTCGTCGCGGATGCCGATCGCGTCCCGCGCCTGCATCGCGCGCTCGAGCACGGTGGGCGCATCCTCGCCGATCACGGTGAAATGCCCCATCTTGCGCCCGGCGCGCGCATGGTGCTTGCCATACAGATGCAGCCGCAGGCCCGGAACCGCGTGCAGCACCGACCAGTCCGGTTCGTGCTGATGCTCGCCGCGAAACCACAACTCGCCGAGCAGATTGACCATGACCGCGGCCGAGTGCTGGCGCGGTTCGCCCAGCGGCAGACCGGTCAGCGCCCTGACCTGCTGCTCGTACTGACTGGTCATGCAGGCGTCCACGGTGTGATGGCCGCTGTTGTGCGGTCTGGGTGCCATCTCGTTGACCAGCAGTTCGCCGTTGCAGACGAAGAACTCGACGCCCAGCGTGCCGACATAGCCGAGCGCCTCCGCGATTCGGCACGCGATCTCCTGCGCGCGGTCGCGCTGGGCCGCGCTGGCGCGCGCCGGGGCGATGGTCACGTCCAGGATGCCGTTGCGGTGGCGATTCTCGCCGACCGGAAAGCAGCGTACCGCGCCCGACTCGGTCCGCGCGAGCACGACCGAGACCTCGAAATCCAGATGCAGCATCTTCTCCAGCACGCACGGCTCGCCGCCGAACTGGTGAAGTGCATGCAATGCCTCGTCGCGATCGGCCACGCGCGCCTGGCCCTTGCCGTCGTAGCCGAAGCGCGCCACCTTGAGTACCGCCGGAAACAGCGCATCCGGCGCGTTGCGCACGTCCTCGTCGGACTCGATCACTGCGAAAGGCCCATGCGGAATCCCGTTGTCGGCGAGAAAGCGCTTCTCGGCGATACGGTGCTGGCACACCGCGACCGCGCTGGCGGCCGGATGGACCGGGATGAACTTGGCCAGATACTCCAGGGTTCCGGCCGGCACGTTCTCGAACTCGGTGGTGACCGCGGCGCAGGCTTCACCAAACAGATCCAGCGCGGCGTAATCGTCATAGGCCGCGACCAGATGCCGATCGGCGATCAGGCCGGCGGGACTGTGCGGATCCGGGTCGAGCACCCACACGTGATAGCCCATCTCATGCGCGGCCGACACGAAGAAGCGGCCCAACTGGCCGCCACCGAGCATGCCGAGGGTTGCGGGCGGAAGGATCATCGGCGGGCTCAATCCAGCTTCATGTCGTAGACGGCCTGCGTCTGGCGGGCGCGGAATGCCTCCAGCGCCTGGGCCAGGGTGGCGTCCACACTGGCCAGCAGCGACACCGCGAACAGCCCGGCATTGGCCGCTCCGGCCTCGCCGATCGCGAAGGTCGCGACCGGCACACCCTTGGGCATCTGCACGATGGACAACAGCGAATCCTGGCCCGACAGCGCCCTGGACTGCACCGGCACGCCCAGCACCGGCAGCGTGGTCTTGGCCGCGACCATGCCCGGCAGATGAGCCGCACCCCCGGCGCCGGCGATGATCGCCCTGAGCCCGCGCTCGCGCGCCGAGGCGGCGTATTCGAACATCAGATCGGGGGTGCGATGCGCGGATACCACGCGCGCCTCGAACGGCACGCCGAAGGATTCGAGCATCGCGGCGGCGGCCTTCATCGTCGGCCAGTCGGAATTCGAACCCATGATGATGCCGACCAAGGGGTTCGGGCCATCGGCGGGAAAGCGCAGGATGTTGTCGGTCATGTCAGCGCCCCTTGCCACGCGCGGCGCGGTCGGCGGAAATGACGGTGTTCTCGAGCAGCATCGTGATCGTCATCGGCCCCACACCACCCGGCACCGGTGTGATCAGCGACGCTACCTCGCTGACCGAAGCGAAATCGACGTCGCCGCACAACTTGCCCGCATCCGGTCCGTCGGTGAGGCGGTTGATGCCGACGTCGACCACCACCGCACCCGGTTTGACCATGTCACCGGTGACGAAGCGCGGGCGCCCCACCGCCGCGACCAGTATGTCGGCACGGCGCGTGTGTGCAGCCAGATCGCGCGTCTTCGAATGACAGACGGTGACGGTGGCGCCGGCGTTGGTCAGCAGCATCGCCATCGGCTTGCCGACGATGTTGGAGCGGCCGATCACCACCGCCTCGGCGCCCTGAAGCGACACCTGCCCGGATTCGAGCATCTTCATCACGCCATGCGGCGTGCACGGAATGAAACCTTCCCGACCCTGCGACAGCCGGCCGACGTTCTCGGCATGGAAACCATCGACATCCTTGTCCACGCCGATCGCCTCCAGCACCTGGACCTCGTCGAACTGCGGCGGCAACGGCAGTTGCACCAGGATCCCGTGAACATCCGGGTCCGCGTTGAGTTCCGCCAGCCTGGTCATGACGCCGGGCTGTGCCACGTCGGCCGGGTAGTCGAAGCGCAGCGAACGGATACCGGCCTTCTCGCAGGCCGCGACCTTGTTGCGCACATACACACTCGAGGCCGGATCACTGCCGACCAGAATCACCGCCAGACAGGGCGGCTCGCCACGTGCCTTCAGCGACGCGACGCGCGCGGCAATGTCGCCGCGGACCTGCGCGGCCAGCGCGTTACCATCGATCACCCGTGCAGTCATCCGGATACCCTCGGAAAAAGTGCGGATTCTACCGCACGGGCGAGGATTTTTTCCGGCCGATCAGGGTGCAACGGCGGCGACCGCCTCGCGGCCGGTTTCGAAGGCACTGCGGTTGAGCTCGAGCAGTTCGGGTTTCTTGCGCGCGAAACGCGCCAGCACCGCGTCGCGCAGCACCTCGGCAGGGAACGGCAGCCTGTCGGACATCGCACCGAGCATGACGGTATTGCCGAGCCGGATATTGCCGAGGCCGGTCGCGATCGCGCTCGCGTCGAAGGCATGCACGTCCAGGCCCAGGGTCTGCATCTGCGCCACCGGGTCGTCCGGGTAGTCGAACAGCCCGATCGTGACCACCGGCGGCACGATACGCCCGACATTGACCAGCGCGGTGCCACCGGGACGCAGCATGTGCGACCAGCGCAGCGCCTCGGAGGCCTCGAAACCGACCAGCAGGTCCGCCTCGCCGGGTGCGATCTGCGGCGACAACACCTCGTCGCCGAAGCGCAGGTGGGAGGTGACCACCCCTCCGCGCTGGCTCATGCCTGCGACCTCGGTCTTCTTCACGTCGAAGCCGAGCGAAAGTGCCGCCTCGGCGAGGATCTCGGTGGCGGTCATGACGCCCTGACCACCGATGCCGCACACCAGAATATTGGTCGTCATCGGATCATTTCCGCGCGAAATTGATCGGAAACACCGGTTCGGCATGCACGATGGCCTCCGGCGCGCACGGCTGCACGCACAGGCCGCAGCCGGTGCAGGCGGAAGTCTCGATGCGGACGAAGGCCAGATCCACGCTCTTGCCCGAGGCCTTGACCACCTGGTCGCGCCGCGTGACGTGGATCGCCGGACACCCGACGTCGATGCAGTTGCCGCAACCGGTGCACAGGTCGTCGCGGACCAGGTAGGGGCGCGTGGGCTTGTAGTCGTCGATCAGCACACACGGCCGGTCGGTGATGATGACCGACGGCTCGTCGATCTTCGTCTCCTCGCGCAGCGCCTTGAACAGCACCGGCAACTGGTAGGGGTCGAGCACGCGGATGCGCTCGCGCCGGACGCCGAGCGCCTCGCACAGCTGCGCGAAATCCACCCGCGGCGTATCGTCGCCGTGGATGTTGCGGCCACTGCCCGGGTTGTCCTGCCCGCCGGTCATGCCAACGGTGCGGTTGTCGAGCAGCAGCACCGTCACGTTGCCGCGGTTCCACGTGATGTCGAGCAGACCCTGCATGCCCATGTGCATGAAGGTGGAGTCGCCGATGACTGCGAGGATCCTCTTGTTCTCGTCGGCAGGGCCGCGCCCCTTGTCCATGCCCAACGCCATGCCCAGCGACGCCCCCATCGAGATGCAGGTGTCGAGCGCATTCCACGGATGACCGGCGCCGAGCGTGTAGCAGCCGATGTCACCCGAGATGATCAGGTTGCGCATCTGCGACAGCGTGTAATAGACGCCCAGATGCGGACACGCGACACACAGCGTCGGCGGACGCGGGAAGACCGGCTGGGCCGGCACCGCGGCAGCCTGTGTGGCCTGTGCGGTTTCGGCCACGCTGCCGTCCGGGCCGGGCATGAGCGCGGACTTCAGCACGTCGGGCGACAGCTCCCCGGTGCGCGGCAGGCGGGCCTTGCCGGTGCAGACGATCCCGGCTGCGCGCAGTTCGGATTCGACCAGCGGCTCGGTCTCCTCGACCACGACGAGTTCTTCGACGCTCCGCGCGAAGCTGCGCAAGGCCTCCAGTGGCAGCGGATACGACAGGCCCAGCTTGAACACCGGCGCCTGCGGGAAGGCCTCGCGCACATGCATGAAGGCCGGGCCGGACGCGACGAAGCCCATCGTGCGCTCCGCGCCCCGATGCGTCCGATTGAGCGGCGAGGCCTCGGACTCGGCGCGCAGCGCAGCCTCGCGCTCGTACATCATCGGCACGCGCGGCTTGGCGTGGCCCGGCACCATGACCCAGCGGCGCGGATCCTTCTCGAAGCCGATCGGCTCGATCGCTTCGCGCTCGCCGGCCTGCACCACCGACTTGACATGACAGATGCGCGTGGTCATGCGCAGGATCACCGGCACGCAGAAGCGCTCGGACAGTTCGAACGCGGCGCGTGTCATGTCGAAGGCTTCCTGCGAGTCCGCGGGCTCGAGCACCGGCACATGCGCGAAGCGGCCCCAGAAGCGCGAGTCCTGCTCGTTCTGCGACGAGGACATGCCGACATCGTCTGCCACCGCGATCACCAGTCCGCCCTTGACGCCGGTCACCGTCATCGTCATCAACGCATCGGAGGCGACGTTCAGGCCGACATGTTTCATCGCGCACAGCGCCCGCGCACCGACCATCGACGCACCGAGCGCGACCTCGAGCGACACCTTCTCGTTGATCGACCACTCGGCATACACGTCGGGACAGGCTGCCAGTTCCTCAAGGATCTCGGTCGAGGGGGTGCCCGGATAGGCGGCCGCCACCCGCACGCCGGCTTCCCACGCGCTTCGGGCAACCGCCTCGTTGCCCGACATGAAGGACCGGCCCGTGGCCGGCATCTGCGCCGCTTTAGCCATTGCGTCTCCCGCTAGCTGAATTCGAAGCGCAGAACTTATCGCACGGTCGACGATAAACCGTTGACCCAGGTCAAGCGAACGCCGGTCGGGTCCGGTCGACACGCCTGGACAGACTCAGGGCGAACCGCGGTGCCAAATGACCGGATCGCTCGTGCTTGTCCAAGAATCGCCTCACGGCATGTGCGGGCGCGGGCATTTCAGACCGATCTGGTCGATACCGCCCCTGGCGTCCAGGTGCCTTACGGTCAGTTCGAACCCGCCGATGCCGACCCGATCGCCCTCGACCGCATGCCGTCCGAGCCGGTGCACCAGCAGCGTAGCCAGCGGCACGTCGGCCTCGCCCTCCTCCAGCGAGAGTCCGTAGGCCGCGGCCAGATCGCCCGCCATGCAGTTCGCGGACACGGTGAACTCGCCGAAGAAGCCCGCGTTGGCGATCAGTTCGTCCTCGCGTCCCGGCGCGAAGGCCGCAGCCAGACGCTCGGCCATCTCGTCTGGCGCGATGAGCCAGACCGAGTCGTTCTCGCGCAGGCGGGTGGCACGGGTCAGCGGTAACGCCTTGCCTGCGCGCAGCACCGCAGCACAGCGCACATCCGGCCCCGCCTCGCGCGAGACCAGCGTGTCCGGGTGCGATCCCTCCGCACGCGAGCCGTGGCCGACGTGATACTCCATCAGATCCAACGTCTCGTTCTCGCCGACCCACACCTCGAGCCGGTCGACCGGTTCGTCGCGGCGCGGGACGACGACCTTGAACAGGCGCGCGGCCACCGGTACCGTCGCGCCCTGCACCAGCAGCGACACCAGCACCACCGCGAAGGCGACGTCGAACAGCAGCAGCGATTGCGGCACACCCATCATCAGCGGATACATGGCCAGCACGATCGGCACCGCACCGCGCAGACCGACCCACGAGATGTACGCCATCTCGTTGACCGCGAAACGCTGCGGCCACAGGCAGGCGAACACCGCGACCGGCCGGGCCACCAGCATCAGGAACAGCGCCATCGCGAGTGACAGCGTCGCTTGCTCGAGCAGGTGCGACGGCGTGACCAGCAGGCCCAGCGCGAGAAACATGCCCGCCTGCGACAGCCAGGCCAGGCCGTCCATGACCCGCAACACGTGTTCTGTGGCATGGCAGCGACGGTTGCCGATCACGAGTCCGGCCAGGTAGATTGCCAGGAAGCCGCTGCCGCCGATCATGTTCGTGGCCGAGAAGACCATGAGCCCGCCCGATACGATCAGCAGCGCGTACAGGCCCTCGGCCAGACGCAGGCGCGCAAGCAGGTGGGCCAGCACGCGCCCGCCCACCCATCCGGCCAGGATGCCGAAAGCGAGCTGCTGCAACAGGATCACGCCGTAGGCCCAGCCGTCGCGTTCGCCCGGCGACATGATCAACTGCACCATGACGATGACCATCAGGATCGCCATCGGGTCGTTCGCGCCGGACTCGATCTCGAGCGTGGCCTTGACCCGATCGTTCAACCGCACCCCGCTGTTGCGCAGCAGCGAGAACACCGCGGCCGCATCGGTCGAACCGACGATCGCGGCAAGCAGGAGACCGATGCGCCAGTCGACATCGAACAGCCAGGTCGCAAATACGCCCAGCACCAAGGACGTGATGATCACACCGAAACTCGCCAGCGAGGCGGCCGGCTTGAACGCGACCCGGAAGGTCGAGGCGCGCGTGCGCAAGCCGCCGTCGAGCAGGATCACCGCGAGCGCGAGCTGGGCGACCAGCATCGTGGTCGAGAAGTCGTCGAAGTCGATGCCGCCCAGCCCCTCCTCGCCGGCGAGCATGCCGACGACCAGGAACAGCAGCAGCAGCGGCAGGCCGAGCCGTGCCGACACGGTACTCGCGAGAATGCTGATGAACAGCAGCACGCCGCCGAGAAGGAGCAAGCCGTTAATGGCGGACATTCGGTGGATCGGGGCCGGAAAAGCGTTCAAGATACCAGAGCGGCGCCGCGCACGGAGCCGGCCCGGCCCCGGAATTCAGCCGCGCGCCGCGCCGCTCTCGCCGCTGATCACGTGTTGCACCAGTTCGGCCAGCGAGTTCGCGCACATCTTCTCCATGACCCGGGCGCGATGGACTTCGACGGTCTTGATGCTGATGCCGAGCATGTCCGCGATCTGCTTGTTGAGCCTGCCGGCGATGATCAGATCGAGCACTTCGCGCTCGCGATGGGTCAGTTCGCTCAACCGGCGCGCGGTCTCAGCCTCGCGCTGGCGCTTCTGGCGACCGGCGCGCTCGCGCGCGAGGCTGTCTTCGATCAGGCCCAGCATGTCCCGATCGCCGAACGGCTTCTCGATGAAATCCACCGCGCCGCGCTTGACTGCGGAGACCGCCATCGGCACGTCTCCATGCCCGGTGATGAAGATCACCGGCAGCGTCGAGTGGCGCTCGCGCAAGGCCTCGAACAGTTCCAGCCCGCTCATGCCGGGCATGCGCACGTCCAGGACCAGGCAACCGGTCAGCGCGGTGGTGTAGTCTTCGAGAAACGCCTCCGACGACGCGTAGGCGCAGACCCGGTAACCGCTGGATTCGAGCAACCAGACCAGCGAATCACGCAGGGCATCGTCATCATCGACGATGAAGATGCACTGGTCAGGCTCTTCTGGCGACATGCTCACTTTCGGCCTCCGTGGGGAGCGTAAAGGTGAAGATGGTACCGCCTTCCGGGTTGTCCGCCACGGTCAATCTGCCGTCGTGGAACTCGACGATGGACCGGCAGATGTTCAGCCCCATGCCCATGCCTTCGGCCTTGGTGGTGTAGAACGGCGTGAACAGCAGTGGGCGCTCGTCCTCGCCGATACCGTTTCCCCGATCGATGACCGCGACCTCGACCAGACGGGCATTGAGCGCATGTGCCCTGAGCACCAGCACCCTGTCCTCGCGCGCAATCCCCGACATCGCATCGAGGCCGTTCTTGACCAGATTGATGACGACCTGCTCGATCATGATCCGGTCGGCATGCACCGGCGGGAGATCCGGTTCGACCTCCAGCACGATCCGGCCGCCGACACGTCTCACATCGATATCGGCAAAGCCGATCGCATCGTCGAGCACTTCCTCCAGCCTGACCGCGCTGCGACGCGGCTCGCTCTTCTTCACGAATTCCCGAACCCGCCGGATGATCTTGCCGGCCCGCTCGGCCTGGAAACTCGCCTTCTGCATCGCGGCCAGCAGGTCCTCTTCGCGGAACTTGCCCGACTGGATGCGGGTGACGCACCCCATGCAGTAGTTGGCGATGGCCGACAGCGGCTGGTTCAGTTCATGCGCGAGCGTGGAGGCCATTTCACCCATCGTGATCAGGCGCGACGTGTGCTGCAGGCGCTCGGCCTGGACACGCGAGGACTCAGCGATCTGCTTGCGGTCGGTGATATCGGTGGCGATGCCCATGCGCACCACCCGCCCATCCACCCAGCGGGTCGCATGCTCGCGCACGTGGTACCAGCGCCCCGACAGCGGATGCTGCACCTCGCCGTCGAACAGTTCCCGCGGCAACTGGTTGACGTCCAGTCCGCGCAGCTCCACCAGATAGTCACCGCGCTCGGGCTGCGGCACCGACACACCCCGCACGGTGCGCCCGACCGCGTCGTATCCGTAAATGTTCTTGAACGCGCGGTTCGCGAACAGGATCTCGTCCGACATCGCATCGGCGACGAACACCGCCGCCTCCAGCCCGTCCAGCACCGCCTCGAAGCGTTGCTGCGCGGCGACCAGGGCCTCCCTGACCCGGCGCGGCTCGGTGATGTCGGTCACCGAGGCCATCCAGCCGGTCTGCTTGCCGGCCAGATCGATCAGCGGTGACAGATAGAAACGCGCATCCAGTCGCACGCCGTCGCGTCGCCGGATGCGCATCTCGAACCCACTGGCCGGCGCCCTGCCCTCCAGGGTGATCGCGAGATTCTGCTTGCAGATCTCGAGGTCCTCCTCCGGCCAGTAGGGGAACGGGGGAGTCGCGCCGATCAGCTCCTCCTGGCTGAAGCCGACCATGCGGCAGAACGCGCTATTGACGTAGATGATCCGCCCGGACAGGTCGATCGCGCGCATGCCGGTGATGACCGACTCCTCCATCGCCTTGCGGAACGCCGACTCTGCGCGCAGCGCATCCTCGGCCGCCTTGCGCCCGGTGATGTCGTGCGCGACCGCATAGACGAGCTGCTCCTCCAGCACCGGATTGATGCTCCACGCGAGCCACTTGAAGGTGCCGTTGGCACCGCGGCAGCGGTTCTCGAAACTGACCGGCTCACCGGTGGCGAGCCGGCGCATCTGGGTCAGCGTCTCGGGAATGTCGTCACTGTGCACCACATCCAGCAAGGCCCGCCCGAGCAACTGCTCCGTGCGGTAGCCCAGGATGCGGGTGAAGGCCGGATTGCAGCGCCGGAACACGCCATCCAGACCGACGATGCACAGCAGGTCCAGCGACAGGTTGAACAGCCGGTCGCGTTCCTTCTCGACCTGGACCCGGCGTCGCACATGGGTGCGCAGCAGCCACAGACTCCACAGCACGATCACCGACAGCGCGAGGATCATCGCCATCGGCAGCGCCTGCGGCAACTGGCCTTCGGTACGAAAGGCGGTGGCGCGCAAGGTCAGTCCGTTGCCGGGCGGGTCCAGCGGGATCTCGTAGGATATGCTCTCGTCCAGGTCCAGCACGCTGGAATTGACCGCGAGAATCTCGCCGCGGACGCTGATCAGGGCGAGCCGATACTTTTCGGCGAACCAGCCCGGCACGAGATGGCGGACCATGCGGTCGATGGAATACACACCGACGATCGCGCCGAAAGGCTCGCGGCCCCGTCGCACGGGCACATAGACCTCCAGCACCATGCGGTCGCGCAGGTTCACGTAGGCCTCGCCATAGCTCGGGCGCCCCAACTCGCGTGCGCGGTAGAACGGCTGCGTCTGCAGCCCGGACAGCACGTCGCCCGACAACCACTCGGTGGTGTCGAATGGAGCCGACCAGCGCACGGCCTCCTCCGGCCCCACCCAGACGACGTTGATCAGTTCCGGATTGTTCGCAATATGCTGGTTTGCGCGCAGCTGGAAACCGTCGGAATCGATCGCATCGGCCGACAGATCGCGCGCAAGCTGCGTCAGAAACTCTTCGGTACCCTGCATGTGCATCCGTATCGTCTGCTCGGCCCACTGCACATCCCGCGCGACCGCGTTGCGCTGGTTCTCGATCTCGCGCGATTGCAGCAGCCACACCATGACCAGCATCGTGACCGCGAACACGCCGACCGCTACATAGGGTGCGGTCCAGTACCAACGCGCCAGCTGCGAACGGGCCTGTGTGGATGAATCAGACATCCCGGTGCCCCGAGGAGGCCATTGAACGCGGGCACGGCCCTGCTCTTCCGGTCCGGCTTTGCCATCCTACGCCTCGCCCGAGTGGGACACGGCTCCGGCTCGACCGATCGATCGGCCGTGAGGGCTTGTTCCTGACGATCTGCGGGCTCACGGATTCGGACATTGGGTCGGACGACGAGAGTGAAGCGGTGTAAGGCCGAGACCGGTGGTGCCCGATCGATTCGTTCCAGGCGATTGTCACAGAGCGGTGACAACAGGTTAATCCGGTGTTTCCCTTACGGGGCCCGCGATGACGCGCGGCCTTCGGGTTTTCGCCAATTATATTCGGGGGGTGCGGGCCGTACATTGTGTCACTCCCAACCGGATGTGAGCCCCGCATGTCTGCCAAGTCCCTTGCGGTTCTGTGCCTGACCGGCCTGCTGAGTCTGAGCACACTGGCGAGCGACACGATACGCATCGGCGTGTCGGGCCCCTTCACCGGGGGTTCCAGTCCGATGGGGCTGTCGATGCGCGATGGCATCCGCATTGCCGCGTCCGAGGTGAACGCCGCGGGCGGCGTCCTCGGCCGGCCGATCGAACTGGTCGAACGCGACGATGAGGCGCGCAACGAACGCGGTGCGCAGGTCGTGCAGGAACTGATCGACGAACAGAACATCGTGGCGGGATTGGGCATCGTCAACACCGGCGTGGCGTTGGCCAGTCAACGCTATTATCAGCAAGCCCGCATACCGGTCATCACGTCGGTGGCAACCGGCAGCCTGGTCACCCGACAGTTCCTGCCGCCGGAACATCCCGACAATTTCGTGTTCAGGGTGTCGGCCAACGACAGCATCCAGGCGGCGATGATCGTGGTCGAGGCGATCGATCGACGCCGCCTGAACCGGGTGGCGATCTTCCACGACGCAACCAATTACGGCCAGCTCGGACGCGAGAACCTGGAGGCGGCGCTGTCGGCACGTGGCATCACGCCGGTGGCGATCGAACTTTTTCAGCTGAAGCAGGCCGACATGACGCCGCACCTGCGCCGCGCCCGCGACGCAAATGCGCAGGCGATCCTGACCTACGGGATCGGGCCCGAGCTCGCACAGATCGCGAACGGCATGGCGCGCCTGGGCTGGCGCGTGCCGCTAATCGGAAGCTGGACACTGGCGATGTCGAACTTCATCGACGATGCCGGACCGAATGCAGAGGGCGCGCGCATGCCGCAGACCTTCATCCCCGAACCGACGACCGAACGGCGCAGGGCATTCCTGGAATCCTGGCGGGCGCGCACCGGAAATGAACGAATCCCTGTTCCGCCTGCGGCCGCACAAGGCTATGATTCACTGCTACTGCTCGCGGCGGCGATCGGACAGGCGGGCAGCACCGATGGTGATCGCATTCGTGAAGCGCTCGAAGACCTGCGGCAGACGGTCGAAGGAGTGGTGATGACATACCGGCGTCCCTTCACCCGGGATCAGCACGAAGCGATTACCAGCGCGCACGACGTATTCATGGGCGAAGTGAAGAACGGGGTCGTCGTATTCGCAAATGAATCCGATCGACATCGAGCCTCGGCACAATGACCGCTCCGGGATCTTTGCCCTTTTTGTCAAACCGGTCGGGGATGCTCTCCCTCCCTCCCTCATGCCCTGACAGGTTCTTTTTCGTGTCCGTTGCTCGCACCGCACGGGCGCATCAATCCCGGTACCTCGACGCGCGCGGATGCGCCCAAAGGGTACTTGTGTGCATTTCCGGACCGCAGGCCCTTCGGCTCAGGCCTCCACCCGTTTCGCCACCCCTGGATGGAGGTCTGCACCAGTCGTGCAATGCGCGATCGGACCTGATCACCCGCGCTCGCCAAGTGTTTCGGCTATGTCCGGACCCGCAGGCAGATCCCTGAACTGGAGCAAAACCGACTTTTCTATTGCGCCTAACGAGATAACGTTTTATATTACGAAACAAGCGGGGCTTGCGGGAGGCTCACGCGCGTGCTTTCAGGAAGCGTCCCGTCCATTCGGGCGGGTTTTGCAAACGGCATGTCATGAGGAGACAAACCATGACCGGGAAACAAGACGTATCGCTGCAATCCGATCCGGATGCGCAGGAAACCACCGAATGGCTCGAAGCGCTGCAAGGGGTGATCGAGCATGAAGGCGCACAACGCGCGCACCATCTGATCGAAAAGCTGATCGAGACCGCACGCGAGGACGGGATCGACATTCCGTACTCGGCCACGACGCAGTACATCAACACCATTCCGGCCGACCAGCAGCCCGCCTACCCGGGTGACGCGGACATGGAGATCAAGCTGCACTCCTACATCCGCTGGAACGCGATGGCGATGGTGGTGCGGGCCAACAAGGGCACCAACGTGGGCGGCCATATCGCGTCGTTCGCGTCGGCCGCCGCGCTCTACGATGTGGGCTTCTCGCACTTCTGGAAAAGCGTCGAGCACGACACCGGCGGCGATCTGATCTTCTTCCAGGGCCATTCGGTGCCCGGCGTGTATGCGCGCGCCTTCATGCTCGGTCGTCTGACCGAGGAGCAGATGGACCACTTCCGCCAGGAGGTCGACGGCAAGGGGATCTCGTCCTACCCGCACCCGTGGCTGATGCCCGACTTCTGGCAGTTTCCGACCGTGTCGATGGGCCTGGGACCCTTGTGCGCGATCTACTCGGCACGCTTCATGAAGTACATGGCCAGCCGCGGCCTGATCGATGCAGCCAAGGCCGAACAGCGCAAGGTGTGGGCCTTCCTCGGCGACGGCGAGACCGACGAGGTCGAGTCGCTCGGCGCGATCGGCATGGCCGGGCGCGAGAAGCTCGACAATCTGGTGTTCGTGATCAACTGCAACCTGCAGCGCCTCGACGGGCCGGTGCGCGGCAACGGCAAGATCATCCAGGAGCTCGAGGCGGAGTTCCGCGGCGCGGGCTGGAACGTGATCAAGCTGGTGTGGGGCACCCAGTGGGACACGCTGTTCGCGCGCGACAAGGCGGGCATTCTGAAGAAGCGCATGATGGAGCTGTGCGACGGCGAGTACCAGACCTTCAAGGCCAAGGATGGCGCCTATGTGCGCGAGCACTTCTTCAACACGCCCGAACTGCGCGCGCTGGTGGCCGACTGGACCGACGACCAGGTGTGGCAGCTCAATCGCGGTGGCCACGACCTGTTCAAGATCTTCGCCGCCTATGACGCGGCGGTTAAGCACAAGGGCGCGCCCACGCTGATCCTGGCCAAGACCATCAAGGGCTTCGGCATGGGCCAGGCCGGCGAGGCGATGAACATCAGCCACCAGCAGAAGAAGATGGACGTCGAGGCGATCCGCCGCTTCCGTGACCGCTTCGGCCTGCCGGTACCCGACGACAAACTCGCCGAACTGCCCTACCTCACATTCCCGGAGGATTCCGCGGAATACGCGTACATGCGCGACCGGCGCTTGGCCCTCGGTGGCTTCCTGCCGCAGCGTCGCCAGAAGGCCGAGCCGCTGGCCGTGCCCGGACTCGATGCGTTCGCCGCGCTGCTCAAGGCCTCGGGCGAAGGGCGCGAGCTCTCCACGACGATGGCGATCGTGCGCATCATGAACACGCTGCTGAAGGACAAGCAGATCGGCAAGCAGATCGTGCCGATCGTGCCCGACGAATCGCGCACCTTCGGTATGGAAGGCATGTTCCGCCAGTACGGCATCTGGAACCAGGAAGGGCAGAAGTACCTCCCCGAAGACCATGACCAACTGATGTTCTACAAGGAAAGCCAGACCGGTCAGGTGCTGCAGGAAGGCATCAACGAGGCCGGCGCGATGGCCGACTGGATCGCCGCCGGCACCGCTTACAGCGTGCACGGGGTGCAGATGGTGCCCTTCTACATCTTCTACTCGATGTTCGGCCTGCAGCGCACGATGGACCTGTGCTGGGCCGCGGCCGACCAGCGTACCCGCGGCTTCCTGATCGGAGGCACCGCCGGGCGCACCACCCTGAATGGTGAGGGCCTGCAGCACGAGGACGGGCACAGCCTGGTGATGGCCAACATGATCCCGAACTGCGTCAGCTACGATCCGACGTTCCAGTACGAGGTCGCGGTCATCGTGCAGGACGGCATGCGCCGCATGTTTGCCGAGCAGCAGGACATCTACTACTACATCACCGTGATGAACGAAAACTACGAGCATCCGGAGATGCCTGTCGGGGCCGAAGCCGACATCATCAAGGGCATGTATGCGTTCAGACAGGGCGGCGACGCCAAGGGGCCCCGCGTGCAGCTGCTCGGCTCCGGCACGATCTTCAACGAGGTCATCGCCGCGGCCGACCTGCTCAAGGCCGACTGGGGGGTCGAAGCCGACCTGTGGGGCTGCCCGAGCTTCAACCAGCTGGTCCGTGACGGTCACGAGATCGAGCGCTGGAACATGCTCCACCCGATGGAAGCGCCCCGGCAGTCGCATGTCGAGGCAAAGCTCGCCGCCACCGAAGGCCCGGTCATCGCTGCGACCGACTACATCAAGATGTATGCCGAGCAGATCCGTCCCTTCGTCAAGCGCACCTATGTGACGCTAGGCACCGACGGCTTCGGTCGATCGGACACGCGCGAGAAGCTGCGTCACTTCTTCGAGGTCGATCGCTACTGGGTCACGCTGGCCGCACTGAAAGCACTGGCCGACGACGGCAAGATCGCGCGCGAGAAGGTCGCCGCGGCCATGGTCAAGTACCAGCTCGACCCCAACAAGCCGAACCCGGTGAGCGTCTGAGCGCGCAAGGAGACAAGACAATGAGCCAACTCATCGAAGTGAAGGTACCGGACATCGGCGATTTCTCCGACGTGCCGGTGATCGAACTGTTCGTCAAGGTCGGTGACACGATCAACGTGGAGGATTCGATCGCGACCCTGGAGTCGGACAAGGCCACGATGGACGTGCCCTCCTCCGCCAGTGGTGTCGTAAAGGAGGTGCTGGTCGGACTCGGCGACAAGGTGTCCGAGGGCAATGTGCTGATCAAGGTCGAGGCCGCCGGCGCGGCGGCCACTCTCCCTCCCCTTCAAGGGGAGGGCCGGGGTGGGGATGGGTCACAAACTGCAGCAAGCGCAACCCATCCCCCTGCCAGCCCCCCCCTTGAAGGGGGAGGAGCACAGGCCGCCGCCCCGGCCAGCGCCGGCGGCGGGGTCGTCGACGTGAAGGTCCCGGACATCGGCGATTTTGATGCCGTGCCGGTGATCGAGCTGTTCGTGAAGGTCGGCGACACGATCAAGGAAGAAGACGCGATCGCGACCCTGGAATCGGACAAGGCCACGATGGACGTGCCCTCTTCGGCCAGTGGCGTGATCAAGGAGGTGCTGGTCGGCATCGGCGACAAGGTGTCCGAGGGTTCGGTGCTGATCCGGGTCGAGACGGCCGGCGCACCCGCAGGAGCGGCGCCCGCTGCGAACAACGCCGAACCGGGCGGGAACGCCGAAATCGCGACTCGCGCCGCTCCCACAGCGGCCCCTGCCGCTCCAGCCCCGGCCCCTGCCCCGGCTGCCCCATCTGCCGCGGCCGCCCCGTCCGCGGTCAAGCTCGGCGGCAAGGTCCACGCCAGCCCGTCGGTGCGTGCCTATGCGCGCGAACTCGGCGCCGATCTGGCGCAGGTGAAAGGCAGCGGTCCGAAGAACCGCATCCTGAAGGATGACGTCACCGCTTTCGTGAAGGGCGCGATGAGCTCAGGCGTCGTGCCGGGCAGAACGCCCGCCGCAGCCGCGGGCGCCGGCCTGGGGGGCGGTCTGGATCTGCTGCCGTGGCCCAAGGTCGATTTCGCGAAGTTCGGCGAGGTCGAAGTCAAGCCGTTGAGCCGGATCAAGAAGATCTCCGGCCAGAACCTCGCGCGCAACTGGGTGATGATCCCGGCGGTGACCTATCACGAGGACGCCGACATCACCGACCTGGAGGCCTTCCGCGTCCAGATGAACAAGGAGTTCGAGAAGTCCGGCAAGAAGCTCACGATGCTGGCCTTCATCATCAAGGCCTCGGTGCGCGCTCTGCAGGAGTTCCCGGAGTTCAATACCAGCCTCGATGGCGACAATCTGGTCTACAAGAAGTACTTCAACATCGCGTTCGCCGCCGACACGCCGAACGGCCTGGTGGTGCCGGTGATCAAAAACGCAGACCAGAAGAGCGTGTTCGACATCGCCGCCGAATCGGGGGCACTCGCCAAGAAGGCGCGCGATGGCAAGATCGGCCCGGCCGACATGTCGGGGGCCTGCTTCACGATCTCGAGCCTCGGGGGGATCGGCGGCACCTACTTCGCGCCTATCGTCAATGCGCCCGAGGTCGCGATCCTCGGGGTCAACAAGTCCGTGATGAAGCCGGTGTGGGATGGCAAGGCGTTCGTGCCACGCCTGACGCTGCCGCTTTCGCTGACCGCGGATCACCGCGTCATCGACGGGGCGCTGGCGACGCGCTTCAACGTCTATCTCGCACAACTGCTGGCCGACTTCCGTCGGGTCATGCTGTAAGGAGGCCGCATCATGAGTGAGTTAGTGGAAGTCAAGGTCCCGGACATCGGGGATTTCGATGCGGTGCCGGTGATCGAACTGTTCGTGAAGCCGGGCGACACGATCGCGATCGATGACGCGATCTGCACTCTCGAGTCCGACAAGGCGACGATGGACGTGCCCTCCTCGGCAGCCGGCGTGGTCAAGGAAGTGCTGGTCGCGATCGGCGACAAGGTTGCCGAAGGCAGCGCGCTGATCAAGGTCGAGGCCGGTGCGGCGGCTGCGGCTTCGCCCCCTCCCCTTCAAGGGGAGGGTCGGGGTGGGGATGGGACACAACCTGCAGCAAGCGCAACCAATCCCCCTCCCAGCCGCCCTCTTGAAGGGGGAGGACCGACAGCGGCGCCGGCGGCTGCGTCGCACGGCGGCAGCGCCGATGCCGAATACGACCTGGTCGTGCTCGGCGCGGGCCCCGGTGGCTACTCGGCCGCGTTTCGCGCGGCCGATCTGGGGCTCAAGGCCGCGGTGATCGAACGGTACGCCACGCTCGGCGGCGTGTGCCTGAATGTAGGCTGCATTCCGTCCAAGGCCTTGCTGCATGTGGCCGCGGTAATGGACGAGGCCCGGCACATGGGCTCGGTCGGCATCGGCTTCGAGAAGCCCTCGGTCGATATCGATGCGCTCAGAAAGCACAAGGATGGCGTGGTCGGCAAGCTCACCGGCGGGCTCTCGGGCATGGCCAAGGGGCGCAAGGTGGACGTGATCCGCGGCTACGGTCATTTTCTCGATCCGCATCACCTCGAGGTCGAGGAGACGTCCGGCAACGCGCAGGACAAGACCGGCGCGAAGAAGGTGGTGAAGTTCAAGCAGTGCATCATCGCCGCCGGCAGCGCCGCGGTGCATCTGCCCTTCATCCCGAAGGATCCGCGAATCGTCGATTCGACCGGCGCGCTGGAACTGCGTCAGGTGCCGGAGAAGATGCTGGTGATCGGCGGCGGCATCATCGGGCTTGAGATGGCCACGGTGTATTCGTCGCTGGGCACGCGCATCGATGTGGTCGAGATGCTCGACGGGCTCATGCAGGGCCCGGACCGCGACGCGGTCAAGGTGTGGGAGAAGCAGAACGCCCACCGCTTCGACAAGGTCATGTTAAAGACCAGGACGGTCGCGGTCGAGGCCAGGGACGATGGGCTGTGGGTCAAGTTCGAAGGTGAAGGCGTGCCGGCCGAGCCAGTCCGGTACGACATGATCCTGCAGTCGGTCGGTCGGTCGCCGAACGGCAAGAAGATCGGTGCGGACAAGGCCGGCGTGATCGTCGATGAGCGCGGTTTCATCCCGGCCGACGCGCAGATGCGCACCAACGTGGCGCACATCTTTGCGATCGGCGACATCGTCGGCCAACCCATGCTCGCCCACAAGGCGGTACATGAGGGCCATGTCGCGGCCGAAGTGGCTGCCGGTCACAAGGCGGCCTTCGATGCCACCGTGATCCCGGGCGTGGCCTACACCGATCCGGAGGTGGCCTGGGTCGGCTACACCGAGGCGCAGGCCAAGGCCGAGGGCAGGAAGGTCGACACCGCCAAGTTCCCATGGGCCGCTTCGGGGCGCGCGATCGCCAACGGCGCTGAATACGGCTTCACCAAGCTGATCTTCGATGCGGAGACGCATCGGATCATCGGCGGCACCATCGTCGGCCCATCGGCCGGCGACATGATCGGCGAAGTCTGCCTCGCGATCGAGATGGGCGCGGATGCGGTCGATATCGGCAAGACCATCCACCCCCACCCGACCTTGGGCGAGACAGTCGGTCTGGCTGCCGAGGTCGCACACGGCAGCTGCACCGACCTGCCGCCGCAGCGCAAGAAGTAAGAAACATCCCGCTGAAAACACATCGGGGCGCTTCGGCGCCCCGATGTTTTGGTGCGACAGGCTGCTACTCGACAGCGGCTGAATCGAAGGCGTCGCCGAGCAGATCGGCCAGGCGTTCGATCGCGTCGGTCCGCGCCACGCTGTCCTCGACGCGACCATCCATGGCCGACCATTCGCGATGTGCACGCGCCAGCTCGACCGGGGCCGGCAGCGCGCCCTGCTGCCATTTGCGCGCTTCGTCCGCAAACCCGTGGATGGGCTTCATCGCAGCGTGCCCCCGCGACTCCAGCGCATGCAACAGGTGCAATTGTCGCAACACCAGCAAGCGCAGAATCGGATCGCCGACCGATAATTCCCGCTGTCCGGTGATCGCGCCGACGACCCGACCACCGAAGTGCCGCATCGCCTGCCAGCCTCCGCCTGCAAGCGCACCGAGGGCCGCGGCCGCCCCCAGCGTCAGGCCGCCCACCATCAGGTCGATGCCGGCACCTGCGGCAGCGCCCGCCGCCGCACCGGTACCGAGCTTGACCCCCATTTGACGCAGCGTCTCCGGGTGAAACAGATCGTTCTCCCAGCGCCCGTCGATCAGGGGCAGCTGATCCGCATCGACATCGTGGGGCCCGAAGCGATACAGGTCCAGCAAGGCCTCGACACAGCGCTGTTCGCGCTCGCGCACCCGTGTGTTGAGACTTTCGATCCCTTCGGCAATCCGTGCGGGATCACTGCCCGGCAGCGCCATGCCGCAGGCCGCCGCATCGATGAGCATTTCCGCGATCAGGCGCAGCGCAGCCCGATGGCGCAGACCGGCCTCCCGCTCGCGACAGGCCACCAATTTTTCCAGCGCCGGCCGGAATCCGTCGAGCAGCGTGGCGAGCTTTTCATACAGCCTGCGCTCGCCGTCGCGCTCGGGCGCGACCGTATCGAAACGCACGACCGCGTGCAGGCCGAGACGCGACAAGGCCTCGCGCCACGCTGGCTCGTTGGCCTCGGCGGCGCGCACGAAGTTGAGCACGGGCAGCAGCGGCACCGCACAACTGCCCAGCACCGCAAGCTCGTCCCTGTGCTTGGCCAGCACCGGATCGCGCGCGTCGATCACGTACAGGCCCGCGTCACTCGCGAGCAACTGCCTGAGTACCTTCGCCTCCTGCTCGAAGCGGCCGTGCGCGGCAGGCGACGCGAGAAAGCGCTCGACCCGTGCCGGCCCGTCGAGGCGTTGCCGGCCCTGCGCTTGCTGCGTGGCCGCGATGTCCTCCAGCAGTTCCAGCAACGCGATCGGGTCTTCCATGCCCGGTGTGTCGAACAGTTCCACCAGCACCTCGCCATCGGCCATCAGGCGCGCACCTTCGACATGACGGGTCGTACTGGGCCGGCTGGAGACCTCCCCGAAACCGGCGTCCCGCGTCAGCGTGCGCAGCAGTGAGGTCTTGCCGGTGTTGGTATGCCCGACCACGGCCAGGTGCAGTGGCCGACGGATGCCGGATTCAGCTCGCATCGTCGACCCCGTGCGTGTCGAGGCCTTGCAGCCAGGCCAGCGCATCATGCTCGGTCTCGACCACGGCACGCCGATCGAAACCGGTTTCAGCCAGGCCGGCACGCCAGTGCGCGAGGCGCTCGCTGTCGGCGCGTTCGGCGGCGAACAGCCAGATCCGCGCGGCATCCGCATGATCGGCCAGTTCGGCAAGCAGCGCGAGGCTGCCGCGATCCGGAGACAGGCGTGGGTCGCACACGATCAACAGGCGCGCCGGCGGATTCCGGGCAAAATCGGCCAGCACGCGACGACGCTGCTCGCGCGACTCGATCACGCCTTCGCTCCGCACGCCCGGCAGGGACAGTGGCGATGCGCCCAGGTCGTCGCGCAATTCGACGCCGACCATGACTGCGCCCTGCCCGGCCGCCGCGTGCGGATCGGCGACATGCGCCCCCGCGATCCGGGCCGGCGCAGAATCGGTGACACCGATCCGTTCGCTTGCCGGCGTGAGGCGTGCGAGCAGTTGCGCATAGCCGGGCTGACCGAGGTCGAGCCGGGTGCGCGAGCGCCGCTGCACGACCTGAGCGGCGCAGGCCGCCCACAGCAGCCCCCGGGGAACGATGCCATACACGACCACACAGCCGAGCAGCCATGAGGCCCATGCACGGCGCGCCAGCTCGTCCCCTGCCACCGACAGGCCGCTCGCACGCACCATATCAGTATCCGGAACCGCGAAGCCGACCTGCGACGGCAGCCACCCCAACGCAGCGACGAGGCGCTCGAACAGGGCGACCGGCAGAATCGTGGTCTCCCACACGAAACCGTAGGCGCGCAATGCAAAGCTCAGCAGCAGGCCCAGCACCACGCCGCCAAGCGCCGCGGTCCACAGCCCATGCGTGACCGTGCCCAGCCACCACCGCAGCAGCCGCTCACGCCGATACAGCGCCAGCAGCGCGACCGGTACGTGACGACTCGTCGCGACCGATGCAAACCGGGTCGACAGCCACAACCAAAGCCGCCCCAGCGCGCCGCCTCCATCGCCGGCCGATACAATAAAACTCGCGCACCACAGCAGCAGCATCAGCACATGCACGCCGAGCAGCGCACCCAACGACCACACCACATTCACCGGGCGATTGCCGTCACCCACGGCCGCCACGGCTGCACCGAACCCGCCGATCAGCGCAATCGCGGCCAGCACCATGAACACGATGCGGGTTCGTCCACGCCATGCCTCGATCTGCGCGGCGAGCCCGTCCGTTTCGCCGAGCAGGGCGGCACGCATCAGCACCCTGGACTCCGCGTCGCCGCGATGCTCGCGCGCAGCGGCGACCGCGTGCGCATCCCGCACCCGTCCGTCTGCAGCCTCGCGCAGGCGCAGGGCCTCGGCGAGCCAGCGCACATCGAAGCGGTCAGGAGACGGTGAAGGCGATTTCGTCAAGGCCAAGGCGGTAATCGACACAAAGCGCGTAGCATAACGGATACGACCGCAGCGCGAGACGGTGGCGATCGACGACGTCGATCGATCGCCTCTGCGGAGATCGTGAAACACCGTTGCGGACGCCTCGACGGAACTGGCGGACCCCCGCGACACTCTCAGGTGAACAATGTCGCCGACGCCGAGCGTCGTCGATCCGAAATCCTGGAGGCATGCCATGAAACTGTTGCAGAAACTGCCCGGATCCCGGCGCGAGCCACACGGGCTGGAATGGAAGGTCCTGCGCAGGATGCCCATGGTCCTGCTGGCCGGTACCGTATTGCCAGCGCTCTATGCGCTGGCGGCCCGATGGTTCATCACCGGCGACGTGCCCCTCGAGGTCGCCCGGCAGATCCAGATGAACGATTATCTGGCGATCGGCATTATCATCTTTCACTGGACGCTGGTGCTGACCGTCACCATTTTCTGCGTCATCGTGACCTTGATGAAGGGTCACGCCTACGTCGCCGACCGCTACGATCTGCCGGACAGCCCGACGCCGAAGGATTGAATCCGGCGCAAGCTGGTCGCACCGTCCTGCGCAGGTCCCGAGCGCATAAAGTCTGACCTCGGCGGCGCGCGTCGCAGTTATACTTGCGCCCGTCAACCTTTTCACTGTCTGTCATAGAGTCCAAGCCAGTCGATGGCCGAAAACAGTCTGCGACCGCCCGAGATCGCCCGTGAAGCCCTGCGACGACTCGCCCTTCAGCGTGTTGCACCGACGCCCGACAACTATCGGGCCTTCTACCATCAGATCGCTGGCAACGGCGACGACGAAGCATTCCCCGAACAGCCCTTCAAACTGATCGCGTCGGCCCTGCCGCGCAATACTGCGGAACGCCTGCGCCTGGCCCGGCAGTTCGAACAGGCCGTGTTCTCCCGGCAATGGGCGGCGGTCAAGGAGGCGATCGTCGCGCTGTGCGGCACCCAGACCATAGACAGGAATCCATGGGGTACGCTGGTACGCGATCTGTGCAGGGAATTCGACCGCCCCCACGCCACGCTGACGCGCGCCGACAAGTTCGCGATGCTCGATCAGGTGCTGGTGCTCTCTGCCAGCGATCCCGAGCTGAGTTTCAGCCGGCTGCAGTCCATGCTCGGCCGCTGGGCGGCCCTCGAGGATCGCGGCAGTCCGGCCGATGCGAAATCGTCGGGGACCGCCACGGCGGGCAGCGCCGAGACGACCTCCGACGCAGTGGGCGAGCTGCCCGCCACTGCGGGCCAGTTGCTAGCACTCCTGTTGCAGAAGGCCATTCTTCCGATCGTGTCGGAGAACGCGGCGCTTTCAGCCGAGGCACGCGCGATCGCCGAGGTCGTCGCAGGCATGGAGGTGGATTGCCCCTGCAGTCAGGAACTGAGCGCACGCCTGCACGCGCTGACCGACAAGATCGAGTGGGCGGAGGAAGACCAGCGCGCCATCCGACAGGGTCTGCTCAGCCTGCTTCGCCTGATCGTGGACAACATCAGTGAACTGGTGGTCGACGACAACTGGCTGCGCGGCCAGCTCGGCCTGGTTGCCGAAGTGTTCGGCAACCCGCTGGACATCCGCATGCTGGATGAGGTCGAACGACGCCTGCGTGCGGTGATCGACAAGCAGACGCACCTCAAGCGTCAGCTCACCGACGCCCAGGCGCGTCTGAAAGACATGCTGGCCGGCTTCGTGGACCGGCTCGCCCGGTTCAGCACCTCGACCGATCAATATCACGACACACTGGTGCGTTGCGCGCGCGACATCGAGCAGGCCGACAACATCAGCGATCTCGCCAACGTGGTCGAGTTGATGCTCAGCGAAACGCAGGAGGTGCAGGAGACCGCGAAGCGTTCGAGCGAGGAACTCAAGACGCTGCGCCAGGAAGTCGAATCGGCCAACCACCGAATCATCCGACTGCAGCGCGAACTCGATGAAACCAGCGAAATGGTGCGCCTTGATCCGCTGACCGGCACGCTCAATCGCAAGGGGCTGGATGAAGCGATCGAGCGGGAGATCGCGGTGGCGCGGCGCCGGGCGACCCCGCTTTGCATCGCGCTGCTCGATATCGACAACTTCAAGCAACTCAACGATACCTTCGGTCACCGCACCGGCGACGAGGCGCTGCGTCATCTCGCCACCGTGATGCGCGAAAGCCTGCGTCCGCAGGATCTGGTCGGGCGTTACGGCGGGGAGGAATTCGTGATTCTGCTGCCGGACACCGATGAGCATCATGCGCTGTCGGCCATCGGGCGGTTGCAGCGCGAACTGACCAAGCGTTTCTTCCTTGCCGAGAACAGGCGGCTGCTGATCACATTCAGCGCCGGGCTGGCGCGGCTCGGCGCGGATGAGAACCCCTGCGGGGCCATCGACCGTGCGGACAAGGCCATGTACGCAGCCAAACGCGCAGGCAAGAACCGTGTCCTGCTGGCTGCCTGACCCCCTGATCCGACCGCCTTCCCCAGACCCTTGAATCCGTCCGGGCTCGATGATGAATGGCTGCACGGCCAGGTCGACATGGAGCACGATATCCTGGACAGACCGGCGAACCTGCGCCTGCTCGACATCGACAATTTCAAGCGGCCGAACGACACCGTGGTCCGCATCGGTGGCGAGGAATTCATCATCCTGTACCCCGAGTCGGACCTGAACCAGGCAAGCGCGGTCCTGGTGCGCCTGCAACGTGCGCTGACCCGGACCTTCTTCCTTGCCGACGAGAGCAAGATCCTGATCACCTTCAGTGCGGGCGCGAGCGCCTGGCTGCCGGGCGAATCGATGGATGCCGTGATCGAACGCGCCGACGCGGCGATGTACGAAGCCAAGCAGACCGGAAAGAACAAGGTCGTGGTGGGATAGGGCTCCGTTGGAAGCCCGACGCGTACCGACGTATCCGTATTCTTGACCGACCGGTCGGCTTATTTTGCTGTTTCTTGATCCAGGTCAACTTTTATTTTCGCCCATGGCCTCATCGTAACGTCTGTACGGGCACACCCGTCGACAGACCCTGAATCGAGGAGACATGAATGGCCAAGAACGAAAAACTGGCGCTGGAACAGGAATTCCCGCCCGCAACCGCGCAACCGAACATCTACCCGCTGTCGTGGAACGCGCAGACGACCAAGATGGAGGAAGTCTGGGACGCGGCGCAGCGCGAGAACTGGGACCCGAAGAAGCTGCCCTGGGATACGCTGGACGTGGAGTCGTACTCATGGGAGGAGCGCGAGGCGATCGCCTATTGGTGGACGCTGCTGTCGGTGTTCGACGCGTCCGCGCCACCGGTGTTCGCGGCTGCCTTCATCAAGACCTACGAAGACCACGAGGAGGATCCGGTGCGGCGCTGCTTCTTCTCGGTGACGCGCGACGAGCAGAATCACGAGCAGATGTGCGGTCTGGCGATCACCAGGTTCCTCGGACATCCGGATCCGATCACCTACGCGCCCAAGACCGAGCTCGGCAAGCGTCTGCAGAAGAATGCGAAGTGGCTGTACTACAACGGCGGCCGCTACTGGAACGGCTACAAGCAGGCGGTCCCCAAGTACTCGCTGGCGGTGCTGTTCTCGTCCTTCCTGATGGGCGAGATCGCGGCCGCGACGATCTTCAAGCAGATGTACGACAACTCGCGCGAACTCGTGTTCAAGGAGGCCTTCCGCAACATCGGACGCGACGAGGGCCGCCACATGGCGATCTGCATGGCGCTGATGGAGCGCGACTATCCTAGGCTGGCCGCCGAAGACAAGGCGACCGTCACCAAGCAGATCCGTGCCGGCTACCTGTTCCTGTCCGCCGTGCTGTTCGAACCACCGATGGAGTTCTGGGACCTGCCCGAGGATTTCATCGACAATCAGCGCGAAGGCGAGGAAGTGGCGCGCGGGGCCGGTTTCGGTATCCCGACCTACGAAGCCAAGAAGGAAAACTGGCGCAATGCGATGCTGAACCTGAAGGGCGTGCTCGACCGGTACGAGATTCCGTTCCCGGCGATCCCGGAAGTCGGCATCACGGGCCAGGAAATGTCCGACTCCGACATGGAAGACATCATCCCGGTGTTCTGAATGTCCTTTCGCGGCTTGCGCCGCTCCCACAAGCGGTCGACGCCAAGACGGGTATTGCTGTGGGAGCGCCGCGAGGCACGAAGCGGCGTGTGGGGTTCAGGATCCGCTGTATTCGCGGCTTGCGCCGCTTATACGGGGTTCGGGAAAGCACCGACCGCTCCGACCGTTTTGTCACGCCTCCCCCAACAGGTTAGCCATGCAAAAGATACGCCTTCATCCGTCCGGCCGCGAAGTGGAATGCCTTGGCGGCGATACCGTCCTGGCCGCCCTCGAGAAGGCCGGCTATGCACTGCCCAACAATTGCCGCGCAGGCGCCTGCGGGGAGTGCAAAGTCAAGGTATTGTCCGGCCACTTCGACCAGGGCATGGTGCTCGACATGGCCCTGTCGCAGGAAGAGCGCAAACAGGGCTTCGGTCTGATGTGCATGGCCAAGCCGCTGTCCGAGGAACTGGTGATCGAATGGGGCACCGACGACGCCAAGCCCAAGCTCTTTCCGCCGCGCGAGGACCAGCGCTACGTGGTCACCGACCGCATCCAGCGTACGCCCCGCATCGTCGAGATTCATTTTCGCCCGGTCGGACCGGTGATGCGCTACTGGCCGGGTCAGTACGTGACGATCGGTGACGAACGTTCGGGCGCCCCGGCCCGCTGCTACTCGATCGCGAACGCGCCGCGGCCCGACGGCGAGATCATGGTGCAGGTCACCCGCATGGACGACGGTGTCACCAGCAAATGGATGCACGAACAGGTCGGGATCGGGGAACTGGTGAAGATCTCCGGCCCCTATGGCACGTTCATCGGCGATCCTTCAGTGGAGACGCCGGTCCTGTGCATCGCCGCCGGTTCCGGACTCGCGCCCATCCTGTCACTGGCCGAAGCGGCCCTGCGGCGCGGGTATCGCAAACCGGTCACGTTGCTGTTCTCGGCCCGCATCGCAGACGACCTGTACGACTTCGGTCTGATGAAATACTGGGAAACCAAACACCGCAACTTCACTTACAAACCGACGCTGACCCGCGAACGGCGCGACGGCATGTTGCAGGGCCGGATTCCGGACGTGCTTCCGAGCCAGTTTCCGGACCTGTCCAAGCACAGTCTGTTCATCGCCGGAAGTCCCGAATTCGTCGCGGACTGCGTGGCGGCGGCGAAGAAGCTCGGCGCCCGGGACGAACTGATCCATACCGAGGGTTATTTCGGTCAGGCCCAGCCGCAAACGGCACCGGAGAGCCACCTGGTGAGCAGCTGACGCGTCGAACATCGCCGGACAGGCCGGCATCCGGCCGGAACGGTTTTGCGCCGAACGCTCACGCCCAGATGTCGATGCGGGTGCCGACCGTACCTGACGGCGCCTGAACCGGGGCGGGCAAGGCCTGCAGCAACTGCAGCGCCTGGGCCTGCTGCAAGTCCAGCGTCTTGCGCAGAATCGACAGCGACGCCTGCGCCTGAACGTTGGCGAGCTTCAGCGTCGATATCGCGGCGGCGGCGCTGGAGACCTCCATGGATTGAGGTCAATCCCTGAAGTTGCCGTATTGCAGCGGGAAGTCGGTGATCTCCTTCTTGACCAGAGCAATCGCGTCCTGCAACACGTCGCGCTTGGCGCCGGATACCCGCACCGCATCACCCTGTATCGCGGCCTGCACCTTGAGCTTGCTGTCCTTGAGCAATTTGACGATCTGTTTGGCCAGATCCTGCTCGACGCCGACCCGCACCTTGAGTTCCTGCTTGACCTTGTTGCCGCCGACCTTCTGCAGATCGCCGTAATCGAGGCAGCGCACGTCGACCTTCTTGCCGGTCATCTCGGGCAACAGGATCGCTTTCATCTGGTCGAGTTGAAAGTCGCTGTCCCCGAACAGCGTCAGCACCTTCTCGTTCTGCTCGATACGCGCATCGGTGCCCTTGAAGTCATACCGGTTCGTGATCTTGCGATTGGCCACATCGACCGCATTGCGCAACGCAACCAGATCGACTTCGGACATCACGTCGAATGAAGGCATGGTTCCCTCCCCGGCTCAGCCGTAATATCAGATACCCAGAAAACGCTCGATCAGCGCCTTGGACACGAAGCCCAGAAAGCCGAGACCGAGCGCGAGAAACATCCACACCGTACCGTACTTGCCGGCCTTGGATTTCCAGGCCAGGTTGCCGATGATGAAGATCATGTAGAGGATCAGCGCGGTCAGCAGCACCTTCAGCGAGATCGACTCGAACTGGGCGACCGTCAGGCCGAAGATGATCGGTTCATTCCCCATCGACGCATTCCTCAGGACATGGTATTGGCTGCGACGTGATCAACCCCTTTTCAGCCTGGCGTTCGCTTCGATCCTCATGCGCAGCGCATTGAGGCGAATGAAACCGTGCGCATCCTTCTGGTCGTATGCACCGGCGTCGTCCTCGAAGGTCGCGATGGTCGGATCGAACAGCGAATCGGTCTTGGAGTCGCGCCCGGTGACGATGACGTTGCCCTTGTACAGCTTGAGCCGGACCCAACCGTTTACGGTCTGCTGCGTGGTGTCGATCAGCGCCTGCAGTGCGCGGCGCTCCGGGCTCCACCAGTAACCGTTGTAGATCAACGACGCGTAACGCGGCATCAGATCGTCCTTCAGGTGCGCGACCTCGCGGTCCAGCGTGATCGATTCGATCGCACGATGGGCCTTGAGCAGGATGGTCCCGCCCGGCGTCTCGTAGCAGCCACGGCTCTTCATGCCGACGTAGCGGTTCTCGACCAGATCGAGACGGCCGATACCGTGCTTGCCGCCGAGCTGGTTCAGCTTCGCGAGCAACTCATGCGCCGCCATGCGGGTGCCGTCGATCGCGACCAGGTCACCCTTCTCGAACTCGAGGTCGATGTATTCGGCCGCATCGGGTGCGGCCTCCGGCGACACCGTCCAGCGCCACATGTCCTCTTCGGCTTCCGCGGCCGGATTCTCGAGATGACGGCCTTCGAACGAGATGTGCAGCAGGTTCGCATCCATCGAGTAGGGCGACCCGCCCTGCTTGTGCTTCATCTCGATCGGGATGCCGGCCTTCTCGGCATAGGCGAGCAGCTTCTCGCGCGACAGCAGATCCCATTCGCGCCACGGCGCGATGACCTTCACACCCGGCATCAGCGCGTAATAGCCGAGTTCGAAGCGCACCTGATCGTTACCCTTGCCGGTCGCACCATGCGAGACCGCATCGGCCCCGGTCGAACGCGCGATGTCGATCTGGCGCTTGGAGATCAGCGGCCGCGCGATCGACGTGCCGAGCAGATACTCGCCCTCGTACACCGTGTTGCCTCGGAACATCGGGAACACGAAGTCGCGCACGAACTCCTCGCGCAGATCGTCGATGAAGATGTTCTCCGGCTTGATGCCGAACTGTAGCGCCTTCTGGCGCGCCGGCTCGAGTTCCTCACCCTGACCGAGATCGGCGGTAAAGGTGACGACCTCGCAGTGATAGGTATCCTGCAGCCACTTCAGGATCACCGAGGTATCCAGACCGCCCGAATAGGCGAGTACGACTTTGTTGACTTCACTCATTGTGCTTTCCGATCGATTGACGGCCCGCGAATACGAGCCCCTGTTGCTGTCAGATACTCGCGCTCAGTTGTGAACTCGGCCCAGTACCAGGTATTCCATCAGTGCTTTCTGCGCATGCAAGCGGTTTTGGCTGCGCCGAAACTGGGTCACTTTGCCTCCACCTTGCCCAGTACCAGGTATTCCATCAGTGCTTTCTGCGCATGCAAGCGGTTTTGGCTGCGCCGAAACTGGGTCACTTTGCCTCCACCTTGCCCAATACCAGGTATTCCATCAGTGCTTTCTGCGCATGCAAGCGGTTTTCAGCCTCGTTCCAGACGACTGACTGGGGGCCGTCGATGACGTCGGCGGTGACCTCCTCGCCCCGGTGGGCGGGCAGGCAATGCATGAACAACGCATCGGCCTTGGCCTGGGCCATCATGTCGGCATCGACGCACCAGTCGGCGAAGGCCTTGCAGCGCGCTTCGTTCTCCGCCTCGAAACCCATCGACGTCCACACGTCGGTGGTGACCAGGTCGGCACCCTTGCACGCCTCCATCGGGTCGCTGAACTGCTCGAAATGGTCGGTTCCATACAAGCCCGCCCGTTCCGGTTCCACCTCGTAACCGGGCGGGGTCGACACATGCACATTGAAGTCCAGCACCTCGGCGGCCTGCAGCCAGGTGTTGCACATGTTGTTCGAGTCACCGATCCAGGCGACGGTCCTGCCCTGGATCGGACCACGATGTTCGATATACGTGAAGATGTCGGCCAGGATCTGGCACGGATGGTATTCGTTGGTCAGCCCGTTGATGACCGGCACGCGCGAGTTCTGAGCGAATCGCTCGATGATGTGCTGCTCGAAGGTACGGATCATCACCAGGTCGCTCATGCGCGACATGACCTGCGCCGCGTCCTCGACCGGTTCGCCGCGTCCGAGTTGGGAGTCACGCGTGTTCAGGTAGATGGCCGAGCCGCCGAGCTGATGCATGCCCGCCTCGAAGGACAGGCGTGTGCGTGTGCTCGCCTTTTCGAAGATCATCACCAGCGTGCGATCGAACATCGGATGATAGGGTTCATAACGCTTGAACTTGTCCTTGATCCAGTGCGCGCGCGCAAACAGGTGTTCATACTCGTCGCGGCTGAAATCCTTGAACTGCAGATAGTGTCTGAGCGAAGTCATCGCGCAGTCCTCACTTTTCGAGAAGCGTCCGGATCAGCGGCGCAAGCAATGACACCAGTTTTTGCGCGTCCTGCTCGCTGAAGGTCAGCGGCGGGAGCAGACGAATCACGCGCTCGGCTGTCACGTTGATCAGAAGGCCCGCGTCGAGTGCCTGCCTGACCAGGTCGCCACACGGCCGATCGAGCTCGATTCCGATCATCAGGCCGCGTCCGCGAATATCGACGATGCCCTTCACACCGGACAAGGCCTCGTGCAGGCCCGAGCGGATCGATTCGCCTACGGCCACCGCATTGACCATCAGGCCTTCGTCCTCGATTGTGGCCAGGGTCTCAAGGCCGGCGGCGCATGCGAGCGGATTGCCGCCGAACGTGGACCCGTGGTTACCAGGACCGAACAGACCGACTGCTCGACCGGATGTCATGCAGGCTCCGATTGGCACGCCCGAGCCCAGACCCTTGGCCAGCGTCACCACGTCAGGCCTGACACCGGCCTGCTGGAAGCCGAACCAGTGTCCGGTCCGCCCGACCCCGCACTGGACCTCGTCGCACATCATCAGCCAGCCGCGCTCGTCGCAGACCCCGCGCAACTGACGCTGAAAGTTTTCGTCCGCAATGTGGATGCCGCCCTCGCCCTGGATCATCTCCAGCATCACCGCGACCACGTTGCCGTTGTGCTCACCCACCCTGCGGATCGCGTCGATATCCTTGTATGGCACGCGCAAGAAACCCGCCACCAGCGGTTCGAAACCAGCCTGCGTCTTGCGGTTGCCCGTAGCCGACAGTGTAGCCATGGTGCGGCCGTGGAAGGCATTCTCCATCACGATGATGGTCGGCAGTTCGATGCCCTTGCGGTGGCCATACATGCGTGCAAGCTTGATGGCTGCCTCGTTGGCCTCACAACCGGAGTTGCAAAAGAACACCTCATCCATGCCGGACAATCCGGCCAGGCGGTCGGAGAGTTCCTCCTGCAACGGAATCCGATACAGGTTGGACGTATGCAACACACAGGCGGCCTGTTGCGCGATCGCACGCACGAGGCGCGGGTGATTGTGACCCAGCGTGGACACCGCAATGCCCGAGAGCCCGTCCAGGTAGCGCCTGCCTGTTTCATCGAAGAGCCAGGAGCCTTCGCCGTGCGTGAATGCAACCGGCAACCGTGCATAGGTGTTCATGATGTGCGACATGAAGGGCCCCGATCCGTATGTTCCAGAAACGCACACGGCGGCTGGCGCCGCCGTAGATGTTCAAGGCTCTGATATTAAGCGAAACCACCCCGAAAGTATAGATTCCGGGCCTTTCGCAGCCGATCGCCGCCGTTCGCACGAGACCATGGCCGACACGAAGGTCATTGCGTTTTCTGGTAGAATTGCGCCCTGTTGTGCGGTGCGGCATCCCCGACGCGCGGGCTCCAAGCCGACCGGTACTGCAGCTGCGATCAACGGCGTGGGATATGAACCAGAACATTCAGAGCTTCGTCATCGTCGGGGTCACGCGCGAAGGCAAGAGATTCCGTCCGAGCGATTGGGCGGACCGGCTCTGCGGCATCATGTCGGCCTTCGGGGCGGACCATCGCATGACCTACTCGCCCTTTGTGCGCCCGGGCGGCAATCTTCGCGGCGACAAGACGGTCGTGGTCGACGCCCGCCTCTATGAGGTCGAGCCGCTCGCGTACAAGTTTCTGGTCAATTTCGCGAACGACAACAATCTTCAGATGGAGCCGCTGGACGAAGCGCAGATCTGAAAAGCACCGCAGATCCCGAGGCGGTGCGCCCTGGCTTACGAACCGAATCCCATTCACCCACCCACGTGCGCCGAGCGTGCCGGACGCAGCCCCGGGGCACCGCGGCGGGAGCCGACCGTGGAACGGACAGGAACGGCGAAAAGAAACGGCGACCGAAGTCGCCGTTGTTGTTCCATACCGGATCGATCAGGCAGACATGGCCTTGATTGCGGCGGACAGGCGGCTCTTGTGGCGCGAGGCCTTGTTCTTGTGAATGATCTTCTTGTCCGCGATGCTGTCGATGGTGCTCATCGAGCTGCGAAAAACCGCTTGAGCGGCTTCCTTGTCGCCACCCAGAACGGCCTTTTGCACAGCCTTCACTGCAGTGCGCAGACGCGAACGCAGGCTGCCATTGTGGGCGCGGGCTTTCACTGCCTGACGTGCGCGCTTGCGGGCTTGTGCCGAATTGGCCATAAGTATTCTTCCGTTCGTTGATTCGGTAAAGCACGTGATTTTAAACTGCTCCCGCATCGAACGCAACCGTTGTCGATATGACGCGACGACCCGTCCGCGATGCTGCAGCAACATGCCCCATTCGATGGCTAACCGTTATGATGACGCTTTTTTTCGATCGCCTGAATGAATCTGCTGCGCGCTCTGGTCACCGTCAGCGGCATGACCCTGATCTCCCGCATTCTGGGCTTCGTGCGCGACTTCGTGATCGCACGCAGCTTCGGCGCGGGCATGGCGACCGATGCCTTCTTCGTCGCGTTCCGCCTGCCCAACCTGCTGCGCCGGATGTTCGCCGAGGGCGCGTTTTCACAGGCCTTCGTGCCGATCCTGGCCGAATACCGCAACCGGCGCGGCGAAGCGGATGCACATCAGCTGATCAACCGGGTCGCGACCGTGCTCGGCCTCGTGGTTGCGCTGATCTCGCTGCTCGGCATCGTCGCCGCACCAATCATCATCTACGTGACCGCGCCCGGTTTCTCGAGCGAACCGGACAAGTTCGCACTGACGGTCGAACTGACCCGCATCACCTTCCCTTACATCCTGTTCATGTCGCTGGTCGCGCTGGCCGGCGGCGTGCTGAACACCTGGAGCCGCTTCGCGATTCCGGCCTTCACGCCCGTGCTGCTCAATCTGAGCTTCATCGTGATGGCCTTGTTTGCCGCCCCCTTGTTCGACCCGCCAGTTTTGGCGCTGGCGTGGGCGGTCTTCATCGGCGGCGTGTTGCAGCTGCTGCTGCAGTTGCGCCCCCTGGCGCGCATCGGCATGCTGCCGCGCTTCGACCTCAAGTTGTCCGACCCCGGCGTGAGACGCGTCGTCACGCTGATGCTGCCGGCCATGCTCGGCGTGTCGGTGGCGCAGGTGTCGCTCGTGATCAACACCATCTTCGCGTCTTTTCTGCAGAGCGGCAGCGTGTCGTGGCTCTACTACGCCGACCGCCTGATGGAGTTTCCGGCCGGCTTGCTGGGCGTGGCGCTCGGGACCATCCTGCTGCCCAGCCTGTCGAAACTGCACGCGGACAACCAGCCCGAAGCCTTTTCCTCCATGCTCGACTGGGGCCTGCGTCTGACGCTGATGCTGACCCTGCCGGCAGCGCTGGCGCTGGCGATGCTGGCCGTACCATTGATCTCCACGCTGTTCCACCACGGCGCATTCTCCGCCGATGACGTGATGCAGACCCGGCTCGCGCTGGTCGCCTACAGCGTGGGGCTGACCGGTCTGATCATGGTGAAGATTCTCGCCCCGGGCTTCTACGCACGCCAGGACATCCGCACCCCGGTCAAGTTCGCGGTAATCACGCTGATCGCGACCCAGTTGATGAATCTCGCCTTCATCCTTCCGCTGCAACACGCCGGGCTCGCGCTGTCCATCGGTCTGGCCTCACTGCTCAATGCCGGCCTGCTGCTGCGCGGCCTGCTCAGGCGTGGGGTGTTCCGGCCACAGCCTGGCTGGATCGGATTCGGTGCGCGGATCGCGCTCGCGCTGGTGGCGCTCGGGGCCGTGCTGTGGTTCGGGATGGGCACTGAAGCCTCGTGGCTGGACCAGGGTGCGCTGGAGCGCGCGCTACGGCTCGCGTTACTGGTCGGCGGCGGCATCGTGACGTATTTCGCGAGCCTGTTCGCGTTTGGATTCCGGCTTCGCGATTTCAGGAAGCGCGCGGCCGGGTAGAATCCCGATGGACGTCCCGAAGAACATCCAAAACGCAGGAGACACTGAGCATGAAACTGACCAGCAGCAGCTTTGCCGATGATGCGCGCATTCCGGGCGAATTCGCGTTCTGCATCCCGGCCCAGGAAGGGCACGTGTGCCTCGGCAAGAACCTGAACCCGCAACTCGCCTGGCACGACGTGCCGGCCAGCACCCGTTCCTTCGTGCTGAGCTGTCACGACCCGGATGTGCCCAGCAAGGGCGACGACGTCAACCAGGAAAGTCGCAGCGTGCCGGCCAGCCTGCCGCGTGTCGACTTCTTCCACTGGGTCCTGGTCGACATCGCCGCGCACACCCGCGAGATCGCGCAGGGCAGCTTTTCGGCCGAAGTCACCCCCGGCGGCAAGTCGGGCCCCGGCGCGGCAAACGGCACGCGGCAAGGTATCAACGACTACACCGCATGGTTTGCCGGGGATGACGCGATGAAGGGCGATTACCATGGCTATGACGGCCCCTGTCCGCCGTGGAACGACGAACTGCTGCATCACTATGTGTTTACGCTGTACGCGCTGGACGTGGAGCGCTGCCCGGTCGAAGGCCGCTTCGGCGGGGCCGATGTGCGCCAGGCGATCGAGGGTCATGTGCTCGCTCAGGCCACGCTGACCGGCACGTACAGTCTGAACCCCGCCGTATCGGGCTGATCCGGCGATCCCCGCGCGGTCACACTGCGCGGCCGACCGCCCGCATACCGGCATCACGCCAGAAATCGGCGCTCGAGCGATTCAAAGCGAAAGCGCCGGTAGTCCGGCATGCCTTCCGAGAACGGCGGCATGCGCTCACCGGCGATCAGCGGACGCAGATACGCGCGTGCGGCGTCGGTGACATGCAGCCCGTCCGCTCGAATGTATTGCGCCGGCACCAGTCGCTCGAGATTGGCCACGCGTGACACCGGGACCGGCTCGACACTCCACGCGTAAGGCTGGTTGGATTCGCGCCGGATGGCGACCATCACGCCATCCAGACCGGCCAGTGCATACTCGACCGCAGCCTCGCCGACCGCGCAGGCGTGGGCATGATCGTTCGCCGACACGAGGTGGCCTGCCGAACGCTGCAGGTAATCCGGGATCGACCAATGGTCCTTGTAGCCGAACGCGGCATGAATGGATCGCGCGATGCACTGCCCGGCGCCACCGAGCTGGACGTGGCCCTTGCGGTCGTGAGACTGCTCCATGACCAGCGAACCGTCGGCGCGGCGAATGCCCTCGGATACCGTGATCGCACAATAGCCGAGCCGCTCGACCGTCTCCCCGACCCGGGCCAGGAACGCGGATTCATCGAACGGTACCTCCGGCATCAGGATGATGTGCGGTGGCTCGTCCCGGTCGCGCGAGGCCAGTGCGGTCGCGGCCGCGAGCCAGCCCGCATTGCGGCCCATCACCTCGAGCACGAAGGCGCGACCGACCCTGCTGGCCATGGCCTGCAGATCGCGACCGGCTTCGAGCATGGACGTCGCGACATACTTGGCGGCCGAGCCGAAACCCGGACAACAGTCGGTGCCCTCCAGATCGTTGTCGACCGTCTTCGGCACACCGACGCAAACCAGCGGGTAGCCCCGCGCGCGAGCCTCGCCCGACAGTTGGGCCACTGTATCCATCGAACCGTTGCCGCCGTTGTAAAGGAAGTAACCGATGTCGTGGGCGGCGAACACGCCGAAGAGCCGGTCGTACTGCTCCGGATTGTCGGCTGGCGCATCGAGATCGAAACGGCAGGAACCGAACACCCCGCCCGGCAGGTGAAGCAGCGCGTCGAGGTCGTCCTCGCTGAGCGCCGCGGTGTCGATCAGGTCTTCGTCGAGTGCGCCGAGGATTCCGTTCCGTCCGGCCAGCACGGTGCCGACCGCATCCGGACGGGCGCGTGCCGCCCGGATCACGCTTGCCGCCGTGGCATTGATCACGGCGGTGACGCCACCCGACTGACCGTAGAACAGGTTTCGTGTCTTCATGGCTCCCAATGGACAGGGCGCGGCGAACGACGGAGGTCCCGTCGATCACCGCGCCCTGAGCGTAAGGCCCCAGTCTCGGGCGGCGCTTACTTCAATGCGTCGAACGCGCGGGCGGTGATGTCCTCGACCGCACCGAGACCGGCGATCTTGCGAACCTTGGGCGCGGTCGCGTCACCGGACTCCGCCCACTTGGAGTAGTACTCGACCAGCGGCTTGGTCTGCGCGTGATAGACCTCCAGACGCTTCTTGACCGTGGCTTCCGTGTCGTCGTCGCGCTGAATCAGCGGTTCGCCGGTCACGTCGTCCTTGCCTTCGACCTTGGGCGGGTTGTACTTGACATGGTAGGTGCGTCCGGACGCGAGATGCACCCGGCGGCCACTCATGCGCTCCACGATCTCGGCATCGGGCACGTCGATCTCGAGCACGAAATCGAGCGGCACGCCCGACTCCTTCATCGCATCGGCCTGCGGAAGGGTCCGCGGGAAACCGTCGAACATGTAGCCGGCCTTGCAGTCGTCCTGCTGCAGCCTGTCCTTGACCAGCCCGATGATGATGTCGTCGGAAACCAGGCCGCCCGAATCCATGACCTTCTTGGCGGCGATACCGAGCGGTGTGCCGGCCTTGACCGCCGCGCGCAGCATGTCACCGGTGGAGATCTGCGGAATGCCGAATTTCTCCTTGATGAAGTTGGCTTGCGTGCCCTTGCCGGCCCCCGGCGGTCCCAAAAGAATCAGTCGCATCCTTACCCTCCCGTGTCGTGGCTCACGTCAGGCGGCCACTTGTTCATGTTGAACTGCGAAACTTACTTCAGACCCTGCACCGGGTCAAACGCCCGCCTGACCCGCTCCAGATCTTCCTGGGTGTCGACTCCGGCTACCGGTGCGTGTTCGATGCGCGAAACCGCGATCCGGTGGCCATGCCAAAGCACCCGCAACTGCTCCAGCGCCTCCCAGTGCTCGAGTGGCGATGGCGCGAGATCGGCGTAACGGCGCAGGAATGCGACCCGGTATGCATAGATGCCGACATGCCTGAGCACCGGCAATCCGTCGGGCAATTGGGCACGGTTCAGCGCGAACGCGTCACGTGCCCACGGAATCGGCGCCCGCGAGAAATAGAGCGCGAAGCCGGCCGCATCGCACACCACCTTCACCACGTTGGGATTGAACAGGGCGTCGGCATCTGCCAACGGGTGCGCGGCGGTCGCCACCGCGGCCTGCGGCGCGGCATCGAGCGCAGCCGCCACGCCGCGGATCAGCGCCGGTTCGATCAAGGGTTCATCGCCCTGAACGTTGACCACGATATCGTCATCCGCCCACGCACGCGCCTCGACGACTTCGGCGAGCCGGTCGGTGCCACTGGCATGATCGGCGCGCGTCATCAGCACGTCGCCCCCGCAGGCGCGCACCGCATCGAACACATCCGCGTGATCGGTAGCCACACAGACCGAACGCGCACCGGCACGGCTGGCGCGCTCGAGGACCCTCACCACCATGGGCCGGCCGTGGATGTCTGCCAGCGGCTTGCCGGGAAGTCGGGTCGACGCGTGACGCGCCGGGATCACGACATGAAAGCCGTTCATCGCTTGCGCAATGCGTCTACATCTTCGGCACTCATGTGCCTCGCCTCCTCCTCGAGCATGACCGGGATACCGTCGCGAATCGGGAAGGCGAGACGATCCGCCTTGCACACGAGTTCCTGCCTGTTCTTCAGAAAGTCGAGCGGACCCTTGCAGATCGGGCACACCAGGATTTCAAGCAGCCTCGCGTCCATGCTTCAGTTTCTCCAGTATTGTGTCTTGCATGCCCGGCTCGATGCGAGCGGCCACCGGTAGAACCCAGGCATCGGCCAGCGCAAAGATTACGCATTTTACCGCATCCTTGGCCGTCATGATGCGCGGAGCATCCTCGTCGAACGCGAGATCCGCAGCCTCGAAGCGATGATGATCCGGGAAGGCATGCGGCACGACGTCCAGCCCCGCTGCGGCCAGCTGCGCAAAGAAGCGCTCGGGCCGTCCGATTCCGGCGATCGCGTGCACCCGGCGACCCGCGAAGGACGACAGCGGCACGCTATCGTCCGGTGCGCCCAGCCGCTGCAGCTGCTCGCCGGCCAGGCGCATGCGTTTGACCGGCGTCGTCCCGCAACGGGACACCAGCGCGGGATCGAGCACCCCGTGTGCGACCACCACATCGCAATCGGCCAGCCGGGACAGGCCTTCGCGCAGCGGTCCGGACGGCAACAGCCAGCGGTTGGCGAGCGTATCCGGATCGACCACGACGACCTCGATGTCGCGCTGCAGCCGATAGTGTTGCAGGCCGTCGTCGGACACAAGTACATCGCATTCCGGATGATCGGCAAGCAATCGGGCCGCGGCGGCCGGCCGATCGGCACCGACCGCGACCGGACAGCCACAGGTGCGCGCAAGCAGCACCGGTTCATCCCCGTAGCGCGCCGGGTCGGCGTCGGCATCCACCATCGTGACGCCTTCGAACGCACCGCCGTAGCCCCGACTGACGATACCCGGACGATAACCGGCGCCGCGCAGCGCATCGATCAGCCATTGCACCACCGGCGTCTTGCCGCTTCCGCCGACGGCGATGTTGCCGACCACGATCACCGGGACGGGCAGTCTCACCGAGGCGAGAACGCCGTGACGGAACAGGCTGCGCCGGACAGACACAAGGAGCCAGAAAAGCGCGGCCAGCGGCAGCAGACACATGGCCGCCAGCGAGCGAGACTTCCAGAAGGCGGGCGGCTTCTGCGGCATGGTTGGACGCGTCCGATGCGGACCGAAAACCGGATCGGGTCTTCAGTCCTGTGGCGACTGTATCGCGAAGGTGATCTGCGGCAGACCGGCCTGCTGCGCCGCCTGCATCACATCGATCACGCTCTGGTGGGAAGCCTGTGCATCCGCATTGATCACGATGACCGGATCGCCGGCGCCGGGCGTCACGGCCCGGCCGAGCGCGGCCGCGACCGCCGGGATCCCGCGCGACCCGACCGGCGTGCCGTCGATGATGACGTCCCCGGCAGCGGTCACCGCGACCGTGATCTCATTGGCCGGGGCCTCGGTCGCTTCCGCATCCGCGGTCGGCAGATTGATCTCCAGGCCCGACACCTTGGAGAAAGTGGTCGTCAGCATCAGAAAGATGATGATGACCAGCACCACGTCGATCAGCGGTATCAGATTGACCTCGGGCGCCTCCTGGCGGCTGCCGCGCTGGAAGTTCATCGCGCCGGCCTACGCTCTGCGCTCGCCATGCACGACCTCGACCAGCTTGATCGCCTGCTGCTCCATGTCGATCACCAGGCTGTCGACCTGCGCGCGGAAATGACGCCAGAAGATGGTGGCCGGGATCGCGATGATCAGCCCCAGGCCGGTCGTGTTGAGCGCGATCGAGATGCCCTGGGCAAGCTGCTGCGGGTTCGCTCCGCTGACACCCTGCGACGCGAAGATGTCGATCATGCCGATGATGGTGCCGAACAGCCCGAGCAGCGGACTGATGGCGGCGATGGTGCCGAGTGAGGTGAGGTAGCGCTCCAGCTCGTGCGCCACCGCGCGACCGGTCTCCTCGATCGACTCCTTCATGATCTCGCGCGAGCTGCTGACGTTGCGCAGGCCCGCGGCGAGCACCTTGCCGAGCGGGGAATGGGCCGCGACCTCTTTCGTCATCTGCGTGGTCACGCCATGCATGCGCAGATCGGCCAGCACGTCGTCGAGCAGACCCTGCGGACAGACCTTGACCTGTCTAAGGCTGATCGAGCGTTCGATGATCAGTGCGACCGCGATGACCGATGCCAGCAGCAGGGGCCAGATCGGCCATCCGGATGCTTCAATGATTGCGAACACGCACCCGTTCTCCCCAATCCGAAAGCCGGAACTCTAGCGCTCGACCGGGCTAAGGGCAAGCTCCGTCCCGATCCGGCGTGCCCGCGCACACGCATCACCGGTGGCGAGCATCGGCATCGGGCGTCGATGCGCGGTGGCTGCCAAGTCAGGCCGGAGCGGCTTCGCGTCGGGACGCGATCCAGTTCAGACCGAGCAGGGCGATGATCGTGCCGAGCCCGGACGCCTCGAACATGAAGCTGGGGTAGAAGATCGCGATCGTCGCCGGCACGATCAGCAGGCGCGACAGCAGGCCCATCCGCGTAAACAGGTAGCCTTCGAGCGCGGCCGCGAAAGCCGCCAGCGCACAGACCGCGATCACCACGTTCCAGATGACCACCAGCAGCGGACCGCCCATGATCAGTTCCTGATTGAACACCATGAACAGCGGAATCAGGTACAGGCCCTTGGCAAACTTCCAGGCCTGGAAGCTGGTTTCCATCGGTTTACTGCCCGCGATCGCAGCGCCGGCGAAACCCGCCAGCGCGACAGGCGGGGTCACGTTGGAGTCCTGCGAATACCAGAACACCACCAGGTGCGCGATCAGCAACGGGATGCCGAACTCGTTCGACAGTGCCGGCCCCACCAGCACGATCAGCACGATATAGGCCGCGGTCACCGGCAGTCCCATGCCCAGGATCAGGCTCGCGATGATCACCATCAGCAGTGCGAGCACGATGTTGCCGCCCGAGAAGGCCATCATCATCGACGAGAACTTGAGGCCGAGCCCGGTCAGACCGACCACGCCGACGATGATCCCGGCGATCGCACAGGCCATGCTGACCGGCACCGCATTGCGCGCGCCCAACGACAGCCCCTCGATCAGCAGGCGCAGGCCGTTGACCATCATCGCCCGGATGCGCGCCCAGTCCACCGGATGTCCATGACGCGGACCGATGACGAAGAACCACACCAGATAGCGCAGCACGGCGACCCCGACCACCGACACCACCGCGTAGTAACCGACCCGCATCGGCGACATGTGCATCGCCAGCAGATAGACCAGCACCACCAGCGGCACGACGAAATGCCAGCCGTCGCGCATCACCTGCCGCACCGACGGCAACTCGTCGGCGGTCATGCCCTTCATGCCCTGCTTGAGCGCAATGATGTGCACGAACAGATACACGGTGCCGAAATACAGGATCGCCGGAATGATGCTGACCTTGACGATCTCCAGATAGGGCACGCGCGTGTATTCGGCCATCAGGAAGGCCCCCGCGCCCATCAGCGGCGGCATGATCTGCCCGCCGGTACTGGCCGCGGCCTCGATGCCGCCGGCCTGTGCGGGCCGGTAGCCGAGGCGCTTCATCAACGGAATGGTGAAGGCGCCGGTCGTGACCACGTTCGCGATCGCGCTACCCGAGATCGAACCCATGCCGGCCGAAGCGAGCACTGCCGCCTTGGCCGGCCCACCGCGCTGACGTCCGGTGGCCGCATAGGCCAGATCGATGAAGAATTTGCCGGCACCTGTCACCTCCAGAAAGGCGCCGAACAGCACGAACACGAAGATGAAGGTGGCGGCGACGCCGAGCGGCAGGCCGAACAGGCCCTCCTGGCCCAGATACAGTTGTCCGATCAGACGTTCCACCGAGTTGCCGCGATGCGACAGGATCCCCGGAAGGTAATCCGCGAGCCATGGCAGTGCACCGCGCGGACCGGCCAGTGCATAGACGATGAACACGACCGCGATGATGGTCAGCCCGATGCCGACCGCGCGACGACAGGCCTCGAGCACGGTCACGATCGCGATGCAGCCTACGATGATGTCGGTCTGGTTCCAGAACCCGGCGCGCGCGATGATCGCGTCGAGGTTGTAGGACAGGTAGAAGCCGGTGAGGATGGCACCGGCGAAGAACGCGATATCGATGATCCCGCCGAGGATGCCGCGCTTGCGCCCCGAGCCGAAGACCGGGTACATCAGGAACACCAGCATCATGATCAGCGCGATATGGATGCTGCGCTGATAGAACAGACCCATTTGCTGGATGCCGGCCGAGTAGAGCTGGAACAGCGACAAACCCACCGCGACCACCGTGATCAGCAGGAAGATCGGCCGGAAATGGCTGCCGCTCGGCCCGAGCAGTGAATGTTCTTGCTGGCTCATGGTGTCCTCATGGGCACAGGCCCTTCACTCGAATCGAAGAGGCTGATCTGCACCCGCCGATGTTCCGCGACCGCGCTCAGACTGAACTGCCCGGCGGCGTGTTCGATGCGATGATCGACCGCCGCACTGCCCACGCGCAGGCGAAGACGGTTGTCCGGCACCGGTTCGTCGATCGCCTCGATCCGGTAGCCGCCGCGCGCGTCCGCGACCATCGTGCCACGGCCTTCGTAATGACCGAGACCGGCAGCGAAATCGGGCTGATGACTGGAATCGAGCACCAGCGTGGTTGACCGGCGAACGAAACAGTCGCGAACCGGAAAGCCGGCCACCGAGTGGTTCCAGACCAGGCACCACTGTTCACCGTCGCGGACCTCGAAGGCGGTCAGCAGGGTGCCCGTCTCGTCCGTCACGACGATGCGCGCATCGGCCGTCGCCTGCCCTGAAATCGAAAACGCGAGCGCGAGCACCAACCCGCACCCGCGCATCGCGCACGAAACCATGCGCCCTGTCGGTCAGGGCTTCAGGCGGTCAGGCACCGCTGCGCCGATCTCCTCGTAGTAGCGCAGCGCGCCGGGGTGAAGCGGCACCGGCGTGGAGGTCAGGCTGAACTCGACCGTGGTGTCGTTGGCCGCCGGATGGATCGCGATCAGCTCTGCGGTCTTCTCGAACAGGACCTTGGTGATTGCATAGGCCGTATCGTCGGACATGTCGGCACTGACCACCAGCACATTGGGGATACTGATCGTATTCACCGGCTGGTCCACCTTGTCATAGATGCCGGCGCGCAGCGTGTAGGGCGCGAACACCGGCTCCGCCTTCTGCGCATTCGCAATCTCCTCTGCGCTGAGCGGGACGAGTGCGATGTCGCGGGTCGCGGCGAGGTTCATGATCGAACTGGTCGGAGGCCCGACGCTCCAGAACCCGGCATCGATGTCACCGTCGCGCAACGCATCGGCCGTCTCGTTGAAGTTCAGCCGCTGAATCGCCTTGTCCTCGTAGCTCAGGCCGTTGGACTCGAGCAGCGTCTTGGCGTTGACCTCCGTGCCGCTGCCCGGGGCGCCGACCGACACCCGCTTGCCGCGCAGGTCCTGCAGACTGGTAATGCCCGAGTTGGCCAGCGTGACGATCTGGACCGCGTTCGGATAGATCGAACCGATCGCGCGGGCAGCGCTGATCTGGCGACCCTCGAAGCGTCCGGTACCGGTGTAGGCCTGATAGGCCGTGTCGGCCAGCACCAGCGCCAGGTCGGAGTCACCGCGGGCGATCAGCCCCATGTTCTCGACAGACGCGCCGGTGACCTCCGCAACCGCAGAGTGACCTTCGATGTGCCGATTGATCAGTTCCGCGATGCCGCCCCCGATCGGGTAGTACACGCCGCCGGTTCCGCCGGTCGCGATGGACAATTGCTGCTGGGCTCCGACCAGCGGTGCCGCCAGCGCGAGCGCGGACGCGCACAGAAATCGCTTCACTCTCATTCGAATGTCTCCTTCTTCAGTTATGAATATCGCTCGGCGCCGCCCGGCAATCCTGCCAGCCATCGTCCTGAGGGAGCGTATCGTTTCGACGCCCGCGGCCATGATGTGTGTTCAGCACCGTTGATTGGCCAATCTAGCGCAGCGTCTGCGGTCACGAAAATAGGTACAAACCCGCCCTTCACCCCTGTCCGGCGGCCGCCTCGTACCCCAGCGTTCAACCGGTAACGATCGCGACGCAATCCACAGATCCTGTGGATAAGCTTGTGGACTAACACCCGCCACCACGCTGAACGGCCGATCCCGCGGGCACGTCACTAGATCGCTGCAAAATGATGCAACAAATTTTCACATGTAAATCATATACTTAAAAATACGCCTTTGATCCATAAGTGTTTTTTTCGGGGGATTGACATCGCCTAATGCGTGTGGATAGCAGGGCGCCGTCCGGCCCCTCCGGGCGTGTTCTGCCGCAGCGCGCACACCCGGCTGCTACACTCCGGCCCATGTCGCTGCAATCGAATCCTCCTCCACTGTCGAGCGCCCAGACCGAGGTCCTCAGCGTCTCCGCGCTCAACCGGCTGGCCAGAACGACCCTCGAGCGCAGCTTTCCGCTGCTGCGGGTGGCGGGCGAGGTCTCCAACCTGACCCGCGCCGCCTCCGGACACCTGTATTTCACGCTCAAGGACGAGCAGGCCCAGGTGCGATGCACGATGTGGCGCAACAAGGCCCAGTTGCTCGGTTTCCGGCCGGAGAACGGCATGCAGGTCGAAGCGCGAGTGCAGGTCACGCTGTACGAAGCACGCGGCGATTTTCAGCTGAGCGTCGAAGGCCTGAGACAGGGCGGATCCGGTAACCTGTTCGAAGCGTTCCTGCGGCTCAAGGACAGGCTGGCTGCCGAAGGCCTGTTCGATGGGGCACTGAAGCGGGACATTCCGCGTTTTCCGCGCCGGGTCGGCATCGTGACCTCACCCGCGGCTGCCGCGCTGCAGGATGTCGTGGCCGCGATGCGGCGACGCGCACCGCATCTGCCACTGGTGCTGTATCCGGCTCCGGTCCAGGGAGACGGTGCCGGTCAGGCGCTCGCCAGCGCGGTCCGCACCGCGTCGGCACGCGCGGCCGAAGACCAGATCGATGTGCTGCTGGTCGTGCGCGGCGGCGGCAGCCTGGAGGACTTGTGGGCATTCAACGACGAGTCGCTCGCACGCAGCATCCGCGCGTGCGCGGTACCGGTGATCAGCGGAGTCGGGCACGAGACCGACGTCACGATCGCCGATTTCGTCGCCGACCTGCGGGCGGCCACACCGACCGGCGCCGCGGAGCTCGCGTCCGGAGGATTCGTCGACGCGGCCGCCCGCCTCGGCGTGCTCGAGCATCTGCTCGCCCAGCGCTTCCGGACGCGGCTCAATGCGCTGGAACAGCGTGTCGACCGGGCTGCACTGCGCTTCAGACATCCGCGCGACCGTCTGTCGCGCTCGGCCGAGCAACTCGACGCGCTCGCGCGCCGCCTGCGACTCGGGCTCGATCAGCGCATCGAGCGCGCACAGGCGCGGACCCGAATGCTGCGACTACAGTTGCGCTCGCCGCATCCCGCGCTGACACGACATCAGGAACACCTCCAGCGCCTGGCCGAACGCCTCGCTCAGGCCGGTCGAACCAGGTTGCACCGACACGACGATCGCGTCGCAGCGCTCGGCGCCCACCTCGCCCATCTCGCGCCGGCGGGCGTGCTCGCACGCGGATACAGCATCACCCGCGACGCACGGGGACGCATCCTGCGCTCGACCGATGCGGTCGAGATCGGCGACAATGTCTCGATCGAGCTCAGCGACGGCGAACTGGCCGTAACAGTATCGGACCTGCGCCGGCGCGCGTCGCCCGGGTCGTCACCGGACAGCGGCACCCGCTGAAGCTCGGAGGGTGACACGGACGTTGTCATCCCGCGCTAATCCCGACTAGAATAGTCAGGCTTTGAACCGTCCCGGTTCGATGAACCCTTCAGGACTCAACACAGGAGAATCTCATGGAACATACCCTACCCGCCCTGCCCTTCGCCAAGGACGCACTGGCGCCGCACATCTCCGCCGAGACGTTGGAGTTCCACTACGGCAAGCATCACCAGGCCTATGTGACCAACCTGAACAATCTGATCAAGGGCACCGAGTTCGAGAACCTCGACCTCGAAGCCATCGTCAAGAAGGCCCCGGCCGGCGGCATCTACAACAACTCCGCCCAGGTCTGGAATCACACCTTCTTCTGGAACAGCATGAAACCCAACGGCGGCGGCGAGCCGACCGGCGCGCTGGCCGACGCGATCAAGGCGAAGTGGGGCTCGTTCGAGGACTTCAAGAAGGCCTTCACCGCATCGGCGATCGGCAACTTCGGCTCCGGCTGGACCTGGCTGGTCAAGAAGGCCGATGGCGCGGTCGACATCGTCAACATGGGTGCGGCCGGTACGCCGCTGACGACCGGTGACACCGCCCTGCTCTGTATCGACGTGTGGGAACACGCCTACTACATCGACTACCGCAACCGTCGTCCGGACTTCGTCGCGACCTTCCTCAACAGTCTGGCCAACTGGGACTTCGCGTCGCAGAACTACGCGGCCTGATACGCTCAAAGCGCCAGTCGACAAGGCACCTTCGGGTGCCTTTTTGTTTGTGTGCGACGGATTCCGGACCAGATGCGAGGTGGTCGGCCGCGCCTGAAAACGCTCATCGGGCACGGCCAGGCGTCTCACACCCAGGCGCGTTTGTGCGGCAGCGGATCGCAGGAATATCGATATGCCATCCAGCCCTAAGCATTTTTGCTGCTAAGCAACACAGATCTGATTGGTTCACGGATTCTCTCCCAGACTCTTTAATGCACTCCCGCAAGCATTCGTTTAGCAACTGAAAACATTACCCTCGGGAGTCCCCATGCGTCGTTTCAATTTCCGCAAGCTCGCCCTGACCGCACTTGCCACCGCCACACTCGGCGTGAGCGCCCTCGCGTCGGCACAGACCAGCATCCTCAATGTCTCCTACGACCCGACCCGCGAGTTCTATCGCGAATACAACGCGGCCTTCCAGCAGCACTGGCAAGCGCTCAAGGGAGAACAGGTCGATATCCGTCAGTCACATGGGGGCGCAGGTTCTCAGGCGCGGGCGGTCATCGACGGGCTGGACGCCGACGTGGTCACGCTGGCGCTGGCCTATGACATTGACGCCATGCATTCGCGCGCCGACCTGATCCCGGCCGACTGGCAGAGCCGCCTGCCATCCAACAGTTCGCCCTACACCTCGACCATCGTATTGCTGGTGCGTGCCGGCAACCCGAAGAACATCAAGGACTGGGATGATCTGGTGCGCGAAGGGGTCGAGGTGATCACACCGAATCCGAAGACCTCCGGCGGCGCACGCTGGAACTATCTCGCTGCCTGGGGCTTTGCGCTGGAAAAGTACGGCAGCGAGGAGAAGGCCTACGAGTTCGTGCGCGACATCTACAAGAACGTACCGGTGCTCGACCCGGCCGCCCGGGGTGCGACCAACACCTTCGTGCAGCGACGCATCGGCGACGTGTTCATCGCGTGGGAAAACGAAGCCTTCCTGTCGGTAGAGCAGCTGGGCAAGGGTGAATACGAGATCATCGTGCCGTCGATCAGCATCCTGGCAGAACCGCCCGTGACCGTCGTCGACAAGAACGTCGACCGCAAGGGCACCCGCGAAGTCGCGCAGGCCTATCTCGAATTCCTCTACACCGAAGACGCGCAGCGTCTGGCGGGCAAGCACTATTACCGCCCGTCCAACCCGACCATCGCCGCCGAGTTCGCCGAACGCTTCCCTGCGGCCAATCTGTTCGGCATCGACGACGTGTTCGGCGGCTGGAAGACCGCCCAGGAAACCCACTTCAACGACGGTGGCGTATTCGACCGCATCCTGAGCGAAATTCACAAGTAATCGTGCGTCACCACCAGGGCCGGCTCCCCGACAGGGGCGCCGGCCCTGGCACGAGCGTCGCACCGATGGAGAACAAGCAATGGCTTTCGCGCTACGCCGGCAGAGCGTGATTCCCGGTTTCGGCATCACGCTGGGTTTCACCGTCTTCTATCTCGGCTTCATCCTGCTGCTGCCGATCGCAGGCCTGTTGATCTATACCGCTCAGATGAGCTGGGACGACTTCTGGCATGCGGTCAGCAGCCGGCAGGTGGTCGCGTCCTACAAGCTGTCGTTTGGCGCCTCCTTCATCGCCGCAGTGATCAACCTGGTGTTCGGTGCGATCGTCGCATGGGTGCTGGTGCGCTACCGCTTCACCGGCAAACGCATCGTCGATGCGCTGGTCGACCTGCCGTTCGCGATGCCGACCGCGGTCGCGGGTATCGCGCTGGTGACGCTGTATGCATCCACCGGCTGGATCGGACAGTATCTCGACGTGTTCGGCATCCGCATCGCCTACACCCAGCTCGGCGTCGTGGTCGCGCTGACCTACATCGGTCTGCCCTTCGTCGTGCGCACGGTTCAACCCGTGCTGGAAGACCTGGACAAGGAGGTCGAGGAAGCCTCGGCGATCATGGGCGCGACCCGGCTGACGACGATACGGCGGGTGATCCTGCCGGCGTTGCTGCCGGCGCTGCTGACCGGCTTCGCGCTGGCCTTCGCGCGTGCTGTCGGGGAATACGGCTCGGTGATCTTCATCTCCGGCAACCTCCCCTACCGTACCGAGATCACGCCCTTGCTGATCGTCGCCAAGGCCGAGCAGTACGACTATCCGGGCGCAGCCGCGATCGGCACCGTGATGCTGCTCACCGCGTTCGTACTGCTGCTGATCATCAACGGCCTGCAGTGGTGGACCTCGCGCCGCTACCGATGAGAGACAATCCGATGAGTTCGCTTGCTTCAGAAATCCGGGCCCCGGGTGGCGCGGCCAGTGCCGCCTCCGGCCACAAACTTGCATGGCACCGCGCCACCGAGGAGCCGGCGTGGCTGCGGCGCGTGCTGATCGGCGTCGCCTTGACCTTCCTCGCGCTGTTCCTGGTGCTGCCCCTGACGGTGGTCCTCTACAGCGCCTTCGAGCAGGGTCTCAAGGTCTGGTACGACGCCATCGTCGAGCCCGACGCCGCCGCTGCGATCCGGCTCACGCTGCTGGTCGTCCTCATCGTCGTACCGCTGAATCTGGTCTTCGGCGTGGTCGCCGCGTGGGCGATCGCGAAGTTCGAGTTCCGTGGCAAGTCCGTGCTGATCACGCTGATCGACCTGCCGTTCGCGATCTCGCCGGTGGTGGTCGGCCTGATCTTCGTGATCCTGCTCGGTTCCCAGGGCTGGCTCGGGCCGTGGCTCGCCAGTCACGATTTGCGCATCATCTTCGCCGTGCCCGGCATCATCATCGTGATCGCGTTCGGCACGCTCCCTTTCGTCGCACGCGAACTGATCCCGCTGATGCAGCAACAGGGCAAGGAGGAGGAAGAGTCGTCGCTGACACTCGGTGCCAACGGCTGGCAGACCTTCTGGCGGGTCACGCTGCCCAACGTGAAGTGGGGCCTGATCTATGGCGTGATCCTGTGCAACGCCCGCGCGATGGGCGAGTTCGGCGCGGTGGCGGTGGTGTCGGGCCGCATTCGCGGCGAAACCAACACGATGCCGCTGCACATCGAGGTGCTCTATAACGAGTACATGTTCACTGCCGCCTTCGCGGTGTCGTCGCTGCTCGCCGGGCTGGCGATCGTGACCATCGCGGTGAAGAGTTTCGTCGAATGGCAAGACGAGCGCGCACGCAAGGCGCAGCAGGACTGACCGGACCTAGGAAGAAGACACCATGAGTATCGAAATCGAGAACGTGAACAAACGCTTCGGCGACTTCGTCGCGGTGGACAATGTCAGCCTGTCGCTTCCCGACGGCCAGCTGACCGCGCTGCTCGGCCCCTCGGGCTCGGGCAAGACCACGCTGCTGCGCATCATCGCCGGGCTCGAACATCCGGATTCGGGGCGCATCCGCTTTCACGGCGAGGACACCACCGACGTGCATGTCAGCGACCGCGGCGTCGGCTTCGTGTTCCAGCATTACGCGCTGTTCAAGCACATGAGCGTGTTCGACAATGTCGCCTACGGTCTGACCGTGAAACCGCGCCGCATCCGGCCGGACAAGGCGGAGATCAAGCGTCGCGTGATGCGACTGCTCGAACTGGTCCAGCTCGACTGGACCGCGCACCGCCTGCCCTCGCAACTGTCGGGCGGCCAGCGTCAGCGCATCGCGCTGGCCCGGGCACTCGCGGTCGAACCCAAGGTGCTGTTGCTCGACGAACCCTTCGGCGCGCTGGACGCGAAGGTGCGCACCGAACTGCGCCGCTGGCTGCGGCGACTGCATGACGAGATCCATGTGACCAGCGTGTTCGTGACCCATGACCAGGAGGAGGCGCTGGAAGTGTCGGACCGGGTCGTCGTGATGAATCACGGCAAGGTCGAGCAGGAGGGCACGCCCGAGGATGTCTATGATCGTCCGGCCAACCCTTTCGTCTACAAGTTCCTCGGCAACGTCAATCTGTTCCATGCGCGCGTCGAGAACGGTCATGCACGCATCGGCGATCTGACGCTGCCCGCGCCTGAGCATGGCGAGAGCCGAGAAGGCAAGGGTTATGCTTATGTACGCCCACATGAGATCGAGATCCTGTCGAACGGACAGGATGGATCGGGGGCGCTGCCGGCGAAGATCGAACTCGTATCCGTGGTCGGGCCGACCGTGCGCCTGGAGTTGCGGGTCGAGAACGGCGAAGACCTGGTGCACGCCGAACTGCCGAAGGCGCGCTTTCGTGAGCTGGGACTCGTGCAGGGCGGACAGGCCCGGATCAGGCCCTTGACCAGTCGGGTATTTCTGGACGGCGATACATTGCCGTCGGTTGGGAGTACGACTTGAATTTTCAGCAGCTTCGCATCATCCGGGAGACGGTCCGGCGCAACTTCAACCTGACCGAGGTCGCGAACACGCTCTACACAGCGCAGTCCGGCGTGTCCAAGCACATCAAGGACCTCGAGGACGAACTCGGCATCGAACTGTTCGTCCGCAAGGGCAAGCGCCTGCTCGGCCTCACCGAGCCAGGCAAGGAGTTGCTGCCGGTAGTCGAGCGCATCCTGCTCGACACCCAGAACATCAAGCGTCTGGCCGATCAGTTCTCCAAGAAGGACGAGGGCCATCTGGCGATCGCGACCACGCATACGCAGGCGCGCTATGCGCTGCCGCCGGTCGTGTCACGCTTCAAGCAGACCTTTCCGCGCGTGCACCTGCAGTTGCACCAGTGTGGCCCGAAGGAGATCGTCGCGCTGTTGCGTGCCGGCCAGATCGACATCGGCATCGCGACCGAGGCGATCGGCGAGGAAGAGGACCTTGTGACCTTCCCGTTCTACCAGTGGCAGCATGCGGTCATCGTTCCGGAAGAGCACCCGCTCGCCCGGGCCAACCCGCTCACTCTGGAGGCGATCGCCGAATTTCCGCTGATCACCTACCAGGAAGGCTATACCGGGCGGGCACGTATCGATGCTGCCTTCGCCGAGCAGGGGCTGGTACCGGACATCGTGATGTCTGCCCTGGACGCGGACGTGATCAAGTCCTACGTGGAACTGGGCCTGGGCATCGGCATCATCGCGGCGATGGCCTACCACCCGAAGCGCGATGCCGGCCTCGTGCTACTCGATGGCAAGGGCCTGTTCGAGCTCAACACCACCTGGATCGCGCTGCGGCGGGGTCACTACCTGCGCGACTATGCGTTGCGCTTCATCGAATACTGCGCACCGGCGCTGACCGAGGACCGGATTCGGGACAGCGTGTTCCCAAAGCCGACGTCCGCCTGAGCCGCAAGCGGCCCGGGGCATGCGCCGGGCCGCTTGCGGCTCAGGCGTGCTCGGGGCAGAACACGTCCCGAATCATCGATATCAGAACCAGCGTGCGCTCGTCGCCGACCCGATAGTAGACCTTGTTGGCATCCTTGCGACGCGCCAGCACCCTGTCCTGATGCAGGATGCCCAGATGCTTGGACGCGCTGCTGTGCGAGATCGACAACGCTTCGGCGACCTCCTGCACGCACAGCTCCCGCTCGGCGATGATGCACAGCATGTGCAGGCGCAACGGGTCCCCGATCGCCTTGAACACGTCGGCCGCGATCTCGATCTGCTTGGCGGTGTGGAAGGGTCCGATACTGGCTTCCACGGCCGGTTGAGAGCGCCGCAGACCGGCCGGCTCGCGTGTGTTCATGGCGGGTCAAGCGTTAAGTTGCGCAGACGGGAAGGAACGCTCGACGCAAACGCCGCCGACGGCCCCAAATCGAACCATACGAGGGGTATTGCGTCGATCATTTGTGGCGCGTCGATCAGTTTCCGTGCTTCTCGAGATCGCGGATACCGCGTACCGGGAGAGGCAGAGGATTGACATAGGCGTAACCCTGGCTCTGCAGCAACACGATCTCCGGAAAACCTGCCGGAACGACCGTGACGAAACCGTGCATGTCTTCCGGCTTGTAACCTGCCGCGCGAAGCGCGTTGTTGCACATGCGGAACTCGACGCCTGACTGGGCAAGTTCATGCATCCGGTCGATGACAGCCTGATAGGTTTCGTAGTTTTCCTTGGCGAATGCCCTCAACTCCGGTCCGTGGGTCACGATCACGGTTTTTCCCGGAACCGCCTTTCGGGTGTTCGTGACGAAACTGTAGAGGATGTTCAGGTCCCGCGGGTTATCGTAATTGACGTCGAAGACCTGGTTTATTTCAGGGTAGGCATGCATGTCTACCTTCGCAGTGCCATAGGGCGCGAAGGCTTCGTTCGCCACGGCGGCCGCGGGCGCGAGGAGCACCGTAGCCAGGCTGCACAAAAGAACCCGTTTGAGCATTTTTCTTTCTCCATTCAAAGCTGACACCGGTTATCGGTAAAAGCATCCGGATTAGGATGCAAAGGGCCTGAGACGACCCCCTTGACCAAGATGCATCGGGCTCCAGTCTAGCGACCGGAACGAACATCCATAAGAACAATTTCTTCCTTAATAATCTGAAATATGTCGCTTTCGACATCGACTTCTGACCGACCGGGATGTTCGCGCCCGCGCCTGCGCATCGGTCGCAACTGACCGTGGCGGGCAGTTCAGTGCGCGAGTTCGTCAGTCGAGGCAGTGTTCATGCGACCTCGCTACGGAAAATACGCAAGCCGAGCGGCACCAACCGAACGGTCTGCCCCTCCGACAGACAAAGGGCCTGGACCCGCTCCCGCGGGAGGACGACCTCGTAGTGAATCGGTGGCCCGATCTCGGCATCTCGGCGGACACCGTCGAGTTCGATACGGGCGCTTGCCCCAAAACCAAGGATCCGGCTCACGACGGCCTTCACCCCCTCCGATGCATCCGGATCGGTCACGATCTCGAGCTGGTGCGGCCGCGCGAAACCGACGACTTCGGAACCGTGATCCGCATCCCGTCCGTCATGCAGCAGGCTCGCGTCACCGACGACCACATGCTCCCCCTCCACCCGGCCGTGGAACAGATTGACCGAGCCGAGAAAGCCATAGACGAAGGGCGTGGCCGGATGCTCGTACACCTCGTTCGGCGTACCCATCTGCTCGACCTTGCCATGATTCATCAATACCACCTGGTCGGCCACTTCCAGCGCCTCCTCCTGGTCGTGCGTGACGAAGATCGAGGTCACGTGCAATTCGTCGTGCAGACGTCTGAGCCAGCGCCGCAGTTCCTTGCGCACCTTCGCATCCAGCGCACCGAAGGGTTCGTCCAACAGCAGCACGCGCGGCTCGACCGCCAGTGCGCGCGCGAGCGCAATACGCTGACGCTGCCCCCCCGAAAGCTGAGACGGATACCGGTCGGCCAGCCAGTCGAGTTGCACCAGATCGAGCAGCCGATGCACGCGCCGCGTGATCTCGGCGTTGTCCGGGCGCTCCTTGCGCGGTTTCACCCGCAGGCCGAAGGCTACGTTCTCGAACACCGTCATGTGGCGGAACAGCGCGTAGTGCTGGAACACGAAGCCGACCTGGCGCTCACGCACATGGGTGTCGGACGCATCCTCGCCGTCGAGGATCACCCGACCACTGTCGGCGGTCTCCAGCCCTGCGATCACGCGCAGCAGCGTCGTCTTCCCGCAGCCGGACGGCCCGAGCAGCGCCACCAGTTCCCCGGACGGAAACTCGAGGCTGACATCGTCCAATGCGACGAAGTCGCCGAAGCGCTTGCTGATACCGCTGACTTGAATGCTCATACGCAGGGTGATGAAGACCAATCGAAATGCGGAGACGAAGCAAGCGGTCACAAGGCGCGCACTGCCCCGCCCACTTCGGAATTGACACGCAAGCTTAATCGGCAAGCGCTGGGAGGCATAGCACCCCCGAGGAATTAGCATATTCCAATCCGCGCGATATGGATTCGACGATGCGGGCCGTTCGCCGCTTCACGAGAAACCGCAACCCCGCATCCGGTTCAGGCCGCGTCCAGCGATGCGAAACGACGGGCGCCCTCACTCACGGTCACCTTCCCCCCGGGCCCGGAGGACCGGAATCGGCCACGCCTTACCAGAAACCGTGTCGCCGTCTCGCGCAAGGCCTCGTAGAACACATACCCCTCCGGCCAGGGTCCGTAACCGGAATCGACATTGATATGGCCCGCCGCACCGATGTCGATGAAGCGGCACCCCCAACGCAGGGCCCAGTAGCGCGCCGTGGCGACCGTCATCCATGGATCGTTCTGACTCCCCACCACCGCACTCGGAACGTCGAGGCTCACCGAGGCGAGCCGGTTCGACACCCCGAACTTCTTCGGATCGGCCGGCGCCACCAACATTGCCCCCTTGATCCGTCCGGGCCGCAACATCGACGCCCTGACCGACGCAAGGCAACCGAAACTGTGTGCGACGACAATGGCGCCGCCGTCGCAGGTATCGATCTGCTCGGCAACCCGCGCCGACCAACGGTCGAGGTCGGGATTACCCCAGTCATCCTGCTCGACACGCCTCGCGCCGGGTATCAGCGTCTCCATCCAGCTCTGCCAGTGGGTCGGTCCGCTTCCGTGCAGTCCGGGAACGATGAGGGTAGTCAGCATATGGGGTGCCTTTCGGCAGTTCGGAATCGTGCCTCGAAGTATCCGACAGCGCACACGCTCGCCGAACAACAAATTTGTGCATTGCATATACCAGCAAGATGCACATCACCGCGCTGTCCGCTTATGCGTTTTTCTGCCTATCATCTCGTTTCTTCTTCGTTCGCCTCGCTCGGCCGGACTCCTAGAATCGACGCTTTTTCGACGCGCGCAGGCTCGGCAGGGATGCGCGCCAGACTCGCGGACCGATCATCGACCAGGACGCCACCCCATGCAGGACCCTGAAGCATCACAGGCCCGCCCCGCTCACCCTTCATTCACCGAGGCCTTGCTCTACTGGCTGAAACTCGGTTTCATCAGCTTTGGCGGGCCCGCCGGTCAGATCTCGATGATGCATCATGAACTGGTGGAGAGGCGCCGCTGGATCTCGGAGCGCCGTTTCCTGCATGCGCTCAACTTCTGCATGCTGCTGCCTGGCCCCGAGGCGCAGCAACTGGCCATCTATCTCGGATGGCTGCTTCATCGAACCTGGGGCGGCATCGTTGCCGGCGTACTGTTCGTGCTCCCTTCGCTGTTCATTCTCGCGATCCTGACCTGGATCTACCTCGCCTTCGGGGACGTGGGTCTGGTGCAGGGCGTGTTCACCGGCATCAAGCCGGCCGTCGTCGCCATCGTGATTTTCGCGGCCTGGCGCATCGGCTCGCGCGCGCTGAAGAACGAGGTCATGTGGGCGATCGCCGCAGCGGCGTTCATCGCGATCTTCGTTTTTCGCGTGCCCTTTCCGCTGATCGTGCTGGGCGCGGCGACGCTGGGGCTGATCGGCGGCAGACTGATCCCCGCAAAGTTCCAGCTCGGCGGCGGACACGGCTCGGACGGCAAACGCTACGGCCCGGCGGTCATCGACGACGACACGCCGGCGTTGCCACATACCCGTTACCGCAGCACGCATCTGGTGAAGCTGCTCGCCGGCGGGCTGGCACTCTGGCTGGTCGGCATTCTTCTGCTGCCCGCGGGCATACTGACCGACATGGGCATCTTCTTCACCAAGGCCGCCCTGCTCACCTTCGGGGGCGCCTACGCGGTATTGCCTTACGTCTATCAGGGTGGCGTCGACACCTACGGCTGGCTCACCGGCACACAGATGATCGATGGACTCGCCCTCGGCGAGAGCACCCCCGGACCCTTGATCATGATCGTGGCCTTCGTCGGATTCGTCGGGACGTGGACGCACCCACTCCTCGGTCCGGACTCGTTGTTTCTGGCGGGTTTGATCGGTGCGAGCGTCGCCACCTTCTTCACCTTCCTGCCGTCGTTCCTGTTCATCCTCGCAGGCGGAGCGCTGGTCGAGTCGACGCACGGCAATCTGAAGTTCACTGCCCCGCTATCGGCGATCACCGCGGCGGTGGTCGGCGTGATCCTCAACCTCGCGCTGTTCTTCGGCTGGCAGGTGCTATGGCCGGATGCGGTTGCGGATGCGCCATTTTCGGGCGGCTTCGACGCTTTCTCGGCCGGCGTGGCCGTCGCCGCCTTCATTGCGCTATGGCGCTACAAGGTCGACATCCTGAAGGTACTCGGCCTTTGCGCAGTGTTAGGCTTGATTCACGGTTTCGCGTTCGGTTATTGAGCCGACGGCCTGACGATTGTCGGTCGGGCGAAGCCTGTGGAGGCATTTTGCCCAAGACGCAATTCGACACGCTCCGGGCGATCGGCCATGGGGCAGCCCAGAACACGGTTGAAATGCAGTGCCGGACCGGCTTGGTCGTCCTATTCGGCCCTGAAAGTCGCCAGTTCAGTCCGACCCTGGTTGTCGCGCCAGCCAACGCCGACTTCGTCGCCGCGGCTGACGCCGTCGAGCGCGAAGGTGCGACGTTGGCGAACACGATCGACACAACCTTGTCGAAATGGAATATGCATCGCAGCAAATATTATTGGCAGTTATAAAAATCAGAATGCACAGTGCGTCTCTCGTTCAATCAGGGGAGCACAAGCCATGACGATTCATTCCATCAATGTCCGCAACCAGTTCCGCGGCAAGGTCAAGGAGATCATCCGGGGCCCGGTCGTTTCCGAAATCGATGTCGACACCGCGCACGGCATCGTCACATCCGTGATCACGACCCGATCAGTCGATGAACTGGCGCTTCAGCCCGGCAGCGAAGTGATTGCGCTGGTGAAATCGACCGAGGTGTCGATCGCCAAGATCTGAGCCATTACGTATTCCATGAGCTGACGCTGATCCCGCGCAAGCTCGACGTGCATGCCATCGTGTGGCGACCGCAACACTGATCACGCCGATCCCTTTCCCTTCCTGGTAGGAGCACCGCCATGACCAAACCCGAACACGCGGTACCGGGCTACAAACTGCTCGCGATCGAACCCTATACGCCCAACATCGGCGCGATCGTGCACGACCTCGATCTGGCCACGGCGAACGGAGACCCCGTACGCGAGGAATTGAGACGGGCGCTCGCCGAGTTCCAGGTCCTGTTTTTCCGGCGCCAGCAGCTGAGCCTGGAGCAGCATCTGGAGGTCGCGCGCATCTTTGGCGATCCGGACAAGGCCAAGGCCTTCTTTCCCCGGCATCAGGAACATGGCGCGATCGAGGTCATCGAAGCGAAGCCGGGCGGACATCGTTACACCACCGACCAATGGCACGCCGACATCACGTTCTCGCACAACCCGCCGACCGGAACGGTGCTGTATGCACGCGAGGTGCCCGCCAGCGGCGGCGACACCATCTGGACGAGCGCGACCCGCGCCTATGACGCGCTGCCGGCAGCGCTGCGAGCATGGCTCGAACAACTGGAAGCAGTGCATTCCTTCGAGCACAGCGGCTGGCCGCGATACTTCCTCGAGAAACCCGATGGCGTGGAGGTATACCGCAACGCCCGCAGCGAACACCTGCCGGTCGTCCATCCGGTGATCCGGACCCACCCGGTCACCGGCAGGAAGCTGCTCTACGTCAATCCCAACTTCACCAGCCATATCAAGGGGCTGACCCGCCAGGAAAGCGATCCGTTGCTCGCTTACCTGTTCGGCGTGCTACAACGCCCCGAGTTCCATGCCCGGCTACGCTGGGAGAAGGATACCGTGGCGATCTGGGACAACCGCGCGACGCAGCACTATGCGGTCGCGGACTATCACCCGCAGTACCGTCTGGTGCACCGGGTGACCTTCGGCGAAGACCGGGCTTTCTGAGCCGACGATCATGAACGGACGAATTCAGGCTGTATGAAGAATGCATCGTTTGAGAAGCCGGAGTCGCCGATGAACACTCATTTGCAAGGACTGAAGGATCCGTCTCACAATGTGCGCAAATTCCTCGATGAGTTGCCGCTGCACAAGCAGGCCGGACGGCACTTGCGCCGGCTGGCCGACGGCAGCGTCGTCGGCGACTGGTTCGGGTGCGAGCTGTCGAGCGTGTTTCAGCCGATCGTCGACTCGCGCACAGGCAATACGGTCGGTCACGAGGCCTTCCTCCGATGCGTGGGCGTCGGCGGCCAGCGCGATCTGTCGCCCTGGACGCTGTTCTCGGCCAACGCCGACGACGAACGGGTGGTCGCGCTGGACCGGCTCGCGCGCACGATCCATGCGCTCAACGTCATATCCTCGCTCCCGGACGACGGGCTGCTGTTCCTGAATGTTCACGGACGCCTGCTCGCGACGGTGACGTCGGACCACGGCGCGGCCTTCCGGCGGGTCGTGGACGCCCTCGGACTGCCACCCGAGCGCATCGTGATCGAAACCCCGCTGGCGGCGAGCGAGCAGGTCGATCTGCTCGCATTCGTGCTACGCAACTATCGCCAGAACGGCTTTCGCGTGGCAGTGAACGTCGAATCAGAAGCGCAGTGGCGGGCGCTGTCGACGACCGTCCTGGCGCAGTACATCAAGATCGACGGCGCAAAGCTGATCGCGAACGACGGCGCGCAACAGGAACTGGCGCGCCTCGCAGAACAGTCCAGTCATGCGCAGATCATCGTCACGCGGCTGGATGCACCGCTGGAGGTCGACCGGTCGATCGGCAATGTGTGGCTGCAGGGCTACGCCTATGGCCTGCCCGAGCAGCACGCCGCCCTCGCACCCCCCACGCGCCTGATCCTGAACCGCTTCGCCTGGTGAACGCCGGCTGCGCGCGACATTTCGTGCGGACGCACCCGAAAAAGCGCAAGGCGTTTATGCCCCAAATGTTATATGTAAAGCATCATCTTTTACTTCCGCAACATAAATCGCCGATACAGAATTGCGGTCTGCAAATCTTACGGCGACTGCCCCGAAAGCGTTCATCCCGAAAGTCCGGTCCCGTTCCGCATGAAACCCCCGAAGGAGAAATCACCCGCCATGTTGAAAAAACTTCTGCTCGCCAGCACGCTCGCCGCAACCGTCGTCACCAGCGGCGCGGTCTTCGCTCAGAGCCAGACCATCCTCAATGCCTCCTATGATGTCGCTCGCGAACTGTTCGGCGAGGTGAATCCCCGCTTCGTCGCACACTGGAAGCAGCAGACCGGGCAGGATCTGACCATCGACCAGTCCTTCGCCGGCAGTTCGCGCCAGGCGCAGAACATCATCCAGGGCATGAAGGTCGACACCGTCACGTTCAACCAGGTCACCGACGTGAACATCCTCGCCGAGCGCGGACTCGTCGCCGAGAACTGGGCCGAACGTCTGCCCAACAACGCGTCGCCCTACTACAGCACCATCGCCTTCCTGGTGCGCAAGGGCAACCCGAAGAACATCCAGAGCTGGGACGATCTCGCACGTGACGACGTCTCGCTGATCTTCCCGAATCCCAAGACATCCGGAAACGCGCGCTACACCTACCTGGCTGCATGGCTGCACGCGAACGAGAAGTTCGGTGGCGACGAAGTGAAGATCCGCGAGTTCGTCGGCAAACTGTTGCACAACGTCGAAAATTTCCCCACCGGGGGACGCGGCGCGACCGTGGCCTTCGCGCAGAACGGACAGGGCGACGTGCTGCTCAGTTTCGAGTCGGAAGTGGTGAATATCTCCAGGAACCCCGAGTTCGGCACCGGCGAGTATGAGGTCGTCGTCCCGCCGGTGAGCGTGCTGGCCGAGTTTCCGGTGTCGGTCGTCGATCGCGTCGTCGACGAGAAAGGCACGCGCGAGGTTGCCAACGCCTTCCTCGAATTCCTCTACACGAAGGACATTCAAACCTTGCTGACGTCGTTCAACCTGCGCGTGCATCACCCTGAGGTCGTCGCCGCCACGGCCGATCAGTTTCCCGAGATCCGCCTGATCAATCCGGTCGACGCCTTTGGCAGCTGGCAGAACATCACCGCGACCCACTTCGCCACCGACGGCGTGTTGGACCAACTGCTGGCGAGCAAGCCCTGATCTTGCGAGCGACACCCACCGGACCAGAGCCGCCCCACAGGCGGTCAGCGCGTCCCCGGTGAACCTCGTTCAGCGTTGTCGCGCCGCGTCGCCGATCATTCGGCGACGCGGCCTTTCTCTTGCAGACTCCCCGTTTCCGACAGCCAGCCCTCGCATCCGTGACTACAGCCCATCTCGCATCGCTCGCGGCGCCCCGCAAATCGTGGTTCTTCGCCCAGACACCGGTTCTGCCCGGTTTCGGGCTGAGCTTCGGCCTGTCCACGCTCTATATCTCGCTCATCATCCTGTTTCCGATCTCCGCGCTGCTGATCTACGTCAGCGAACTGTCGTGGGCGCAGTACTGGGCCGCGATCACCGACCGTAGAGTGCTCGCGAGCTACCGCGTGACCATCAGCGCGGCACTGTACGCGACGCTGGCAGCGATGCTGATCGGCCTGTTGCTGGCCTGGATCATCACGCGCTACGAGTTCCCCGGCCGGCGGATCCTGGATGCGCTGGTAGATCTGCCTTTCGCGTTGCCGACCGCGGTGGCCGGGCTGACGCTGGCGGTGCTGCTTTCACCGGCCGGCTGGCTCGGGCAGTACTTCGCCGCGATGGGCTTGCGGGTCGCCTACGCCTATCCGGGCATCGTCATCGCGATGACCTTCACCAGCCTGCCCTTCGTCGTGCGTACCGTGCAGCCGGTGCTGCAGGACATGGGGCCGGAGTATGAGGAGGCGGCCAGCACGCTGGGGGCGAACAAGCTGCAGATCTTCTGGCGCGTGATCCTGCCGACGCTGGTGCCGGCGCTGGTCACCGGTGCATCGCAGGCCTTCATCCGCAGTCTCGGCGAGTTCGGCGCGGTGATCATGATCGCCGGCAACATCCCGTTCCGCACCGAGGTCTCGTCGCTGATGATCTTCGTTCGCCTGCAGGAGTTCGACTACGCGGCTGCATCGGCGATCGCATCGGTCATCCTGCTCGCGTCGCTGCTGCTGATGTTCACGCTGCAGGTGGTGCAGGGGCGGCTGATGGCGTGGCAGAGGAGTTCGCGATGAAACGGCCTCGGCACTGGCATCAGTGGGCCCTGGTGGTGCTCGGGGTCGGCATCGCCTTCCTGCTGCTGATCCTGCCGCTGATCCTCATCTTTGCGCAGGCACTGTCGGGTGGCTGGGGTCTGCTGGTGTCGAATCTGGACGAGCGCTTCATGCGTCACGCGATCGGACTGACGCTGCTGGCGGCGGCACTGACCGTGCCGATCAACCTCGCCTTCGGCATCCTGCTCGCGTGGTGCGTGACACATTACGAGTTTCGCGGCCGCAAGCTGCTGACAACGCTGGTCGACATCCCCTTCGCGGTCTCGCCGGTGGTCGCCGGTCTGTGCTATCTGGTCGTCTATGGCCTGGAGAGCACCGTCGGACGCTGGCTGTACGGCAACGGCGTGCAGATCATCTTCGCGTGGCCGGGCATCGTGCTGGTCACGATCTTCGTCACCGCGCCCTATGTCGCGCGCATCCTGATCCCGCTGATGCAGGCCCAGGGCAGCGACGAGGAGTACGCCGCACTGACGCTCGGCGCCAATGGCTGGCAGATCTTCACCCGCGTGACGCTGCCCAACATCAAGTGGGCGCTGCTGTATGGCGTGGTCGTCACCAACGCACGCGCGGTCGGCGAATTCGGCGCAGTGGCGGTGGTCTCGGGCACCATCATCAACAAGACGCTGACCCTGCCCCTGCTGGTCGAGCAACTGAACAACGACTACAAGACCGCCGCCGCCTTCACCGCCGCCGCACTGCTCGCGTGCATGGCACTGGTGACGCTGTTCCTGAAGACGGTCATGGAATGGCGACAGCGACAGCGCGACGAACGCGTCGCGGCACTGCCGATGGAGAGACCGGTGCCGGCCCAGAGCTGAACGGAAGCCGACGCGGGTCGCGGCTCCAGGCACCGCGCGTGAGACCCGAATCAGCCTGCACTCAAATCCGAAGCGACACCAACATCGCGCGTACCTCGTCCGGTATCGCCGACAGCGGGGCCGCGCTTCGGGAAACCGTTCTCAGCAGTGGAACCACCGCCGTTTCGGTCGGCAGCGTCGTGCCGAAATAGAGCGGAACCCCGTCACGCACGAGCAGCAACGCCGGAAAGCTCTCCATCTCGAGATTCCCCACGATCTCGGCATCGTCTTCGATGTCGATCCAGCAAAATGCGATCTCCGGGTAGGTCGCCGCCAGGCCTTCCAACACGGTCCTGAATTCCCGGCATGTGCCACACCATTCTGCGCACAGCGCAATGGTCAACACCGAGCGCGGCGACGCATGCTGGCCGACTGCGAGTCCGGACGGATCAAGAATGGAAGTCATGGTGCAAGCAATTTCGAACGCGGGAATTCGCATTTTAGTGAAGGGCGCCTCGAATAATGCGACGTTTTTTTAAGGCGCCCGCAATGAGGGCGTTTATTCTTCCTGTCCCAACTACTGATGTAGTCGGGCATAAAAAGTGTTCTAATGGTCTTGTCCGCGCGCGATTGGAACGATATGTTGACGCGCGCGTTTTGTGATAATCACATTTCATGTTCAACCCCGTGCAGGAGCGTTTTATGAAAGTCGCTATCCGATCGTTTGTCACCTGTCTTTGCCTGGCCGTTCCCTTTGCCCCGGCTCTGGCTGATCCACTGGATATCACCGCGCTGATGTCGCCGAAGGAACAGTTCCGGCTGGATTTTCAGGATGACAGCAAGCGCTTCGTGCTGATGGTGCGCCGCGAGGGCACGGCCGAGGGAACCGGCTTTCTCGCGGGCGCGTCAGTAACCGAATTCGGCATGCACCCGATCGAGCCCGGCGTAGGCGGTCATCCGCGCGGCTATCTGGAATTCACCGATGGCGCCGACAAGGCCTATGTCGAATGGGACGTGCGCGCGGTATTCGTGCCGGGGCCCGAGGGCAAGCCAATGCTGCTCGATAACGGAACCTGGCAGGTCGTGGGTGGCACGGGTCGGTTCGAGGGGCTCAAAGGTGCCGGATCGCTCAATATCCGCGCGGCAAGTCCGACGGATCGCAATTTCATTCTGAAGGGTGAACTGTTCCCCGCGAAATAATTCCACGCTCCACCCGAGCGGGAGCGTGGAATGCGTAGTTCTCCATGGTGAATGAACAGTGTCGGTTTTTTGCGTGCGGCGAGCCTTAACCCGCGTTTCTCACACCAGCACGATTCGTCGAGGCCGAATAGACTTTTCGACCTCGCGAACTGATCCTGTCTTGGCGCGGATCCTTGAGCGGGCGCAGCACAGCGCCTCACTTCGCAGAGTGAGCGCGCCCGCCAGCCCTGCCGACAGCGCTACACAACAACAGGCAGGACGACATCGTGACGGTCCGTGACATTCTTTGCATGGGCGATCCACGGCTGCTGCAGACAGCCGCACCGGTGATTGCGTTCGGCACGCCGGCACTCGAGGCACTCATCACCGACCTGTCCGACACGATGGCCGCTGCGGGCGGGGTCGGGATCGCGGCACCGCAGATAGGTGTTGGTCTGCAGGTGATCATCTTCGGTTTCGAGCACAGCGCCCGCTACCCTGACGCCCCGCCCGTGCCGCGCACCATCCTGCTCAACCCAAGGATCACCCCGCTCGACGACGCCATGGAGGAGAACTGGGAAGGCTGCCTGTCCGTTCCTGGCCTGCGGGGCGTCGTCCCGCGCCACCGACGGATACGTTACCGAGGCTTCGATCCCCTCGGCCATCGGATCGAACGCGAGGCCGAAGGCTTCCATGCTCGGGTCGTCCAGCATGAATCCGACCACCTGTTCGGCACCCTTTTCCCGATGCGAGTTCGCGATTTCACCCGCTTCGGCTATACCGAGGTCCTGTTTCCGGAAGTTTCCGCTCAGTCACAAGCATAAGGGCACGCAGGTTCGATTCAGAAAAACCGGGGACGACGTAACGATGCTGCTGACCCATCCCTGGGGCTCACGCGCCGTCGAGCTGGAATGCCCGCCGACTGACCCGACTTTGACACTCCCGGTTACCACGCGTGGCCAGATAGCCCATCGGGTGTAATTTCCAGCGATTTGCCGGAAACCGCCGTAGATCTATGTGTGAGCCGTCCCCGATCGAGGCTGGGAATGCCCGGCGATGGTCTGAGCTTCGAATATTCAGCCGACCAGCTGAAGCTGGCGACGGATCGGTGACCTGCCGGGGCCTGCTTTCAAACGCGCGTTCGCGAGACGCTGAGGCTGGGGCTTTGCTTCAGGGTCTGATACACGACGCAGTATCGCTCTGACAGCGCGAGCAGGCTGTCGAGCTGTGCGTCGGTGGCGTCGGTGTCCAGCTCGAAATGCAGGCGAATCGCGCTGAAACCGACCGGAGCCTCGCGGCTCACCCCAAGGGTGCCACGAAAATCCAGATCACCTTCGGCGGTGATGACGGCGTCGCGCAAGGTTATCCCGAGCGCCGTGGCCACCGCCTTGAGTGTGACGCCCGAACAGGCTACCAGCGCCTCTAGCAGCATGTCGCCCGAGCAGGCATCGTTGCCGTCGCCACCGGTCGCCGGATGCAGCCCGGCGGTGACCCGGCCGTGGCCGGTCTCGACCTGCAGCGCGGGGCGATCGGCCAGCACGCGGCCGCGAGCGGAGAGCGTCCACAGCGCCGCTGCGGGGTCTTCCTTGTAGCGCGCCTTGAGCGGCGCCTGGGCTGCCTTGAGTTGCTCCGCGTCCATGATGTTCCTCAGAATCCACAACCGACATGACCCGGATGATAGCTGACCAAATGCCGGCCGGCTGCAATTCCTTCGCACAATTGCCTCGGACAAGATCGACATCCCGAGAGTACTGGCCACCTGCGCGACGCCAGGCCCGCTCCACAGCCCGATGCCGCTCTGAAGGCGATCCGTGAACGACGGCCCGGCGATCCGTTACGGCTCGACCGTGACGGCTTCGAACATGCCCGCCTGATAGTGCCCCGGGATCAGACACGCAAACTCGAAATCCCCGGTGCGATTGAAGGTCCAGATGATCTAGGAGGCTGTCGGACTTGAGCGATCGTCACGAGCCGGGTGGGAAAGCGAGGACAGATCTGGTCGATTTTGAGGCGCATAGTGGTTCTATGCAACGAAAAATCGGGCAGATATGGACCGCTTCTCCCACCGGCGCAGTAGATCAGCCTCAAGTCCGACAGCCTCCTAGGCCACCTCACCCGGCGGAACATGGGCCATGTACGGTTCGTCGTGCTGCATGCCGGGGAAGCGCAGCATCAGTTCGGCGTGCTCCTTCAGCGAATCGGCGTCTCCGATGACGAGTTCATGCATCATCCGGCCCGCGTTGCGTACGACGATTCGTAGCGTTTCGTCCTCGCGCACCCGAACCGCGGAAGGCGTGAAGCGCATGTCGCCGGTCATCGTAACCTCCACGGACCGGTTCGCCTGTTCGGGGTCGGCGGCTATACCCCAACCGGACTGTTCCTTCACGACGGGCGCAGCGTTCGAGTCGTGCCGCGCCTCGCCATGGGCATGGAGCGCGACGCTGATCATGGCGAGGACCAATCCGACCGCGGTCGAGGCAAGGGTACTTTTGTTCATACGGGTGAGGCTCCATCAGGTTGGCGAACAACGGGCTTATCAGTGCGGGGGAGCACCACCGCCGGGTTTGCGGACCTGGATCTCGAGGGCGGAGCGGCGCAACCCCGGAACCTCGGTGGTATTGAGGCGTTCGGCACTGAATCGTTTGGGTTCGGGCAGGGTGCCCTGCCATTCGAATGCCTGCGTGCCAGGAGGCTGTGCATACCAGCCCGGATCGGAATAGTCGCCCGGTTTCTGGTCACGACGCACCTTGAAGGTAGTGAACATACCACCCATGCCGATCGCACCGTGCGGGCCGAAGCCGGTCATCATCGCCAAGGTCTGCTCGGGCAGCATCATCGGCATCTCCTTCATGTCGGCCATGCCGCGCTCGCCCATCATCATGTACTCGGGCTCCAGCTGCTGGATGCGCCCGAGCAGCCCGCGGTGGTCGATGCCGATCATGGTCGGCACATCATGCCCCATCGGGTTCATGGTGTGATGGCTCTTGTGACAATGAAATGCCCAGTCACCCTCTTCGTCGGCGATGAACTCGACCTGGCGCATCTGCCCCACCGCAATATCGGTGGTGACCTCCGGCCAGCGCGACCCGGGCGGCGTGGGGCCACCGTCGGTGCCGGTGACCTCGAACTCGTGCCCGTGCAGGTGGATCGGGTGGTTGGTCATGGTCAGGTTGCCCACCCGGATGCGCACCCGGTCGCCCAGGCGCACGTTCATCGAATCGATGCCCGGAAACGCCCGGCTGTTGAAGGTCCACAGGTTGAAGTCGAGCATGGTATTGATCTTGGGGACCAGGCTGCCCGGGTCGATGTCGTAAGCGTTGAGCAGGAAGCAGAAATCCCGTTGAACATCGCTGATCAGCGGGTTGCGGGTGCGCGGGTGGGTCACCCAGAAGCCCATCATGCCCATCGCCATCTGCACCATCTCGTCGGCATGGGGGTGATACATGAACGTGCCGGGGCGTCGAGCGATGAACTCGTACACATAGGTCTTGCCGACCGGGATCGCGCGCTGGTTGAGCCCGACCACGCCGTCCATGCCGTTGGGCAGGCGCTGGCCGTGCCAGTGGATCGAGGTTGCCTCCGGCAGCCGGTTGGTCACGAACAGCCGCACCCGGTCACCCTCGACCACCTCGATGGTCGGACCGGGGCTCTGCCCATTGTAGCCCCACAGGCGCGCGACCATGCCGGGCGCGATCTCGCGCTCGACCGGTTCGGCGACCAGGTGAAATTCCTTGACGCCATTGTTCATGCGCCAGGGTGCGGTCCAGCCGTTGAGGGTGACCACCGGATTGTACGGGCGGCCGGTCGACGGCATCAGCGGCGGCGCGGTGTCGGGCGAGGTCTGGATGACCGGCTCGGGCAAACTGGCCAGGGCGGCCTTGCTCACGCTGGCGGCGGCCACCGCTCCGACGGCGGCGCCGGCGATGAATTGTCTCCTGTCCATGCTCAATGCCCTCCCGCTGCTTTCGAGCCTGCCGGCTGCGCGAGCCCGTCGGCACCCGGATAGTCCGCACCAGCCAGCACCGCCTGAAGATTCGCATGCGCGAGCCAGAAGTCCCGCAAGGCCAGAGCCGCCACGGTGTCCGCGGCGAGCCGCTCGCGGGCGCCATCGAGCAGATCCCAGGTACTCTTCAGCATGCCGTTGTAGCGCAGCAGCACTTCTTCCTGTTTCGCCGTCTGCATGTTCTTGCGGCTGAGCGCCTGTGCTGCGAGGTCGTGGGCAATGCGGTAGTTGATGTAGGCTTCGCGCACCTGCGAGCGCACGCTCACGGCCAGGCCCTCCGCCTTGGCAATGGTGCGAAAGGCGTGGGGCGCACCATCACCCACTGCGGCGCGTCGGACCTCGACCCATACGGCGGCAGTCGGCGGACGCCTCAGCACTGCGGCATCGTCGGCGAACTCGCCCAGCATCTGCTCGACCGCGTCGGCACCAAGTGCCTGCCAGCGCGCCTGCGCGTTCGCCCCCAGGGCGCGTCGCGCAAGCTCGGCCTCCTGCGTCGCCAGCGGCAGCATCGGATGACGCGACAAGGCCAGCGCTTCCAGACCCGAACCGTCCATGACATCGGCCGGCAACTCGGGCAAACTCGTCGGCAGCGTGAAATGCACCGCCTCACCCCACAACCCGGTCACCCGTGCCAGCGCTTCGCGCGCACGGGTCGCTTCCTGCCTGGCAGCGATCAGACCCACCCCCGCGTCCTTGAGCGACAGTTGCTCGCGCAACAGGCGATCCTGGCCCCAGTTGCCGACACGGGTCATTCTGGCAGCGAGTTCCGCGCCGGTCTCGGCCGCACCATAGGCTTTCGTGGCATTTTCGAGCGCCGTTTCAGCGGCGATCGCGCTCACCCAGGCACGCAGCACATCGCGGGAGAAAACCGCTGCGGCAATGTCGGCACGTGCTCGTTCAGCGCGACTCATCGCCGTGGTCGCCAACAGGTCGGGCCGCGCGGACAGAGCCGACCGGAGTGCTTCCGAGGCACTCATCAGCGCCCCTTCCGGGGTCGCCTCCATCTGCCCGGTGACCGGGTTCTCGCTCTCCCAGCGCAATATGTCGATATGCCCGCGGGTGAACCGCCCGACCGTCTCATTGGCCTGGCGCCAATCGATCTCACCCAGTTGTGGCATCGCACCCAGCAGAGGTAGCGGAGCGTATCGTGGCGCGGGAACCGGCGCAGTCGGCTCATAAGGCGGCGCGGACTGGACGGCCATCGGCAACAAGCCGACTGCGAGCAATCCGGCCAGATGGCGTTTGCAGATCACGTTCTGACTCCTTGTCCCTGGTTGGATGCCTCCACGCTTGTGTGCGCGCGGTAAGCCGGGTCCGTTGCGCAAGCGCTTTCGGGGCTCTGAAGTGACAGCCCCCACTGCTTGACCACCGCATAGATCGCCGGGATCACGATCAGGGTCAGGATGGTCGAGGACAGCATACCGCCGACCATCGGCGCGGCGATGCGACGCATCACCTCCGAGCCGGTGCCAGTGCTCCACATGATCGGCAGCAGGCCCGCGATGACGGTGATGGTGGTCATCATCTTGGGCCGGACCCGCTCGACCGCACCCTCCATCACCGCGCGGTAGAGATCGGAGACAGTGGGCGAACGCCCTTCGGCCACGCACCGCGCCTGCGCGTCGCGCCAGGCCTGGTCCAGGTAGATCAGCATGATCACGCCGGTCTCGGCGGCGACCCCGGCCAGCGCGATGAAGCCCACCGCGACCGCCACGCTCATGTTGTAGTCCAGCCACCACATCAGCCAGATCCCGCCGATCAGCGCGAAAGGCACCGTGCTCATCACGATCAGCGTTTCGGTCATGCGCCGGAAGTTGAGGTAGAGCAGCACGAAGATCAGCGCCAGCGTCAGCGGGATCACGATCTGGAGCTTTTCCTTGGCGCGTTCCATGTACTCGAACTGCCCGCTCCAGGTGGCATAGGTGCCGGGCGGGAAGCTCACCTGCTCGGCCACCGCTTGCTGCGCCCTGCGCACGAAGGTGCCGAGGTCTGACTCACGGGTGTCGACATAGATGTAGCCGACCAGCATCGCATTCTCGGTGCGGATCGCCGGCGCGCCGTTGCGGATGCTGACTTCGGCCACCTGGCCGAGCGGTACCATGCCGCTGGCGGTCGGCAGGAACACCTCGCGCGCGATGCGCTCCGGGTCGCTGCGCAGGCCGCGCGGATAGCGCACCGTCACACCATAGCGTTCCAGTCCCATCACCATGGTGGTCACCTGCTCGCCACCCAGCGCGGTCGCCACCACCTGCTGCAAGGCGTCGACCGTCAGACCGAAGCGGGCGAGCTGGTCGCGGCGCGGCTCGATGTCCAGGTACAGGCCGCCGGTGACCCGCTCGGCGTAGGCGCTGGTGGTGCCGGGCACCGCTTTCACCACGGCTTCGACTTCGCGCGCGACATGCTCGATCTCCTCCAGGTTGCGACCGAAGACCTTGACCCCGATCGGGGTGCGGATGCCGGTCGACAGCATGTCGATGCGCGCCTTGATCGGCATGGTCCACGAGTTGGCCAGGCCCGGAAAGCGCAGCGCGGCGTCCATCTCGGCGATCAGCGAATCGATCGTCACCCCTGGCCGCCATTCGGATTCCGGTTTCAGGTTGATCACCGTCTCGAACATCTCGATCGGCGCCGGGTCGGTGGCCGATTCGGCCCGGCCAGCCTTGCCATACACCGACTCGACCTCGGGGAAGGTCTTGATGATGCGGTTGGTGGTCGCCAGCAGGCGCCCGGCCTCGGTCACCGACATGCCCGGGATCGAGGCCGGCATGTAGAACAGCGTGCCCTCGTTGAGCGTCGGCATGAATTCCGAGCCGATCTGGCGCACCGGGTAAAGGGTGGCCGCCATCGCCGCGATCGCCACCACGATGGTGACCCACTTGAAGCGCAGCACACCGCTGATCATGGGCCGGTAGCTCCAGATCAGAAAGCGGTTCACCGGGTTCTTCGCCTCGGGCAGGATCCGCCCGCGCACGAAGAACAGCATCAGCACCGGGATCAGCGTCAGCGACAGGAAAGCGGCGCCGGCCATGGCGAAGGTCTTGGTGTAGGCCAGCGGCGAGAACAGCCGCCCCTCCTGGCCCTCCAGCGCGAACACCGGCAGAAAGGAGACGGTGATGATGAGCAGCGAGAAGAACAGCGCCGGCCCGACCTCCTTGCAGGCGTCGATGATCACCCGGGCGCGCTGGGCTTGGGTCCCTCCCCCTTGAATTGGGAGAGGCGGGTCCGATGGGATATTCCGAACGGAGCGGTCAGTTACGGTCCCTCCCCCTTCAAGGGGGAGGACAGGAGGGGGATGGGTTCTGCCTTGGGCCGCGCTAGACCCATCCCCACCCCGGCCCTCCCCTTGAAGGGGAGGGAGATGTCGAGTGCGCTCGAATTGCTCCAGCCGCTTGTGCGCGTTCTCGATCATCACGATCGCGGCATCGACCATCGCCCCGATCGCGATCGCGATGCCGCCCAGGCTCATGATGTTCGAGCCAATACCGAGCGCGTTCATCGCGATGAAGGCGAACAGAATGCCCAGCGGCAGCGTGACGATCGCCACCAGCGCGCTGCGCACATGGAGCAGGAACACGATGCACACCGCGGCGACGATCAGGCTCTCCTCGAGCAGCGTCCATTTGAGGTTGTCGATCGCGCGCTGGATCAGCTCCGATCGGTCGTAGACCGGCACGATCTCGATGCCGGTGGGCAGACCCGGGCCGATCTCGGCGATCCTCTTCTTGACGTTGGCGATCACGTCGAGGGCGTTCTCACCGAAGCGGGCCATGACGATGCCTGAGGCGACCTCGCCCTCGCCGTTGAGCTCGGTAATGCCGCGCCGTCCGGCCGGCACCAGCTCGACCCGCGCGACGTCGCTGACGCGCACCGGCGTGCCCCGATCGGTGCCCAACACCAGCGTCTCGATGTCCTCGATACCGCGCAGGTAGCCGCGGCCGCGCACCATGTATTCCTTCTCGGCCAGCTCGATCACCCGGCCGCCGACGTCACGGTTGGAGGCTGAGATGACCATGCCGACCTGTTCCAGCGGAATACCGTAGCTGGCCAGGCGATGCGGGTCGATGACGACCTGGAACTCCTTGACGAAGCCGCCGATGCTGGCAACCTCCGACACCCCGTGAGCCTGGCTCAACTGGTAACGCACATACCAGTCCTGCAGGCTGCGCATCTCGCCCAGATCCTTGCCCTCGCCGAGCAGTGCATACTGATAGACCCAACCGACGCCGGTCGCATCCGGCCCGATCTGCGGCGAAACCCCCTGCGGCAGGCGTCCGGCGACGGAGCTGAGATACTCCAGCACACGCGAGCGCGCCCAGTAGATGTCGGTGCCGTCCTCGAAGATCACATAGACGTAGGACGCGCCGAACATCGAGAAGCCACGCACCACCCGGGCGCCGGGCACCGACAGCATCGCGGTGGTGAGCGGATAGGTGACCTGATCCTCGACCACCTGCGGCGCCTGTCCGGGGAATTCGGTGAACACGATCACCTGCACGTCGGACAGGTCAGGGAGTGCGTCGAGCGCGGTGTTCTTGAGCGCGTAAAGGCCCGCACCGATCAGGAACAGCGTCGCGAGCACGACGATGAAGACGTTGCGCCCGGACCACTCGATGAGACGATTGAGCATGTCAGTGGCCCTCGTGGCGGGCGCCACCGGACACACCGGACGATGCGGGTGGAGGTACGGCAGTGGAATCGATAGAGCCCGAGGGCGCGGCACCCGCGGCCGCTTCGGACTGGATCTCGACCACGACGAACTCGCCATTGCCCCGGTCCTCGAAGGCGAAGCGGATGGGCGTGCCGGGTGCAAGCCCTTCGACCAGCGCCGGGTCGGCCAGCCCGAACTCCATCGTCATCGCCGGCCACGACAGCGCGGGGATGTCCTCATGGGCCAGCATCACCGTATTGCTGTCGTCGAAGAAATCCTCGAAGGCGCCACGGGTCTCGACCCGTGCCGGACCGGTTTCCGGGTCACCCTCGCCGAAATTCGCCAGCGCCGCCTGCAGATTGCTCTCCGCATCGATAAGGAAGTTGGCTGACACCACCACCCGTTCATCGCCTTCCAGGCCGGACAGGACCTCCACATTGTCGCGGTCGCGTAGCCCGGTCTCGACGATCTGGGGGCGGAAGCGCCCTTCGCCCTCGGCGACCAGCACGATGCGGCGCTGGCCGTCGTCGATGATCGCCGACATCGGCACCGTCAGGCGCGAGGCGTCGCCCCCTGTGACCAGTTCCACATGCGCGAACATGCCCGGCCGCAGCAAGCCCTCGCTGTTCGCCAGCTCGAGCCGCACCGGTGTGGTCCGGGTCGCGGCGTTCAGGGTCGGATAGATGAAGGTGATCCGTGCGTCGAAATCGCGCCCCGGAAAAGCGTCGATGCCGACGCGCGCCGACTGGCCGGTCTCGACCCGGGCGAGATCCTGTTCATAGACGTCCGCGAGTACCCACACCGTGGACAGATCGGCAATGCGATAGACCGGTGTGCCAGGCGTGAAACGCATGCCCTCGACCGCGGCTTTCTCGAGCACGATGCCGTCGGCCGGTGCGCTGAACACCACGCTGTGGCCCCCTGCCCCAACGCTCCCACCCCCGACCTGCCAGTTGCGCAGCCGCGCGCGCGCAGCCTCGGCGAGCCGCTGCGCGCCCTGTCGTGCCACGGGGTCGGACTCACCCGCGCGTGCCCGTAGTTGCTCGGCAATCGCCAGTTCCTGCCGCGCCGAAGCGAGCTCCGGGCTATACACCGTGAACAGCGGCTGCCCCTTGCGCACCGGATCTCCCGTCGCGCTCACGTGAAGTCGCTCGATCCAGCCCTCGAAGCGCGGCGACACGTCGTGGATGCGCCGCTCGTCCAACTCGATCCGGCCGACCGCTCGCAGCGCCGCGTCCAGGACACGTCGCTCGACCGGTGCGGTCCGCACGCCGAGACTCTGCAAGCGCGCCGGGCTGACCCGGACCGTGCCGACATCGTCACTCTGCTCGTCGGCATAGACTGGAATGTAGTCCATGCCCATGGAATCTTTCTTGGGTTCCGGCGAGGTATCCGGCAAACCCATCGGGTTGCGGTAATAGAGGATGACCCGCTCACCTGGCGCACCTGCGGGCGCCGCCGTAGCGGCGGCCGCTGCCCCGGACGCTTCGGCAGCAGTGGCCGGAGATGACACCGACGCAGGGCCCTCTGCGGCGCGCGAGTCGAGGATCAGTACGGAATGGCCAGGGTGACCGGGCGATGACGACTGGCCGGCCAGGTAGCCGGCGAAGAGCACAACCGTCACGACCGTGACGATCAGAACAGGCTTGAGGGCGGGTTTCACAATGGGGTTCCCAGGAGTTGTTCCAGATCAGCCACGCTCAGCGCGGCCTCGGCCTCGGCTTCGAGCAGCGCAAGACGGGCATTCAACACGCGCTGCTGGGCGGCCAGCACCGACGCGAAACCCACCGTGCCGGTTTCGTATCCGGACCGTGCCGAGGACAGACCCGCCTCGGTTTGCGGCAGCAGGCTGTCGCGTATCAGCACGGCCTGCCCCCGGCGCGCCTCGAGCGCGGCATGGGTTTCGCCCACGGCACCGGCCAGGCGGTCCTCTGCGGCGGCTCGACGCGCTTCGGCCGCGCCACGTGTGTACTCGGCCTCACGCTCGCGCGCACGGCGGCTCGCCTGCTGCAACGGGATGTTGAGTTCGAGCATCAGCTCCCAGCTGTCGCGCCCGCCACGAGGACTGTTGTTTTTGATGGACACCCCAAAATCCGGGTAGCGATCGCGATAGGTCAGGGCGCGGTTACGCTCGGCAGCGACCAGTTCGGAACGGGCACGTGCGAGCACTGGCGCATGCTGCGTCGCCTGCTCGATCAAGGACCCCAGAACGGCCGGCGGTGGCAGCGTCGGCAACGCGACCGGCTCGGCCAGTGGTGCATTGGGCGCACGCGGCAGCAGCGCATTCAGGCTGGCCTGTGCGGCGGTGCGGCGGCGCACCAGCTCGACCGCTTCGATCCTGAGCGACGTGAGTTCGCCCTGGACCTGCAGCACGTCCTGCTGGGTCGCGAGGCCCAGCTCATAGCGACTCAGCGCCAGTGCTTCGAGACTCTCGTTCAGCGCAATCGTCTCGTTCAGGATGCGCGCCTGATCGGTCGCGCGGAAGTAGGTCACATATGCGCGCCGGATCGCGGCCTCGATCTCGACCCGGGTCTGCACGACTTCGGCAGCCGCCCCGGTCGCGAGCGCACCGGCGACTTCCCCGCGCAGCGCGCGCTTACCCGGAAACGGCAGCATCTGCGACACCCTCAGCGTGGTCGTACCGACCTCACCGGGCACCAGCGTGGCCGAGCGCCCGGGGTTCATCGCGTTGGTCACATCCATCAACTCGATCTCGACGCGCGGATCGGGCAAGGCGGTCGCCGAAGCCACGCGCTCGCGTGCGGCGGCCGCATCCAGCCGGCGCGCGGCCAGGGCCGGGTTGTGCTCGCGCGCATGGGCGATCAGCGTGTCGAGATCGGTGCCAAGTCTGTGTTCCGACGCGGCCTGAAGGACAGGCGTGTCGCCGGCGAGGACGACCGGGCTCCCTGCAGTCAGGAGCGTCGCAGCGCAAAAAAGCGTGGTCCGCAGGGGGCGGATGAAGGATGTCATCGTAAGCATGGCGGAGGCGTTGATTTCGAATGGCCGGCAAGCGGGTGGCACGACGGTAAATGGACCTGGACACCCGATACCGGACAGCTCGTGACTGGCAGCAAACGGACCGCCCTGCAGCCCCGCGGCTCAGTCGCCCCGTTTCTCGATCGCGGTCACGATAAACTCGTCGCCGTCCTTGTCCGCGGCGAACCGGATCTTGTCGCCGTTGGTCAGCCCGTCGAGCGATGCATCACCACTGACCCGGAAGGTCATCGTCATGGGCGGCATGTCCAGATTCACCAGGGGACCGTGCGCGATCGTCACCGTGCCGGCGCCGGCATTGACGCGGCGGACCGTGCCTTCCGACAAACCCGTTGCGGCGGCTTCGGCGCTTTCTGTGGCGCCAGCGCTTGCTGCGGCCGCGCCGTGACCACCGTGGGATCCGGCGTGTCCGGCCTGCGCCATCACCTGGCCGGCGCTCAGGCCGACCAGGCCAGCGAGCGCGATCGACGCGACAACGAAACGGGGCAACGAGGTGGATGACAAGGTTCTCATGACAGTTCTCCTGATCGGATGGGGATGAAGAAACATGGTGACTTGCGCTGTGGATGGCGGTGGGCACAGCCTGTCGACTTCGGCATGATGCGAGTGCGATCCAAACAGCAAGCTGACACCGGGATTACATCTTTGTAATCTTCGTAACGCCCGTGACAGACACTGGCAAAATCGCCTCATCGCAACAGGCGGAACACATTGGTGAAAACTCTGCTCGTCGAGGACGAACCTAAAACGGGGAACGACCTGCGCCGGGGACTGGGCGAGGTCTCGCCGCGCGCTTGTAGCCTTCCAGGTGAGGGACATGACCTCCTACAGTGACACCCACGTGATCGAAGTGGCAGTTCGCCGGCTTCGGGCCAAGGGGGTTGATACCTTCGAACCCAAGCTGATCCGCAGCGCGCGTGGCCTGGGCTATTTACGCGAGGCGGACACCTGGGGATGAACACTCTGTCGCTACGCGGACTGTCGCTGACCGCCCGACTGGCGCTGCTGTTCGCCGCGATGGCGAGCGGGTTGCTGGTCGTCGTCGGTATCGCGGTCGATCGTGCGGTGTCGGCGCATTTCGACGAACTCGACCAGCACGACCTCGCCGCCAAACTGGCTGCGATCGAGACCTTGCTCGCGACGACCGTGTCCGACGACGCGCTCGTCGCACTGCAGGGCCGGTTGGACGATGCCCTGGCCGGTCATGACACGGTCGCGCTACGCGTCAGCATCCCCGCGCGCGGCTGGCGGCATGCGATTCTCGACGAACGCTTTGCGAATCGCTTCGACAACGGCGTCGATCAGCGCTTCGATCCCCGCGTCGATACAGGCAGCCACCCGCACTCGTCCGCCCCCCAGGCTTTGATGAAGTGGCGGGACGCGCACGGCACCCCCTTCATCGGCAAGGCGGCCACGATCATTGTTCACCTGCCCGAGCCGGTCGCAGCCGAAGTCGTGCTGGGACTCGACATTGCCCACCATGTTCGCTTCCTGCAGACGATGCGCGTCCAGCTGGGCATCGGCATCTCGGCCGCCACGCTGCTAGCGGCCATGCTCGGCTGGCTGGCCGCGCGCAAGGGGCTCGCGCCGATACGCCGGGTCACCGCCACGGCCGGTCGGTTGTCGGCCGAGCGCCTCGGCGAACGTCTGTCGGAGCAGGAGGCACCGGCCGAAATGCGCGAACTGGTCGAAGCCTTCAACGGCATGCTCGAACGCCTCGAAGCCTCGTTCCGCCAGCTGAGCGACTTCTCCGCCGACATCGCCCACGAGCTGCGTACACCGGTTTCGAACCTGATGACCGAGACGCAGGTCGCGCTGTCGCGCAGCCGCTCCGCCGAGCAATACCACGAGGTGCTGCATTCCAACCTCGAGGAGTTCGACCGGCTGGCGCGCATGATCGCCGACATGCTGTTTCTGGCCAAAGCGGACAACGGCCTGCTGCCCCGGCCGGCCGAACGCGTCGCACTTGAGGACGAAGCGGCGGCGCTGCTGGAGTTCTATGAAGCGCTGGCTGAAGAAAAGGCCATTCGCCTGAGCGTGTCCGGCCAAGCGGAAGTCACCGGCGACCGCTTGATGCTGCGCCGCGCCCTGTCCAACCTGCTGTCGAACGCGATTCGCCACACACCGGCTAGTGGCTTCGTCGACGTAGCGATCCAGCAGAACCAGGACGCGGTCTCGATCACCGTCACCAACCCGGGTGAGACCATTCCGCCGGAGCAACTGCCGCTGCTGTTCGAGCGTTTTCACCGGGTCGATGCCTCACGCACCCGTCAGGGCGAAGGCGCCGGCCTGGGCTTGGCGATCACCCAGTCCATTGTAAAGGCGCATGGGGGCACGATCACGGCCACCTCGGTAGAGGGCCTTACCCGTTTCACCATCCGGTTGGGGTCCTGATCAATGAACTGCACGAAGCAGGCAATTTCGGATAAGCCGTCCCTTGTTCTGGCTAAGTCTCCAGCGTCATAACGGGTAGCTCCAACGTCACGCACAAACCGCCTTGTTCAAGATTGGCTGCGCTGACGCGTCCACCATGAGCCTCAACCGCCCTGCGCACGATGGACAGCCCCAGCCCATGACCCGCGGCTGAGACAGCACCACGACCACGAAAAAACGGCTCAAAGACGGAAGTAAGTTCGTCCTCCGGAATACCGCCCCCGTGGTCACACACACTCACCCGCACCATGCCGGCGGCCTCTTGTATGACGCGGACATGCAACGGTGCTGCTGCCGGGGTGTGGACGATCCCATTGCGAATCACGTTCTCCAGCGCTCTGCGCAAGAGCTCGCTACGGCCTTTGATCAACACGGTGCCCTGCGCTTCAAGTTCAATCCGGTTACGGCTGAAGCCTGCCTCGAATTGGGCATCACTCACGATATCTTCCAGCAACTCGACCAGATTCACGCATTCTTCATCAGTCACGGGCGCGTTCGATTCCAGCCTGGACAAGCTCAGGGTTTCGGACAACGTACGATCAAAACGATCAATCTCGTACCCCATTCTATCAAGCATTTCGGGCGCCTTCTCGGGGCTGCGCCGCATCAGCGCCAGTGCCACATGCATGCGCGCCAGCGGTGCTCGCAACTCGTGCGAAACATCATGTAGCAAGCGTGTCTTGGCACTCACCGTCGCCTCGACACAACTTGCCATCTCATCGAAATCGCGCGCCAGATCAGTCACCTCATCGCTACGATTGCCAATCAAAGGCCCGATCCGCGTGCCCATGTCACCCGCGGCGAAGCGTCGGTTGGCCTCATGCAGATGACGAATCGGACGATACAGGTACCAGCTCAACCCAATTGCAAACAGCAGGCTGAGCAGCGTCATCGCTGAAAACTCAGCTAGCAGGGAACTCTTGGCTTGATACACATGCACGCTCGGAGGTGTCGCCGGCAACATGGGCAGCGGCACGAACAACAGGTACTGCCGTCCATCAAGCGCGCGCACCTCATGCACCGCAGTCGCCCCGGGATTGTCCTTCAGTAGCTGCCGAGCCTGCATCAGTGCCTCGGCAGCTACTGTTCGGTCGATCAGGTCGCGCCCCTCGTCATCAACGACCATCACAGGCAAAGGGCGCTTACCGGACCAGTTGTTGAACAAGGACCGCGTCGCTTCGACACCGTCACGGGTCAGGCTCATGGCAACCAGACCAGACGCCAGCTCGGCGCGGTAACCGACGGACAACTCCGGCGTTGCCCGCAGTTCGTGCTGAAACATCGCATCCACAATCCAGTCAACCGTTAGCGCAATCGCCACGATCGCCAGCCACAGCGACACAAAGATCTTCCAGAACAAGCGCGTCGGCATACACCCTCGCAACACATCCACGAGAAATACAGGCAAACGCACCGACTACTCCCTCAACAGCACAAAGCCACTGCCATGAACCGTTTGCAGCGGCATGCGGCCATCCTCGAGCTTACCCAGCTTGCGTCGCAAATTGCTCACATGCATGTCCAGGCTGCGGTCATAGCGCGTCAGTGGCCGAGCCAGCACCTGCAATGACAGTTCCGACTTGGATACCACACTGCCTGCGTTTTCGAACAAAACCGACAGGATGCTGAACTCGGTGCTGGTCAACTGCAGCGCTTCTCCGCGCCACGTCGCCACACGCTTCGCCTGCGAAATGGTCAGCGGCAAGGCTGACTGGCCGTGCGCCTCTCCGCGCCTGGCCAGTCCCGTACGCCGCAAAATGGCGTGAATGCGTGCGACAAGCTCACGCGGATTGCACGGTTTGGCCAGGTAATCATCCGCCCCCAACTCCAAGCCCAGGATGCGATCCAGATCGTCACCCCGTCCGGTCAGCATCAACACCGGCTGATCTGTTTCATGGCGCAACTGGCGCAAAACCTCGATCCCACTCATTCCGGGCAACATCACATCAAGAACGACCAGATCAAAGCACCCTCCCAGGGCTTCCTGGCACCCCATCTCACCGTCATGCACGGTCACGACCCGCATTCCCTCGGCTTCAAGGTATTCCATCAGCAAATGGCACAGGGATTCGTCGTCATCGATCAGCAGAATCTGTGGCAGACGTTTTCTCAAATCTGATTCTCTCTTGTTGCGCTACTGCGTTTACCAATGCCAAAACAGCACATCAGTTCGTTGCTGCATTAATGAGACATAAGTTTCCCGAACTTACAGCTCTTTACATATCTTTGCACTACACGCCCAATCTAACTATCGGAAGGCAGTCCTGATCGTACCGCCACCTCGCAATGCCACCATGCGACGCCAGCGCCTACGACTTTGGTCCGAGTGATTCGACAACTAAATTCACTTGATCGCATATGGTTATCGAAGCGCAGTCACACACGGCAGCACAACTCAGTGCGACGAAATGTCAGACCACCATCGTTGGCAGCGAAAAAACCCTAGCACTTCGCGGTTCCCATGCTTAAAACAAAACGTAAATATTCGTAAAGATCTTGTCAGCTCCAACCTTTGCCCTGCTTGACCCGCCTCAAGGGCGACCTCAACATCCTCCCCGAACCCTTTCGTAGAACCCGTTGTTCAGCTTTATTTGAGGTATGCCATGAAAAAGCTCACTACCCTCCTTATCTCCGGCGCCCTGCTGTTTGCTTTCAACGGCACCGCCACCGCAACCGTCGACGAGGCGGATGCCGAAAAGTTGCTCAAGAGCAGCAAGTGCTCGCGCTGCCATGAAGTCGACAAGGTCAAGAAAGGCAAGCCGTTCGCGCAGACAGCGGCCGATTACAAGGGCAATCCCGATGCCGTCGCCGAAGTCATAGCGCATATCTCCAAGCCCAGCAAGGTCGAAGTCGACGGTGAAAAAGTCGATCACGGCACGGTCAAGACGCGTGACGCCGATCGCATCCGCAACCTCGCCGAATGGATTCTCTCACGCTGACTCGGGCGGCCCTCTGCAGCATTGCTTGGCATCAAAACGATAACAACCTTTCAGGGAATACCATGAAGCGAACCCTTGTAACCCTCATCGTCGTCTTGGGGGCACTGCTATGCGCCCCAGCGGCCCTGGCACAATCCAGTGGTGGCGAACAATGCAGTAGCTGCCACGAGGAAGAGTCCCAGACCCACGCCAAGAACTATGGCTATCATGGGGAATGCACTACCTGTCACGTCAACGCCGTCGATCACGCGAAGACGGAAGAAGCGCGCGAAAGCGGTGAAGAGATCCTCAAGTCGATCGCGGCCACGCTGCCAAAAACCGAGCAATGCATGTCGTGCCACGTCAGCGACGCCAAGCACATGAACTTTGCCTTCTCCGAGCACAACAAGGCCGGCGTTCAGTGCAGCGATTGCCATGGTAATCACTCGCCGAAGATCAAGACGATCAACGCCAGTCTGGCCAGAGCCAATCCGGAGGTGGCCTTATGCGTCAGTTGCCACCAGGGCGTGCTCGCCAACTTCAACCAGCGCTCGCACCATCCGGTCAAGGAAGGCGCGATGACGTGTACCGACTGCCACAACACCCACGGCAGCCAGGTCACCACCCTCGCCGCCAACACCCAGCAGTGCACCCAGTGCCACCAAAACGTGCGCGGCCCGCATGCCTTCGAGCACCCACCGGCCGTGGAAGACTGCGCCAGTTGCCACAGCCCCCACGGTTCGCCCAACCGCAAGATGCTGACGCTGTCCGAGCCGATGCTGTGCATCCAATGCCATTCGGTTGCCGGTAACCGCCACGGACAAGCTGGCGGTAGCGCCAACGGGCAGCGTATTTCACCCACCGCCCTGCGTAACTGCAGCTCCTGCCACAACGCACCGCATGGCAGCAGCAACGACCAGCACCTGCGCTTCTGACCGGCACCGGATTGGAGAACAACATGAAAGCGAACAGCACGCTCAAGTACATCGTGCCCTGTCTGTCGGCACTGGCCGTTGCGATGGGTCAGGCTTATGCCGAGTCCGGCGCGTCGACAGTCAGCGGCGAAATCACGCCCAAGGCGGTCTATTTCAACAGCCATGGTGGCGCCCCCAACTGGGTGCAGTCATACAACAGTCAAAAGGCTTGGTCAGGTAGCCGCAGTAACGGCTTCTATGGCGACTTCGACCTCGATCTGACGATCGGCAATCTGCTGTCGATCGAACGTCAGGGCTTTGGTGCGGACAACCATCGCGGAAAGTTCAGCGGCGGTAACGCAGCATTCGGCATCAAAGGCTATTATTCGCATTATCGATCCCGCACTGGTGCGCTGGATTATGCGAACCGTCCGGGAACCGCCAACAATCCGACTGATCCTGCCTACGTACCTACAACTACCACCGAAGCAAATTCCGGTTTCATCAGCCAGTTCAACGACGATAGCGCTGCAAGGACTGATTTCCGCGTTGAACGCACCCGCTACGGGTTGGCGGTCAAGCTCAAACCCGAGTTGCTCGGCAAGGGCAGCAGCCTGACGCTGGGTTTCGATGGTTATGAGCGCGATGGAAACAAATTTGCAACCTGGGTTGCGGGTAATAGTGATTTCGGCCCCCCTAATCCCGCACTCCAGCGCGTTCCAGAGCGCTGGCGCGGTTACGACAAGGACGTTGACGAGCGCATGGGCAAACTGTCGCTCAACTTCACGGCGTCGCCAGGCGGACTGTTCCAGTTCGCCTACGACACCAGCTATGAAAAATTCGATAACAAGGCGCGTACGAGCCTGATCGGTGACTTCGCTGCTTTTCTTCAGAACGGCGTGACCGTCCGCAACCCGGATACGCCGCTTCATTTCGCACCCGACAGCACCCTGAGCACGCATGCCATACGGCTGTCGAAGACCTACGGTAGTACCGCTGTCGCGATGGGTTATGGCATGTCGACGCTGAAGCAGGACTCGCGCTCCGCCGAGCAGGCCGCAGTCGGGTTCCGCGGCGAAATCGGAACTCAGAACGCTTTCATCACCGCCACCCATCGTTACTCACCCACGCTGTCCTTCGACGGTCATGTCAAATACCGCAATCGTGACAACGATTCCACCGATACACCGAGCGGCATTCTCGATCGTAATGTGCGCGACGAGTGGGGCGTGCGCATCGCCCGCCTGGAGTCACTGGACTACGGCATATCGGCGACTTTTTCCGGTCTGCCCGCAAAGTCCAGTCTCACCGCGGGCTGGAAGCGCGAGGACACCGACCGCGATCTGGAATACAACTTCATTAGCGCAACCAGCAATATCGGGGTACTGCCGAGCGTATCCCTGTACGGTGAAGAGACGGTCTCGGACGAGGTCTACCTGAGGTGGGTTGCGAGACCGATCAAAGGTATGACGTTGCGCATCTCTCCGTCCTACGTCTGGGCAGACAAGACCGCGCTCATCACCCAGGCCGAAAAAGCCTTTGAGTTGAAGACCCATCTAAGCTACGCGGTGTCGAGCGAAATGCTGGTCAGCGGCTACTACAACTACAAAGACAAGGAAAACGGTGATCAGCGCTTTGTTGACACCATCAAGCCAACGGGTGGTCCTGTCGTCCTTGGCAATGCCTTCAAGCAAAAGGCCGACAACACCTTCCACAGCGCGGGCCTGAACCTCGGCTACACGCCCGACGAATGGACCAGTCTGGGCGTAAGTGTGGATTGGGCGCAGAACGATTTCGACAGCTTCTTCTTCGGGACGAACAGTCGGCGCTTCGAGACACCCATCCTCTTTGACCAGCGTGGCGCAGCCAGCTTCAAGGTAGACACCTGGTCGCTGACCTTCAATGGCGATTACCAGCCGACCGACCAACTCAAGTTGAGTGCCAGCTACACCTGGCAGCGATCCGATGGCAAGACACGCACCACCGGGCTGCAGGCCGCCGGTGATGCGCCCGAAACGCTCAGCGACAAGATCGACAACACGCTGCAGAGCCTGTCGTTCGGCGCGGCTTACGAGGTGCGTGAGAACGTCACCCTGCGTGGCCTTTACATCTACGATCGCTACGACGACAAAGCCTTCCGCAACCTGAACGGTGGTCAGCATACGGTCATGATGGGCGTATCGCTCGGCTTCTGATGGCTGGTGGCCGCCTCCGCACGGAGGCGGGCCTCTCTGCAGCGTTTCCGCAGTTCCCGAGGCACGATTCACACAATCGTGCCTTATTCTTTTGAGGCATCTGTTCATGCTCCAGAACACCCTTTTGACCCCTGCGCGACGCTGGCTGGCCGGCATCGTGCTGGGGCTGCTGGCGACTGCCGCCGGACCCGCAATAGCCCAGACGACGAGTGATGCGTCGCCGCATGCGGGACAATCTTTTACCAACCAACAATGCCTGGCCTGTCATGACGGCAGCGAGGGCGACTATGAAGTGGAGACGGCCGACGGCGACACCCGCACCCTGTTCGTGATTCCGCCCGAAGCGTTCGCCAAAGGCGTGCACGCCAACCTGCAGTGCATCAGCTGTCATGAAGGCATCGTCGACCTCGAGTCTCCGCACCAGGATACGGGCGTAAGCAAGCGTGCCGACTGCGCAAGCTGTCACGAAGACCTGTGGGCCAAGGCCGAAGCCGACGGCAGCAGTGCGCAGAAACCCCGCCTGGGAATCGTGGTGGACAACATCAAGGCGCATGCCGAGTCTTTTCATGCGCGGCCGAACCCGGATGATCCTTCTCGTCCGCTGGCCAGTTGCAACGACTGCCACAACACCCACACCTTCAACATCCCGCCCAAAGGCTCAGAAGAGCACCAGCAATGGCGAGTGACAACGCCCCTGCTGTGCGGCAGCTGTCACGATTTTGCGCTTGAGGAGTATGCCGAGTCCATTCACGGTCAGACCGTGCTGGAAAAGGGCGACCCCAAGGCTGCTGTCTGTGTGGACTGCCACACCAGCCATTCGGTGGCAGGCACGTCCGGCTCCGTTGCGCGCCTGGCTATCACCGACCAATGCGGCACCTGTCATGAAGACAACTTCAGGACCTATCGCTCCACTTATCACGGCCAGATCGGTGCACTGGGGCATGCCTACTCGGCGAAATGCTTCGACTGTCATGGCAGTCATGACATTTTGTCGCCCGACGACCCCGACTCGATGATGCATGTGGACAACCGTCTGGAGACCTGCCAGAACTGCCACAGCGACGACAGGGAGGGTATGCGTACCGCTACGGCTGGCTATATCTCCTTTGGCCCACATGCTCACGGCGGAGACTTCGAGAAGTACCCCGAAATGTGGATCGCGACCAAGTTCATGGTGGGGCTGCTGATCTTCGTGTTCGCCTTCTTCTGGGCTCACTCGGGACTGTGGTACTACCGCGAATGGCAGGACCGCAAGGCAGGCGTGGCGCGCGTGCGCATTCGCACCGGCGACCTGAAACTCGACGAGAAGAAGATGCACTTCCAGCGTTTCCACTGGGGCTGGCGTATTGGCCACCTGCTGTTTGCGCTGGCGACGATGACACTGGTGCTCACCGGCACCTCAGCCCTGTTTGCCGAAAGCGCCTGGGCACCCATCGTGTCTGACGCGTTTGGCGGTCCGCGGGCGCTGGGATTGGTGCACCGTGTGGCAGCCGCCATCTTCATTGCCATCTTCGTCATCCATTTCATCTATGTCATGCAGAAGCTCCTGCGCGATCGCAAGTTCCGTTGGTTCGGGCCGGACTCCATGCTGCCCAACTGGAAGGACTTCGCCGACTGCGCGGGCATGTTCAAGTGGTTCCTCGGCAAGGGTCCGCGCCCGCAGTTCGAGCGCTGGGCGTATTACGAGAAGTTCGACTACTGGGCCGTGTTCTGGGGTGTCAACGTGATTGGCTGGAGCGGTCTGATGCTGGCCTTCCCGCACGTTACCGCGCACTACCTGCCAGGCTGGGTGTTCAACGTGGCCACGCTGGTTCATGGCGAAGAAGCCTTCCTGGCCGCGGTGTTCCTGTTCACCGTGCATTTCTTCAACAACCACTTCCGTCCGGACAAGCTGCCGCCGCCTGACATCGTCATGTTCACCGGTACGCAAACCCTGGAGGAGTTCCGCCATGACCACCCAGCGCACTACCAGCGCATGGTAGATACCGGCGAGTTGCAGAAGTACCTGGTTGAAGCCCCGTCCGCGCCCATGACCCTGGCCTCCAAGATCCTCGGCCTGGTTCTGATAGGTGCCGGATTGATCCTGCTGGCGCTGGTATTGAACGGCTTCACGTACATCATCTGAACCCTGTTTCCCGTGTCAAGACACGGGAAACAGCCACCACTATGCCGCCCCGGGTCGTGATGACCGGGGCGGCATTCGCATGCTTGAGCCGGCCATGCAGCTTCCCATCCTCTATCAGGACGACCGGCTGGTCGCGATCCACAAACCCTCGGGCTTGCTGGTCCATCGATCGGTGCTGGACCGTCACGAGACCCGATTCGCGGTGCAGTTGCTGCGCGATCAACTCGGGCGGCACGTGTATCCGCTGCACCGACTGGACAAGGGCACGTCGGGCGTGCTGCTGTTCGCGCTCGATCGTGAAACCGCGAAACGCGTCGGTGCGGATTTCGAATCGCGCGCGGTGCGCAAGCACTATGTCGCGATCGTGCGCGGCCACCCGCCCGCAGACGGCCTCATCGATCACGCGCTGAGCCGCCGCCACGACGATGCCGAGTATGTGCCGACCGGCGCCATGACCGAAGCGCAGCCCGCGATCACACGCTACCGGACGCTCGCCACGGCCGAACTGCCGGTCCGGGTGGACCGCTATCCCAGCAGTCGATATGCGCTGCTGGCCCTCGAGCCGGAAACCGGCCGGCGTCATCAGCTTCGCCGTCACCTGAAGCATGAGTCCCACCCGATCATCGGCGACGCGACTTTCGGCAAGGGACGGCACAACCGGCTGTTCGCCGAACTGTTCGGCGTCAACCGCTTGCTGCTCGCATGTGTCGGCATGCAGCTGACCCATCCGTGGGAGTCACGCGCCCTCGAACTGGAATGCCCGCCGTCCGACGATTTCGCGCACGTGATGACGCAGCTCGGTTGGGCGCCTGCGCGGATCGCGGGCGTCTGATCGATGCGTCGGCCCGACCGCGGGCCCGACAGGCGCGCTTTCGATCTTCACCGAATCCATGCACAATGACTGGCTTCACGAACATGCCAATCGGCCTACAGACGATGAATCCGCTCCTACAGGCCCGCGATGCGGGTCAGCAACTCTGGCTCGACAACCTTTCACGCACGCTGCTCAACGACGGGCATCTCGCCCGCATGATCGCCGAGGACGGCATCGCCGGTGTCACCACGAATCCGTCGATCTTTCACAAGGCCATCGCGGACGGACGCTATTACGAGGACGATCTCGCCGAACTGAAGCGCCGCAGCATGGATGCCGAACAGCGCTACGAGGCGCTGGTGATCCCGGATGTTCAGCGGGCGTGCGACCTGCTCCGTCCTCGCTACGACGGCAGCCACGGCAATGCCGGCTACGTCAGCCTGGAGGTGTCGCCGGCGCTGGCGCACGATACGGCTGCGACGGTGGCCGCCGGGTTGCGGCTCAGGCAGACCGTGGACCGCGACAATCTGCTGATCAAGGTACCGGCCACCCCTGCCGGGTTGGACGCGATCGCCGAACTCATCGGCCAGGGCGTCAGCGTCAACGTCACGCTGATGTTCTCGCTGGCACATGTGGATGCGGTCGCCGAGGCCTACCTGAAGGGACTCGCGCGCCTGGCGGACATTGGTGGCGACCTGTCGCGCGTTATGTCGGTGGCCAGCCTGTTCCTGAGCCGGGTCGACACGCTCGTCGACGCCGAACTCGCGTCCTGCGGCGGCGATGCGCTCGCCTTGCGCGGCAAGAGCGCGGTGGCGATGGCGAAACTGGCCTACCAGTGCTATGAAGCACGCTTTCACGGGCCCGCCTTCGCCGCGCTGAAGTCCGCCGGCGCACGGCCCCAGTACATGCTGTGGGCGAGCACCGGCACCAAGAACCCCGCCTACAGCGACCTGCTCTACGTCGAGCCGCTGATCGGCGCGGAAACGGTCAATACGCTGCCCGACGCGACGCTGGCGGCGCTGCGCGACCATGGCAGGGTGAGCGAGGCGCTGGGCCGGGACGTCGATGCGGCACGGGCCCAGTTCGACGCACTCGCGGCCGCCGGTATCGACATGGACGCGGCCGGCGAACGGCTGCAGCACGAGGGCCTCGCGCAGTTCGAGCAGGCCTTCTCGGCTTTGCTCGAACTGACCGCCTGACCCAGACGCTCGGCTCGGGCGGTCGGCGCAGGGAGGCCTCGCCGATCAGCTCGCGCCGGGTCATGCCGCGCTTGTCGAGTTCACCGGCACAGGCGCAAGCGTCAGCGGCAGACGGATCACGAAGGTGGTGCCCTTGTCCGGCCGGGATCGGATCTCGATCGTGCCGTTGAGCTTGCGGATATTGGTCCGTACCACATCCATGCCGACGCCGCGTCCGGACACGTCCGACACCTGTTGCGCCGTCGAGAGGCCGGGCAGGAACACCAGATTGTAGCTCTGGCGCTCGTCCATCGCGTCGGCCGCTTCGTCGCTGATCAGACCTTTTTCTAAGGCCTTCGCGCGCAAGCGCTCCGCATTCATGCCACGCCCGTCGTCGGCCACCGCGATGACGATGTGATCGCCGTCCTGCTGCGCCTCGAGCCGGATGACGGAGGTGGCCCGCTTGCCGCCGGCGATGCGATCGGCCGGATCCTCGATGCCGTGGTCCACTGCGTTGCGGATCAGGTGGATGATCGGATCCCCGAGGTTCTCGATCATGGTCTTGTCGATCTCGATGTCCTCGCCCTTCAGTACCAGTTCGACATCCTTGCCGAGGTTGCGCGCGAGGTCGCGTGCGATGCGCGGATATTTCTGGAACAACCAGCCAATCGGCTGCATGCGGGTCTTCATCACCGCGTTCCGCAGATCCGACACCAGCAGGTCCAGCCGGGTCACCGCAAGATCCAGCGCGTGCAGCGTCTCGCTGTCGTTGCGACCGCCGAGGATGTCGCGGCGCATGGCGTCGAGGCGGTTCCTGATCAGACCGATCTCGCCCGTCAGGTACAGCACCTGGTCGAGCCGCGCAGTATCGACCCGAATCGACGTATCGCGCTGCCGCTCGCCCTCCCGGCGGCCGACAGGAACCGATATCGCACCTGGCCTGTCACTCGCGCGACGGCCGAGCGCACGCTCGATGATCTGCTCCGGAGTCTTCCTGGCCTGCACCTTGGTTTCGGTGTGCGGCGCAGCCTTGCCGGGCGGGTGCCCGGCACCGGTCACGGCCTGGTGAAGCCTTACCCAGTCCGGGCCGTCGGACGGTGCACCATCGGCGGGTCCGGACGCGGAATCGACCACGGACGCGGCGGACGACGCGTCGTCACGCCGACCGGGCCGGTCCGCCATCGGCTCACCTTGGATCGCCTGCTTCAACCGCGCGATCAGGGCGGGTTCGGCCGCGCGGGGCTGGGCGCCGCGCTCCAAGAGGTCGAACATGTCACGCATCGCGGCGGTCGCCGCCATGATCACGTCCATGAGTTCGGACGTCAGCACCATTTCGCCATCGCGCAACTTGTCGAAGAGGTCCTCGGTCAGGTGGCACAGCGTCACCAACTCGGCCGCATTCAGAAAGGCGGCCCCGCCCTTGATGGTGTGAAACCCCCTGAAGATTTCGTTCAGCAGACTCTTGTCGTCGGGCGAGCGTTCGAGATCGACAAGCTTGTTGTCGACGACCGACAGCATATCCCCGGCCTCGGTCAGAAAGTCCTGTAGCAGGTCGTCCATGCCGCCCGAATCATTCATGCGCGCCTCGCGTCATCGCAGAGGTCGGTCGGTTCACCCGCTCGAACCCACCAAGGTCGGAGCATCTCGCGCGACACGGCGGTCCTACTCTCAGAATCCGAGGCTGTCGAGCAGGTCGTCGACCTGCTCCTGCGATCTCACCACACCATCCCGGTCGCCAGCGTGGATGGCCGGTCCGTTAATGAAGCCTTCCGCCCTCGCACTGCGCCGCTCCGGAGGCGTGACCTCGATCAGCAACTGCAGTAAGTCGGTCTCCAGCCTTTGTGCCAGATCGAGCACCGTCTTCATGACCTGGCCGGTCACGTCCTGGAAATCCTGTGCCATCACGATTTCGATCAGCTGCGCATTGGTCGCATGGCTGCCGCTCTTCACATCGCCCAGGAAGCTGCGCGTTTCGGCCGCCAGCGTCTTGAAGTCCTCGACCGACATCTGATTCGAGAACAGCCTGTCCCAGCGGGCCTGCAGGTCCTCGGCACCGACCAGCATCCGGTCCTGCAGCGGCCGGGCGATGTCGGTCGCGTTGAGCACGCGGCTGGCGGCCTGCTCCGTCATCTGCGCGATCTGGGTGAGCCGCTGGCGCACGTCCGGAATTGCGTCGACCGCAACCTTGAGCGCGTCGTCGTCGCCGAGCGCGCGCAGCGTGTCATGCACCTGCCGCGTCATCACGCCGATCCGGTTGAAGACGGATTGCTCGGCCGACGCGGCGCGCACGACGTCGAACGACGCCGATCCGGGCGTCGAAACGGCTCTGGCCGCGGCGTTCGACCCGGCCCGGTCCCCCGCCGCGACGTCCGCATCGAAGCCGGCAGCGACCTGGTCGAAAAGCGCCTGCAACGCGTCGTCGTCATCGTCCGTGACCGGACTGATCACCATTTCCAGCCCCGGCCTCTGGTCTCCCGACGCGATCGAATCGAACAGGGCCTGCAGATCCTCCGAATCGACCAGATCCTCTTGTTTCTGTTTCTTCATCGTCCTCACGCTCCCGCTCGATGTCGACATCCACTGTCGCTGTGGCACATCATTTGCCCCGTTTGTCGAAGATCATCTGCAGCTTCTCGGCCAGGGTGGCCGACGTGAAGGGCTTCACGATGTAGCCGCTCGCGCCGGCCTGGGCGGCAGCGATGATGTTCTCCTTCTTCGCCTCGGCGGTGATCATCAGCACCGGCAGCTGACGCAAGCGGTGAGACTGGCGAATGTGCTCGAGCAACGCCAGTCCGTCCATGTTGGGCATGTCCCAGTCGGTCACGACGAAGTCGAACCCGCCAGCCTCCAGCTTCTGCAGTGCGACCGCGCCGTCCTCGGCCTCGTCCACATTCGTGAACCCCAGTTCCTTCAGCAGATTGCGAACGATACGACGCATCGTCGAAAAATCGTCCACTACGAGAAATTGCATGTTGGGGTCGGACATCCTCGTCTCCATGTCGCCTGACGGCCGATTCGGATTCACTGGCACCCGACCGGCAAGGGCGGCAGCGTGTCTCCCAGTACCTCGGCGTCGAATTTTGCCACGTTGGCATCGGCGCCGACCGATGACGCCGTTTCACTCGCGGAACGCACTCCACTCATCCGCGAGCGACGAGTCCACGCCCGCCGCGGCGCGGCGCACCCGCGGAACCGGCGACGCGACGCCATGACGTACCGGACGCAGCTGCGACACATTCGCGGATGGACATGCGTCCGACCCCAGGTCCGGACCCTCCTCGTCTCGGCGATCCAGAGCGTCGCGCATGACGAGCGGCGCCTGTCCGCGGTCCGGCGCCGTCTGACGCAGCGGAAGCTCCCTGTTCGCCCGGTAGTCGCGCCGATCGGTGGCCAGCCGCGTCAGGTGCAATGCATCCCGAGCGATGCTCGCGCTGCGGTCCAGGTCGCTGCGAACCGCCTCGTGCAGCCGCTGAAGGCCCTCGACGACATCGACAAGCCCCTGCCCGGACCCGTCCTCCTGGCCAGCGTCTACCGAAGCACAGGCGGCTTCCAGCGCCAACACGCGCTGCCGCAGGCCATCACGCCAGGCACGATCCGACCCGTCCGTTACGCCCGTATCGCCCGTGTCGCCCGTCGTGCGTCGAAGGCCTTCGTATAGGTCCCGGAGATCCCGGGCCAGCGTGCGTGCATCGACGACCGATCGACTTAGCGCGCTTGCCGCGCCTGCATCCACTCTCCCGCCTGCCAGTGCCAGGTTGAGCATCAACAGCCGCGCTTCGAACATCAGCGCTTCCAGCCGTGCAAGCATGGCGGAGTCACCGGAACCGGCCCCGACCGAACCGCCCGGCGCGTTCGTGTTCGCCGTCACCACATATTCCCTGAGCGCGTTCAGCGCATCGACGGGAAAACCGCCCTCAGCATGCAATTGCGCCGCACGGCTGCGCAGGTTGTCGACGTTCGCCAGCAGCGTTTCACTGCCCGCGAGCCGGGCCTGCTCGTCGGCGGCGATCCTGACCGCGAGTTCGACGACCTCGGCGAATTCAGCATCGGGTTCCGGATTAGCGTCGATCAGCGGCGAGGCGGCACGCGGCAGAGGATCGGCGCCGAGCGGACCCGCGCCATCGCGCTGCTGCGACGCGACGCCGAGCCGTATCTGCAACATCTGCAATTGCTGCATCAGGCGCCCGACGTCGTCGTCACGGTCGCAGGCTATCGGTACATCGAAATCGCCCTCGGCGATGCGAGCGATGATGCCGCCCGCCTGCCGCACGCCATCGGCGACGCGGCGCTCGGCCCGCCATACGATCCAGCCTGCGAACAGCACGCTGAACGCCGACAACCCGATCGCGGCGACCCCGAACTCGAAACCGGATCCGCTGTCAGGCATCGGCCATCCGGCCACGACCATGATCGCCAGCATGGCCGCCAGCAATGCAAAGCCCACGGCGAACGCGAGACGGGCACGAAGCGACAAATCACCCATCCAGCGCCCGAAACGCCCCGGCAGGCTCGGCGAGACGATCTGCCCGCGCACGAACCGGGCGGAGGAAGGCGACGCGTCGATCCGCTGGAAGGCCGCGCGCGCGCGCTCGATCTGATGGCTGAGCGCACGCTGCAGCGTCGCGACGAAAGCCACGCCCCTGCCCGGCATCCGTGCCGGCACAACCGTCAGCCGGGCCCAGTAGTCCGCACCGTCGCGGGTGCGGTTGCGCACCACGCCGGACCACGGACGCCCTGTGCGCAAGTCATGCAGCATGTCCTGGAACAGGTCTGTCGGGGTATCGGGGTGGGCGAGCGCCTCGAAGTACTCGCCGGTGAGATCGTCGCGGCCACACCCCTGCACCCGTGCGAAATCATCGCTGATCGATTCGATCCGGCCCTCGGCATCCAGCGCTACGATCAGTTGCGCGCGCAACGGCAGATCGATCCGGCCATAATCGGTTGCACGATGCGCGCTCATGTTCATCTCACGGCTGCCGGCAGCGGTCGACCGACGCCAACGGCCTCGACCAGCGCCACCAGATCGACGATCGGCAGCAGACCGTGCTGCCGCATCAGCAAGCCGACCGGCGCCAGCCCGTCATGCGCACTGAGCAGCGTGTGGGGCCGCTGGATGTCCGCCACGTCGATCGCGACGACGTCCTCGACCTCGTCGACCAGCAGGCTGACCGGGCCGGACTCGTGGTTCAGGACCAACTGCGGCACGAATCGCGCCGCCCCCTCGACCACGGGGCGCAGCCATCTGCGCAAGTCGATCACCGGTGCGAATCGACCGTCGAGAACCGCCAGGCCCTTCACCCCATCCGGCAATCCGGCCATACGCTGGACCTCACCGCACGCGCGGACCGACGCGATGCATTCGGCACGCACCGCAAAACGCTGCCCGCCCACGACGAAAACCAGGTGATCCTGCGGCCCGCAGGTATCCGACGCCGTCCGGTCGGCATCCCGAGGCCACGCTTCGCGCGCCGCCGTCCGTCGCTCGGCAGGACCGGCAGCGGGTGAACGTAGCGGAGGCGGATCGATCGCGCGCTCGACGCGGGGCGACGCCGACGGGATCCGGCCCTCGTCCGCTTCCGCAAACGGTTCCGGATCGTCCGATCGAATCTGCAGTGTCTCGGGGTCGGCGACCCGGCCCAGGATCTCGCGCAAGGCCGTCACCGGATGATGCGATGCGATGTCGAGCTGCCAGACGCCGTCACCCATGTCGGACGCAGGCCGCCTGCGCACCACCACCTGTCCGAGTTCGCCCAGGGCCTGGAGCATGTCGTCCATGACCAGAGCGGCGCTGATCAGACTGCGGGCCGGCCGAAAAACCACGTGATTGCGACGGATCGTGTGCTCGATGCAAACGACCGGCCGACCGCCGTCACCGCGGGGCAGGGGCGTACCGATCCGGTCGAGTTCGACGCGCATGCGCGCTATCTCGTCCTCGGCCAGCGGCTGACCCCTGCGCAACGCGACCAGCGACGCACGCAGCACGGAGAACGCGGAGCGGCAAAGGGCCATCAGATCGGGATCGGCAGTGCCGGTGGCGCCGGCGACCCGCTCCAACACCTGCTCGAGCGAAGCCGCAAGCTCGGCGACCTGGTCGAAGCCGAAGGTCTTCGCACCCCCCTTGATCGAGTGTACGCAGCGCTGCAATTGCTGCAACGCGTTCGGCATCCCGTCGGCACCGTAGTCCAGCAGCACGTTTCGGGCGTTCTCTAGCGATTCCTCGCATTCGTCGAAGAACATCTCGTGGAACTGGGCCAGGTCGATCATTCCGACACCCCCGACGGCGACGGGCCGGAGCGCAGCGCCTCGTCGGTACGCCTGTTCATCACGATGATGCTGATCCGTCTGTTGGCGGGATCGAGCGGATCGTCCGCGACCTGCGGAATGGTCTCGGCCAGCCCGACGACCCGGGCCACCTTGCCCGGCTCCAGTCCGCCGGCGATCATCTCGCGGCGCGATGCATTTGCCCGGTTGCTGGACAGTTCCCAGTTGGAAAAACCCCGCTCGCCCCCGGCAAAGGGCGCCGCATCGGTGTGGCCCGACAGGCTCAAGCGATTCGGCACGTCGTTCAAGGCCCGTCCGATCATCCTGAGCAGGTCGCGGGTGTAGGGTCGCAGTTCGGCACTCGCAGTCGCGAACATCGGGCGATTCTGCTCATCTACGAGCTGTATGCGAAGCCCCTCGTTGGTAATGTCCATCAGGATCTGGTTCTGGTAAGGGCGCAGCTCGGGATCGGCCTCGATGATCGCCTCGATCCGCCCCTTCAGATCGATCAGGCGGCCTCGTTCACGCATTTCCGCATCGGGATCGGCGCCCTCGCCGGGTTCTGGATACCGCGCACGGGCGGCATCCAGATTGATCCTGCGGTTCGCATCGACATCGCCACGCTTGACCTGGCCTATCGAGCGGGTCAGATCCTCGCCTCCGCCCGGGATCACGCTGGAGCTGTCACCGGCTCCACTGCCACCGAGCAGCGAGACCTTCAGCGGATTCTGGAAATGGTCGGCGATCCCCTCCAGATCCCCTTGCGCGGTCGAACCGAGCAGCCACATCAACAGGAAGAAGGCCATCATCGCGGTCACGAAATCCGCGTACGCGATCTTCCACGCGCCACCGTGGCCGCCACCGGCCACTTTCCTGATGCGTTTGACGATGATCGGTTGCTGGGTATCGTCGCTCATGACTCACCCCTTGCGGCTCTTGATGTCTTCCTCGAGTTCCAGGAAGGTCGGGCGATCCGACGCATACAGCACCTTGCGCCCGAACTCCACCGCGACCTGCGGCGCATAGCCGTTCATGCTGGCCAGCAGCACCGCCTTGATGCACTGGTAGATCTTGCCGCTCTGTTCGACCCGCTGCTCCAGTTGCCCCGCGAGCGGTTGCACGAAACCGTAGGAGAGCAGAATCCCGAGGAAGGTGCCGACCAGCGCGCCACCGATCATCTTGCCCAGCACCGCCGGTGGTTCACCGACCGAGCCCATCACGTTGACGACGCCCATCACCGCGACCACGATACCGAAGGCCGGCAGCGCATCACCGACCTTGGCCACGACATGCGGCGCAGCGTGCGACTCCTGATGATGCGTTTCGATCTCCAGGTCCATCAGGCCTTCGATCTCGAACGCGTTCAGATTGCCGCCCACCATCATGCGCAGGTAGTCGGTGAGAAACTCCACCGCATGATGATCGGCCATCACGTCGGGGTACTTGGAAAAGATCGGACTCGCATCGGGCTCCTCGATGTCGTTTTCGATCGACATCAACCCTTCCTTGCGCACCTTGGCAAGCAACTCGTAGAGCATCGCGAGCAGGTTCATGTACAGCGTCTTGTCGTAAGGCGAACCCTTGAATGCAGCCGGCAGCGCCGCGAGCGTCGCCTTGATCGCCTTGGAACCGTTGCCGGCGATGAATCCGCCGATCATCAGACCGACGATGGCTACATATTCCAGCGGAACCCACAAGGCCATCAGACTGCCGTGCATCGCATACGTACCCAGCGATGCAAGGAGAACGATGACGTATCCGACAATGACTAGCACGAGGCACCCCTGTCGTCACGCATTCGCGCGACGAAACGCTGATTTGCACATGGCCCGGACAGACCACGCGCCCGCATTTTAGATTAACGTCCCGTGGCGGCGAAACTTGACGAAAAAAAACCGCCTGGTCCAGGCGGCTCGGTTTCATGCGGGTCGAGCGCGCTCAGGCGATCGCCACGCGTCGGGCCGCCCGCGCGACCACGGACCGCTTCTTGCCCTTTCCCGCACGCGATGGCATGTTGCACAGACCGCATACGTATTCCCGGGTCGGATCGTAGGCATGGGCGACGTACTTGCCACTGCAAGACGTGCATGCGGCTAGGTGCAGCAGATCGGCGTCGAAAAACCGCACCAGCGTCCACGCCCGGGTGATGCTGAGTACCGGCTCCATCCGTTGGCTCTCGATCTGATCGAGATACAGGTTGTACGCCTTCAGTACCGAATCCAGATTGCTCAACGTCGCGCGCGCCCTGAAACTGCTGAAGTACGCCATGAACAGCGACGCATGCACGTTCGGCTGCCACGCCAAGAACCAGTCGGTCGAGAACGGCAGCATGCCCTTAGGAGGCGACATGCCGCGCACTTCCTTGTAGATCTTGAGAAGCCGCTCGCGGCTGAGTTGCGTCTCGGCCTCGAGCATCTGCATCCTCGCACCGAGACTGACCATCTCCGCGGCCCGCCGGATGTCTTCAGCTTCCTCGATCACGCTCTTGTTCTTCATGCACTCACTCCTTCGGGGGTCTGCTCGCCGCGATGATAGCGGCATGCATGCTGGCACTGGCCGGATCCCGCCCCTCGCCCGCAAGCAGGCCGACAAGCAGCGGATCATCGAAACGGAAGCTCGGCAACAACATCTGGCTGGTTGCCATCCTGACCAGGCGCGTGCTCGAAAGCCCGATGATCAGATCCGCGACCTCATCACCGATGCCCAGTCTGAGCATCGCCGTCTCGCGATCGTCACGAAGCATCTGCTGAGCCAGCATCAGATACGCAAGGTTCAGCTCCCTGATTTCGTCCTGAAAGTCCCGACGCTTCATTTATCAACCGATATCAGCGGAAACTGATTGGAACTTAAAGTAGATCCTCAAGAAAAGCAAACTCAAGCGTCACCGTCGTGTCAAGCGTGCAACAGTTGCGCCCGAGTGCGTCCGCGGGCACGGGGTTCTCGGGATGACCTTGGCCCGGTTGCGCCCCGACCCCTGCGCTCGCTCCGCTCCGCGCAGTCAGGGCAAGTCGCATGCGCGGCGTCCGGCGCCACGAGGCTGAACCAAACCCGTCCGTGCGGGTCTTGGTAGAATCACTTCATCAACCCTCTTGGCCGGACGACGATGCGCTTCTGTTCAAACTGCGGGTCCACGGTGGTGTTCAGAACGCCGCCCGGAGACACCCTGCCCCGTCACGTCTGCGACGACTGCGGCGAGATCCATTACGTCAACCCGAAGATCGTCGTCGGTGCCATTCCCGAATGGGAGGACCGCATCCTGCTGTGCCGCCGCGCGATCGAGCCCCGCCTGGGGTACTGGACGCTGCCGGCCGGCTTCATGGAGAACGCCGAGACCACGGCGGCCGCGGCCGCGCGGGAGACGCTGGAGGAAGCTTGCGCACGCATCGCAGTCGGGGAGATGTTCTCGCTGATCAACGTGCCGCATATCAGCCAGGTGCATATCGTCTATCGTGCGCAGTTGCTCGACCTGGACTTCAAACCGGGTGAGGAATCGCTGGAGGTGGCGCTGCTCGCAGAGCACGAGATCCCGTGGAACGACATCGCGTTCCGCACGATTTCGCTGACGCTCCGGCGTTACTACGAGGACAAGCACAGCGGCCGCTATCGTTTTCACGCCTGCGATCTGGAAGCGCCGCCTGCGGGCAGTCATTACAACACCCCAGTCACGATCGGCTCGTGAGCCACCCGATCCGCCAGCGGTTCGATCACCAGTGGGTCGAGATCATCCGCTGTCTGCTGCAAGCATCCGAAGCTGCTGATCATGGACGCCTCCCCCTCGGTGCTGATTCCGCAGGAGGTACGCACTGGCGGCTGCTCGGACGCCCCGGGCGCTTCCGCGCGCTGCAACGTTTTATCGATCACATCGAGAAGCACGATCGCGTGTAGGTGTGTCGCCGCGTCCACATCGCCCGGCACTGGATCGTGCAACATCCCTTTCAACCCGACCGTTGAACAAGGAAACAGACAACATGGCAAGTCACGCTACCCCGCCGATGTGTCCGACTGGGCCCGCCGCTCGGTCGATCTTGCCAACGCCCGCCTCGGCGCGCACGCGCTGCATGCGACGGACGATTTCTTCGGCAAGGTCTCACGCATGCTTGACCCTGCTCCGGCCGAATTCCACCCGGGCCGCTTCGACAACGAGATCGCCGCGCTCGGACCGGTCACCGATGTGCGCCAGAACATGATCCCGGACGGCGGCATTTCGCGCCTGCGTCTGTGGGGCAAGGTGGTCCGTTAGCGGCCGCGACGGTATCCCGGACGCCGTCTCGAACTTGCACATGCGCACACCCAGCCGACCATGACCCGACCGAACAGCGCCAGCGCGCCACTACCCGCGATCTGCGCCGTGCGCGGCGAGATCGTGCATTTCCTGGACGATCCGTCCGCTTGCGGTGCGCGGGCGGTGGAGCACTTTGCGGACGGCATGCTGATCGTGCGCGACGGCCTCGTCGCGGAAGTCGGCCCGGCCGATTCCATGCGGGCGAAGCTCGCGGCCGACATCCTGTTGCACGACTACCGCGGCAAGCTGATCCTGCCCGGCTTCGTCGACACGCACATCCACTGCGCGCAGACCGACATCATCGCGAGTCACGGCGAGCAGTTGCTGACCTGGCTCGACAGATACGCCTTCCCGGCCGAGATGCGCTTTGCCGATCCGGCCCATGCCACGGCGGTGGCCGAGTTCTTCTGCGACGAACTGCTGAGGAACGGGACCACCACCGCCATGATCTTCCCGACCGTGCACCCGACGTCGGTCGATGCGCTGTTCTCGTCCGCCCGGGCCCGCCGCGTGCGGCTGATCGCGGGCAAGGTGCTGATGGACCGGAACTGCCCGCAGGCACTGCGCGATACGGCCGAGCGCGGCGACGCCGAATCGCGTGCGCTGATCGAACGCTGGCATGGTCGGGATCGCCTACTGTACGCGGTGACGCCGCGTTTCGCCGCAACCTCGACCCCGGAGCAGATGGCACGCGCCGGTCGGCTCTTTCGCGACATTCCCGGTCTGTACCTGCAGTCGCATGTCGCCGAGAACCGCGGCGAGGTCGACTGGGTGGCGCGCCTCTTTCCGGAAACGCGCAGCTATCTCGATGTGTACGACCGTTTCGGACAACTGGGTGCGCGCGCGGTGTATGCGCACTGCATCTGGCTCGACGACGCCGACTGCCGGCGCATGGCCGACACCGGCACTGCGATCAGCTTCTGTCCGACCTCCAACCTCTTTCTCGGCTCGGGTCTGTTCAACCTGGAACGTGCCCGTGCACTGGGCATCCGGGTCGGCATCGGGACCGATGTCGGCGCCGGGACCAGCTTTTCGATGCTGCAGACGCTGAACGAGGCCTACAAGGTGCTGCAGCTCGAGGGCCAGAAGCTGTCGGCCGAAGGCGCCTTCCACCTCGCGACGCTGGGCGGTGCGCGCAGTCTGTATCTGGACGAGCGGATCGGAAACTTCCTGCCCGGCAAGGAGGCGGACTTCGTCGTGCTCGACCCGCAGGCAACCCCGCTGATCGCGCGCCGCATGGCCGCCTCGGCGACGCTCGCGGAACGCCTGTTCGTGCTGATGATACTGGGCGACGACCGCACGGTCGCAGCCACGCACGTGCTCGGAGAGGTCGCCTTCACGCGCCGATGACCCTCGCGCGGCGGTCGAATCGCTGGATTGACTGAAGACAGCAAACGGAAACTGAAACCATGCCGAAATTCGCTGCAAACCTGACCCTGCTGTTCAACGAGGTCGAATTCCTCGACCGATTCGCCGCCGCCGCCGAGACCGGCTTCACCGGTGTCGAGTACCTGTTCCCTTATGCGTGGCCGGCCGCGCAGCTCGCCGAGCGGCTCGACCGCCACGGCCTCGTGCAGGTGCTGCACAACCTGCCGGCCGGCGACTGGGCCGCCGGCGAGCGCGGTATCGCGTGCCACCCGGATCGCGTCAGCGAATTCCAGGACGGCGTCGGCCGCGCGATCGACTATGCGACCACGCTCGGCTGCAGACAGCTCAACTGCCTCGCCGGCATCGCACCGGCCGGGGTGGCCGCCGACGACGCGCACGACACCTTCGTCACGAACCTGCGCTTCGCCGCCGACAAGCTGAAGGCGGCCGGCATCCGCCTGCTGATCGAACCGATCAACACCTTCGACATCCCGGGCTTTCACCTGAGCCGTACCGCGCAGGCCGCTGACCTCCTGGACGAGGTGGGCTCGGACAACCTGTTCATCCAGTACGACATCTACCATGCCCAGCGCATGGAGGGCGAACTCGCGAACACGATCACGGCCCACCTGCCGCGCATCGCGCACATGCAGCTCGCCGACAATCCTGGACGGCACGAACCGGGCAGCGGCGAGATCAACTACGCCTTCCTGTTCGACTTGATCGACCGCAGCGGCTACGACGGATGGATCGGCTGCGAGTACAGGCCGGCCGGCGACACCCGCGCCGGGCTCGCCTGGCGCGAGCGGTTTGCCACGAGCCAAAGCACGCATACAATCCGTTGAAAGGGGGTCGTTCCGGGCATTCGTAGCGGACAGGGCCATGAATTGAATGAACAAACAACAAACACGCAGCGGAGACAACCATGACCCTCGAATCGACCAGCACGACTGCCAGCGTTCACCCGCTGCTCGCCAGCGGCGAACTACCGCGCCGCAGCAAGATCGTCAGCGCGGCCGATGCGGTGCGCCTGATTCGCACTGGGGACACGGTCGCGACCGGTGGATTCGTCGGTATCGGTTTCGCCGAAGGTGTCGCTTGCGCCCTCGAGGAGCGCTTTCTCGCCGGCGACCCGGGTCCTTTTGGCCGGCCTTCGGAGCTGACGCTGGTATATGCCGCCGGGCAGGGTGATGGCAAGACCCGGGGCCTGAACCATCTCGGCCATCCGGGGCTGGTGAGGCGCGTGATCGGCGGCCACTGGGGTCTGGTCCCCGCGCTGCAGAAGCTCGCGGTCGAGGACCGCATCGAGGCCTACAACCTGCCGCAGGGGGTCATCGCCCATCTGTTCCGCGACATCGCGGCCGGCAAGCCAGGCACGCTGACCCGGGTCGGTCTGGACACTTTCGTCGACCCGCGTCATGGCGGCGGCAGGATCAACGCGTCCACCACCGAGGACCTGGTGAGCCTGATGACGATCGCCGGCGAGGAATACCTTTTCTACAAGGCGTTTCCTATCCATGTCGGCATTATCCGCGGCACCACCGCCGACCCGGACGGCAACATCACGATGGAGAAGGAGGCGCTGACGCTCGAGGCGCTCGCGATCGCGATGGCCGCACACAATTCGGGCGGCATCGTCATCGTGCAGGTCGAGCGCATCGCCGAGCGCGGCAGCCTGAATCCGCGTCAGGTCAAGATTCCCGGCGTGCTGGTCGACTGCGTCGTCGTCGCCGAACGACCCGAACACCACATGCAGACCTTCGTCGACGCGTACAACCCGGCCTTTTCGGGCGAGATCCGGGTACCGTCGTCGTCGATCGCACCGATGGCGATGAGCGAGCGCAAGATCATCGCGCGGCGCGCGGCGCTCGAACTGGCGGCCAACAGCGTCGTGAATCTGGGCATCGGCATGCCCGAAGGGGTCGGATCGGTCGCGGCCGAGGAGAAAGTCATCGACCTGCTGACGCTGACCACCGAGCCCGGCGTCATCGGTGGCATCCCGGCCTCGGGTCTGAACTTCGGCGCAGCGGTCAACACCGATGCGATCATCGACCAGCCCTACCAGTTCGACTTCTACGACGGCGGTGGTCTGGACATCGCGTTCCTGGGTCTGGCACAGGCCGATCGGGCCGGCAACCTCAACGTCAGCCGTTTCGGTCCACGTCTGGCGGGTGCTGGCGGCTTCATCAACATCAGCCAGAATGCGCGCAAGGTGGTGTTCGTCGGAAGCTTCACCGCTGGCGATCTGCAGATTCATCTCGAACACGGCAGACTGCTCATCGACTCCGACGGTGGTACCAACAAGTTCGTCGACCAGGTCGAGCAGCGCACCTTCAGCGGCGAGTATGCCCACCGACGGGGTCAGCCAGTGCTGTACATCACCGAACGCTGCGTGTTCCGGCTCGGCGACGATGGGCTGGAGTTGTGCGAGATCGCACCCGGCGTCGATCTCGAGCGCGACATCATCGGGCACATGGATTTCCGTCCGAAAGTCGCACCCGACCTTCGGACCATGGATGCGCGCATCTTCCGCGACGAGCCGATGGGGCTGCGCGAGGATCTGCTGTCCCTGCCGCTGGACCAACGCCTCACCTACGACGCCGAGCATGATCTGTTCTTCGTCAATTTCGAGGGACTCGCGGTGCGCGATGCAAGCCAGATCCGGCACATCCGCGAACTGATCGACGAACGCCTCGGGCGGGTCGGCCATCGTGTTCCGGCGATTGTGAACTACGACAATTTCTCGATCACACCGGAACTGCTCGAACCCTATGTCGAGATGGTGCGCGACATCGTCGATGGCTATTATTCGAACGTCACGCGCTACACGACGAGCACCTTCCTGCGCGCCAAGCTCGGCGACGCGCTGGCTGCGAGGCAGTTGTCGCCGCACATCTACGAGAGTTCCGACAGCGCGCTCGCGCACCTGCATGCGCTGGATGCGGGTAGCGGCGAATGACCGCAGCCCCCGGGGCGACGCCGACCAACCCGGGCGGCGGGCGAAGCGACGACTTGACGGCGCTGGCTGACCCGCGCCGAGTTCGTCGAGCTGTATTCGCTCGCGCAGACGCTGCCGGGCGCGAACGTCGTCAATCTGTCGCTGATCCTGGGCGAGTGCCACTTTGGCTGGCGCGGCGCGCTCGCGGCGGTCGGCCGCATCTCGCTGATCCTGCTCACCGTGATGATCATGCTCGCCACCCGCCTCGGTCCGATCTGGCTGATCGCCGCCGGTGGCGCCGCCGGCGCAATCGGCTGGGTATGAACGCCCGGGCAACGGACGTCGCCCAGCACGGAACCGTTCCTGGTCCATGCGGTCCTCAACCCGGTATCCATTCAAGCGAGACCCAACGATGTCCACCATTCGACTGATCGCGATGTCCGGCAGTGCGCGCCGGGATTCCTTCAACCGACGCCTGCTTGCGACCCTCGCACGCGGCGCGGAACGCGAAGGCGTCGAAGTGACACAGATCGACCCGAACGACTATCGCATGCCGCTGTACGACGGGGATCTGGAGCACGACGAAGGCCTGCCCGAGGCCGCGGCGCGGCTGCAGGCGCTGTTTGCCGACCATCACGGCTTCCTGCTCGCATCGCCCGAGTACAACGGTTTCTTCACCCCCTTGCTGAAGAACACGCTGGACTGGGTGTCACGTCCGTTGCCCGACGGTTCGGGTCGGCCCGGCACCGTGCATGTGCGGGGCAAGCCCGCCGGTATCGTCGCAATCTCTCCGGGCGCGCTCGGCGGTATCCGCTCGCTGCAGCACACGCGGCTCTATCTGTCCAATCTGGGTTTCGTCGTCGTGCCCGAGCAGACCGGGATGCCGAATGCCGCGAAGGCCTTCGATGACCGCAACGAACTGATCGAAGAGCCTCTGCGCAGAGCGGTGGAAGGCGTCGGTGCCGCGGTGGCGCGACTCGCGATCCGGCTCAACCGCTGAGCCGGTGTTTCGGTACCGGATGCGCACGCATGTGCGGAACGACACAAGGATGAACTGAGGCGGGTGCGGCTCCGCCCCGCCCGCCGCGCGCGCACCGCGTGCGCCAGGACAGACTCAGACGCCCGGCAGGCGCAACCGGACGCGCAGGCCGCCGAGTGGCGAAGCCTCGAGCTCGACGTCGCCGCCATAAAGTTGCGCGAGATCCCGCACGATCGCCAGGCCCAGCCCCGAGCCGGGCGTCTGTTCATCGGCACGAACGCCGCGCTCGAAGACCGCATGGCGAACCTCGCTCGGCAGACCGGGGCCGTCGTCGTCGATGATCACAGTCACTTCGCCACTGGACCCGATCGCCCGCAGCTCGACCTTGGCCCTGGCCCATTTGCAGGCATTGTCGAGCAGATTCCCGACCATCTCCTGCAGGTCCTGTGCCTCGCCCCGAAATACGAGCCTCCCCGGGCAATCGGTCAGCACGATACTCAATTCGCGTTCCGCATGGACGCGCATCATCAGTCGCATCAGGCCCTCGATCGCCGGCTTCAGCGCGGTGCGCTGGCCCGGGGTCCCGGCCGCGGCGGCCGCGCGCGAACGCGCGAGATGATAGTCCACCTGCGTGCGTGCAAGCGAAACCTGGTCGGTCACAAGCCGGGCGAGCGGCCCGTCCGCCTCGGCGGCGGCGTTGGCGAGAACGGTCAACGGCGTTTTCACCGCATGAGCCAGATTCCCCGCGTGGGTGCGGGCGCGCGCCACGATTTCCGCATTTCGCGCCAGCACACCGTTGAATTCCTCGACCAGCGGCTGGACTTCGGACGGATACCGCCCCTCGATGATCGGGCTATGCCCGTCCTTCACGCCTTCCAGATCCTTGGCAAGGCGTCTGAACGGCTGCAGGCCGAGCCGGACCTGCAGCCACGCAGCCACCAGCAGGCCGGTCGCCAGCAGGCCGAGCGACATCGCCAGGAGTCCATTGAAGCGCGCCACCGGCGCATCGACCAACGACTCGTTCGCCGCAACGATCAGTCGCCGCGGGAACTCCGGATGCTCGGCCGGTCGCAGCACCCGCTCGATCACGCGCAAGGCTTCGCCATCCGGGCCTTCGACCCGATGGGCATGGAGCTCACCGTCAGCCGGCGCGTCTTCGGGTACGACCAGCAGCGTGTCCCACAAGGAACGCGAACGCAGCGAGGCGGGCTGCGCCCGGACGTCGCCATCCCCGATCGAGTCCACCTGCCAGTACAGCCCCGAATAAGGTCGGGCGAAGCGGGGGTCACTGAGGGCGAGGTCGAGCTCCGGGTGACCCGATTCGTCGAAACGCAACTGCGCCGCGAGCTGGTTCAGATGCGTGCCCAGTTCTGTGTATAGTTGCTGCTCGACATGCCGCTCGAAGAGTCTGGCCAGCCCCCAGCCGGCCACCAGCACCGACAAGACGATCCACATCAGCGTGCCGGCCAGCAGCCGCAGACGCAGCGAACCTCGCCACCGCACCGCTTCCCGACCCGATTGGCTCAATCGGGGCATGCCAGTCGATAACCCAGGCCCCGGACGGTCTCGATCAGGCCGGACGGCAGTTTCTTGCGCAGGCGCGCGACGAAGACCTCGATCGTATTGGAGTCGCGATCGTAGTCCTGCGCATAGATATGCTCATTGAGTTCGGTACGCGACACCAGTTCACCCTTGCGGTGCATCAGATAGGCGAGGATCCGGTATTCGTGGCCGGTCAGCGTCACCGCCTGCCCGGCCAGCATCACGCGCCCGCTGCGGGTGTCGAGCGTGACCGGGCCGCAGATCAGGTCCGGACTGGCCTGCCCCGCCGCCCGTCTGAGCAGCGCGCGCACACGCGCCAGCAGCTCTTCCATGTGAAACGGTTTGGTCAGATAGTCATCGGCGCCCGCATCGATGCCGGCCACCTTCTCGTGCCAGTCACCTCGGGCAGTCAGGATCAGCACCGGCATCGTCAGCCCCTTCGCCCGCCAGCGCTTCAGCACGGTGATGCCGTCCATCAAGGGAAGTCCGAGATCCAGCACGACCGCATCGATGGGTTCGACCTCGCCGGTAAAGCAGGCATCCCGCCCGTTGTCGGCCGTGTCGACCGCATAGCCGGCCGCCTTCAGCGCCTGCGCCAGCTGGGTGGCCAAGGTCGGTTCGTCTTCGACCACGAGGATCCGCATCAGTCACCCTTCCCGCGCGGGGCCGAAGGCCGCGTGTCGCGACCCTTGATCCGCAGCACGTCGCCATTGCGCGCATCGATTTCGAGTTCCACCAGCGCGCCGCCGCTGCGGATCAGCTTGACCTCGTAGAGCCACATGCCGTCGTCGCGTTCGAGTTCGACCTCGATGACCTGGCCCGGGAAATCCCGCTCGACACGTGCGAGCACGGTCCCGAGCGGCAGCACCTCGCCCGCTTCCAGCGCCCGACGCGCGCGCTCATGGTCGTCGCGATCACCGGCCACACCGACCGCAGGCATGGCGCCGACGAGCGCCGCTACGAGCGCCAGCACAGGCAGGTATTTCGATGCTTTCATGCGAAGACTCCTGAAGGATGCAGTGCGAGCTTACGCCTGCGATTCTTAACATCGCGTGAACGCCACTCGGCCACCGGGCCGCCCGGCTACCGGCCCTATCGTCGGCCTCGTGCCCGCGGCGATCGAAGCTGAACGCGACATGAACGCCGGCTTCAGCCTGCGTTAAGACCGTGCCGCGCAGAATGGCTCCACGGTCACCAGATGACCGCTCAAACACCCTCGGGAGAACCATCATGACCACCTCGAAAATGAACATCCTCGGCACCCTCGCGATCACGGCCGGACTGGCCGTCGGCGCTGTCTGGCTCGTCCCGGCCGTCTTAGCACAGTCCTCGAGCGTCGCCGCATCCAGCACGCAGTCCGAGTGGCTGACGATTCCGCAGCTCCACGACAGGCTCGAGACGGCCGGCTACACCGCGATCGACGACATCGAGCGCGAGAAGGACGGCTATGAGGTCAAGGCCACCGACCGCAGCGGCCGCCGCGTCGAACTCGACGTCCATCCGGTCACCGGCGAAGTCCTGAAAACCGAAACCAAGAGCGACAAGAGCCGCGCCGACAGCCGGAACCAGCGTGCCGACTGGCTGACCATCCCGCAACTGTACGGGAAACTCGAGGCCGCCGGCTATACCGGAATCGACGAGATCGAGCGCGAGCAGGACGGCTACGAGGTCAAGGCTACCGACCGCGACGGCCGCCGCGTCGAACTCGACGTCCATCCGGTAACCGGCGAGGTCCTCGAGACCGAAGTCAAGAACGACAAGCGCAGCGACGCCGGCCGCAGCCAGCAGAGCCTGCTTGCGCCGGAAGCGCTGAGCTGATCGTCGTGCAGGATCAGGCCCGGGCCGCAGACCGGCCCGGGCGCTGATACGCATGGTCCGGATCATTGCCACGGAAGACCATCATGATTGCCGCACTGACCTCCCTCATCGCCGTCATCGTGCTGTCCTGGGGCGCCGCGCTCGCGGTCACCGGACCCGGAACGACTTCCATGGCTTGGGCCGCCTACGACCAGGCACTGTATCTGAGCGGCCTGCTCGCGATCGGCCTGATGTCGTTCGCGATGGTGCTCGCGACACGGCCGCGATGGCTGGAGAAACCCTTCGGCGGCATGGACCGGATCTATCGCGCCCACAAGTGGAGCGCCATTCTCGCGGTCGGGTTCGCGACGCTGCACTGGCTGGTCGAGATGTCCGACGATGTGGTGAAGTCCCTGGTCGGCCGTGCCGGACGTGTACCCGAACAGCACTACACCGGTCTGCTCGACAGCCTTCGCGACGCCGCCGAGGAATTCGGCGAGTTCGCGATCTACGTCGTCATCGCGATGGTCTTGCTCGCGCTGTGGAAACGCTTTCCGTACAAGTTCTGGCGGCATATCCACCGCGCGATGCCGGCGCTCTATCTGCTGCTGGCCTTTCATGCGGCGATGCTCGCACCGACCACTTACTGGAGCCAGCCGATCGGCATCGTGCTCGCTTTCATGCTGACCGCGGGTTCGATCGCAGCCGGCCTGTCGCTCACCGGCCGGATCGGTCGCAGCCGCCAGGCGCAGGGTACGGTCCTGTCGGTCGAGACGCCGACGCCCGACATCACCGAGATCATCTGTCGTCTGGAGGGTCCGTGGCGCGGACACCGGGCCGGGCAGTTCGCGTTCGTGCGCTTCGACCGTTTCGAGGGGGCCCACCCCTTCACGATCGCCAGTGCCGATCGGGGCGACCGCAGCGTCCGCTTCGAGATCAAGGCGCTGGGCGACTACACGCGAGGGCTGTCGAAGCGTGTGCACGTGGGACAGAGCGTAACCGTCGAAGGCCCCTATGGCCGCTTCGAACTCGACCGACGCGATACGAAGGCTCGACAGATCTGGATTGCGGGCGGCATCGGCATCACGCCGTTCATCGCGTGGCTGGAGGCCTTGCGAGCGAACCCGGACGCGGCGCCGGCGGCCGAACTGCATTACAGCACTAGAAACGCCGAACGGGACCCCTTCGTCGCGAGGCTCCATTCGCTGTGCGCAACGCTGCCACACATCACGCTGACCGTTCATGACTCGAGCGAGCCGGATGGCAGCCTGACCGCCGAACGACTGGCAGCTGCCCACGGCGATGCGAAACATACCGAGGTGTGGTTCTGCGGTCCCCGTGCGTTCGGCGAGCAACTGCGCGCAGGACTGGCGCGCAGCTGGGGCCGTCGCCTGCGCTTTCATCAGGAGGCCTTCGACATGCGTTGAGCCCGGGGAGGCTGGTGGACTAGCGGGGCAGCACCACCTCGACCTGCAGTCCTCCCAGCGGCGAATCGCGCAGCACGATGCGGCCCCGATGAAGTTCGACGATTCGACGGACGATTGACAGGCCGAGGCCGGCCCCGTTGCCCACGCCTCCACGAAAGAAACGCTCGAACAGCCGCGGCTGCATCGCCTCCGGCACGCCGGGACCGTCGTCATCGATGAAGAGCGCAATTTCGCGCGGTCGCGCCTCGAGCTGGACCCGGATCCGGCCGTCGTCCGACGTGTGCTGGATCGCGTTGCCGACGAGATTCTGCAGCAGGATACCCAGCCTGGCCGTATCGCCGCGCACGCGGTGATCCGCGTCCTCGTCCGCGTCCAGGCTCAGCTCCTGTCCGCGCTCGAGCGCGAGCGGAATCAGTTCGGCCAGTTCGGCGACCACGAAGGCATGCATGTCGATGTCGCGCACCGATAGCGCCTCGGCATTCGGTTCGAGGCGCGCCAGCGTCAGCAATTGCGCGACGAGCCGCGTCGCACGCTCGACGCTGCCTTCGATGTGACGCAACGCGTCGCTGCGGTCGGCCGGATCCGGTGACTCGAGGGCGTTCTGCGCATGAATGCGCAGAACGGCCAGGGGCGTGCGCAATTCATGCGCCGCATCGGCCAGAAAACGCTTTTCGCGTTCGAGCAAGGCATTGAGCTGATGCAGCAGACGGTTCAGCGCCGCGACGATCGGTTCGAGTTCGGCCGGCAGCGGCTCGATCAGCAAGGGGCTCAGGGCCTCGGGCTCGCGCGCCCTGATCAGGTCGGCCATCTGCTGCAACGGACGCAAGCCCCAGCCGATCGCCAGCCACACCAGCACCGCGATCAGCGGCAGGCCTAAGACATCGGGCAGGATGCTGCGCAAGGTGATGCTGCCGACCAGTTCGCCGCGCACATCGTCGCGCTCGCCGACCAGGATCCAGCGGTCGTCGCTGCGGTCACGCAGCATGAACAACCGCCAGCCGTGACCGTCGATCGTCACGTCGTGGTACCCCGGCAAGCTATCGCGCAGGCCGGCGAATACCGATGGATCCGCCGAAGCGTTGCGGTTGGCAGGCGTAAGCCCTGCGACCAGCACCTCGACCCAGCCGGACGGTGCGCTGGCCGACTGCAGCAATACGCCCGCGTCGTCCTCCAGTACCTGAAATGCGAGCTTGCTCTCGTAGCGATGCCCGCCGGTCTCGGCGCGCGGCGCACTGACGGCAGTATCGAGCGATTGCTGCAGCGCCAACCTTGCGGTCGACGGCATGTCCGCGCCGACCATCCCGGCGATCAGGCGCGCGCCATGTGCAAGCTGCGCATCGAAGAGTTCCTCGATCTCGTGCTTCGCGTCGACATAACTCTTCAACGACAACAGCGTCATCGAGACGCCGAGCAAGCCAAGCACCAGAAAGACCGTTCGGGACCGGATGGAGCGCATCAAGGCTTGTCCACCATGTAACCGACACCGCGCATGGTCCGGATCAATTCAGGCGCGAATTTCTTGCGCAGATGATGGATATGCACCTCCAGCGCATTGCTCTCGACTTCTTCGCCCCAGCCGTAGAGCACCTGCTGCAGCTTGTCACGCGTGAGCACACGCCCCGGCTGCGCGATCAATTCGTGCAGCAGCAGGAATTCCTTGCGCGGCAACACGACCGGCGTGCCCTGCCAGCTCACCGCCTGCGTGCTGGGATCCAGCGTGATGCCGCGATACTCCAGCGTCGGCTGCGGACGATTGAAGCTGCGGCGCAACAGCGCGCGCAGACGGGCCTTGAGCTCGGCGACATCGAAGGGCTTGACCAGATAGTCATCGGCTCCGGCGTCCAGCCCCGCGATCCGGTCGCTGGTCGCATCACGCGCGGTCAGCACGAGTACGGGAAGCGGATTGGCGGCCGCCCGCAGCGATCTGATCACGTCCAGACCATCCATGCGCGGAAGCCCCAGATCCATGATCGCGATGTCGAAGCTCTCGTGGGTGAGCGCGTGCAGTGCGCTGGCGCCGTCGCGAACCCAATCCACCGTGTAGTTTTCCGGTTTCAAGGCGGTCAGGATACCTTCGCCCAGCCCGGGATCGTCTTCGACAAGCAGAATCCGCATTCTTGCGTTCTCGCTCCTCAGTCGAGCTTCTCGGCCACCTTGGCGAGCAGCGCGTCGATCTCCGCCCGCCGGCCTTGATCGGCCAGCGCGCGACCCGGCCGGTCCGGCGCGGCACGGGCACGTAGCAGCGCCCTGCGCGCTTCATCATAGCGCTTCTCGCGGTACAGGTAATCGCCATAGAAATAGTTGGCATCGATTCCGTCCGGGTTGATCTCGATCGCCTGCTTCAGCATCTGCTCGGCGCGATCATCGTCGCCGAAACCGATCGGCCATCCGGGCACCTGATAGTACAGCGAACCCAGGCTGGTATACGCGGAGCCGTCGAGCGCCCCGGGATCGAGCACCAATGCGGCTTCGAGGCTCGCACGCGCCTGCTTGGCCAGATCGAGCGCGCCGAGACCGCCCTTCGCGCCCGCCCAGGAGCCGAGAACGATGCCGCGCCAGATCAGCAGTTCGGGCGATTCCGGTATCTGCGCCAGGGCCTGCTCCACCTCGTCGCGCAGCGTCGCAAATGCCGCTTCGCGATCGGCGGCCGGCGTGCCGTAGTTGATCTCGGCCCAACGCGCCTGCAGGCGCGGCAGTTGTTCGGGTTCGCCTTCCAGCGCGAATGCAGACAGATTCCACAGGCATGCGGTGACGATCAGTATGTTTCGTATGCTTCTCATCGGGTCTTCCTTCAATGTTCGTTACGGGCGAAACGTTCGACGGTGGGCAACTGCCGGTGCAGGGCCCGGTCCACCAGCCGCGGCAGCAGGCCGTTGAGCTGGACGAAGAACTTCTCCGGCCAGCCGAGATAGGTCTCCTTGCGCTCCGCGCCCAATGCGGCCAGCAACGCGTCGGCAACGCTCTCGGGCGCATCCATCGACACCTTGAGATCCTCGTTCATGGCCACCAGCGCGGCTGAATTCAATGCGGTACGCGTCGCGCGCGGCGCCACGTACAGGACCTTGATGCGGGTATCGGCAAGTTCGCGGCGCAGGGCCTCCGAGAAACCGCGCAACGCGAACTTGCTGGCGCAATAGGCGGCAAAGCCGGCGTAGCCGATCGAACCGAAGATCGATCCCACATTGATGATGGCAGCCTGATCGGCCTCTCGCAGCAGCGGCAACAGGCGATGGGTGAGCTGGATCGCGCCAGTCACGTTGACGTCGATCAGTGCCGCGATGGATTCCTCATCCTGCTGTTCGAGCAACGCGAAACAATTGACCCCGGCACCGTTGATCAGGCAGTTGATGCCTTCGAATTTCCGCGCGGCAAGGCACACCGCGTCGCGACCTGCGCGCTCGGTCAGGTCGGCCTGTACGATCACCACCTGGCCCGGATGGCGCTGCGCGAGGTTCTCGAGCGGCTCCAGGCGTCGCCCCACCGCGACGATACGGGCGCCCTCGCGGCACAGCGCATCCGCGATCGCCTGCCCGATGCCGCCGCTCGCGCCGGTGACCAGCGCCCTGCATTCACTCGTTTTCATCGGATCCACCTCAGCTCACCATCGACAGACTGCGAAACATGTCGCCATAGAGGCGATACACGACGCTTGCGGTGTGCACCACCGCGCGTCGGTCTTCCGGGTCGTCCAGGCGGTTCATCAGCTGCTTCAACAGCTCGATGTGTTCGAGATCCAGGCTGCCGTGCGACTTTAGATAGCTGAATGCATTGTCGGGTAGCGCCAGCCTGTCCTGGATGATGCCGGCCGCGCGGGTCGCCAGCACGATGCTGGTGCCCTCCAGTACATTGACCATGCCGAAGAAGCTGACCGGGTTGTCCCGCGCGATACGGTCGTACACATAGCTCACCATCAGCTCGGTCGGAAGCGCGGGGGAGGCGGTGCGCACCGCCTCCGCGTCGCCCCCGCAGGCGCGGATGTCGTTCAGAATCCATTCCTGATGACCGGTTTCCTCTTCGATGTACTCCGCGACCGCCGTACGCAACCACTCCAGCCGCTCCGGCAGGCGTGCGCCGCAGGCCATCAGCAGCGGCACCGTGTGCTTCACATGGTGGTAGGCCTGGCCGAGAAAGGCCAGATAGTTGCGCAGCGAGACCTGTCCGCCCAGCGCCTGCCGGATGATCGGCGCGCTCATCAGGTATTCGCGGTCCGCGGCGGTGCGTTCCTGCAGGGTTTCAAAAAAGCTCATCAAATTTCTCCATGGGTGAGTTCGGTATTTGCAAGTCGGGCCAGGGTCGTCCGGTAGTGCTGCTCGAGGGCGGCCCTGCGAAGACGGCCGTTGGCCGTCGCGAGGCCATTGGCCGAGCTGAAAGGCCGGTCGGCGCGCAACCAGCGGTGCACGCGTGCATAGTCAGGAAGACTGCGATTGACGATGTCGACGACGGCCTCGAGTGCGCTGTCGGGCGCGGACGGATCACGCGGTACGAGGACCGCCGTGTTATGCACCATCGCCTCGCCGTAAAGCCAGGCCTGGGCAATGACGCCGTGCTGCACGAGCTCCGTCTCGACCCACTCCGGATCGACGTTCCGTCCGAAGGCGGTGATGAATTGATTCTTCTTGCGTCCGCACACCTCGAGAAAGCCGTCATCCAGTCGTCCGAGATCTCCGGTCGCCCACCATTCCCCCAGAGATTCGGGTTCGCCCAGATATCCGAGCATGCGCCCACCCCGGACCAGGATCTCGCCGTCATCGGCGAGTCGCACATCGACATGCGGCAGCGGCCGTCCGACCGTGCCGATCCGACCTGCCTGCGGCGTATTCAGACAGACCACCGACGCGCACTCGGACAATCCGTACCCCTCGAACACCGGCAAGCCGAGCGCTTCGGCGCGTCTGAGCAGTGCCGGGGCGACGCGCCCCCCGCCAACGGCGATGAAGCGTAACGCGTCGGGCCGGGGCAGGCCCGCCTCGATCGCGGTCACCAGCGCATGCAGCAATTGTGGCAACAGAATCACGCTGTGCGTGTCGCTGTCGATCAGCGTGCTCAGGAATCTCGGCACATCCAGCCGGCTGGAGCCCTGAAGCCCCGAATCGGCCATCGATAGCAATTCGACCCGCACGCCGGCAAGCAGCGGAGCGTAGACGCCCGCAATGTTCTCCAGCAGCACGGACAGGGGCAGCACGCACAGGTGTCGCGACACGCCGCTGGCGCTGCAGGCGTCGCGCAGGCTCCGGGCGACATCGAGCAAGGCATCGACACCCAGGCATACGCCCTTCGGCTCACCGGTCGTACCCGATGTAAAGGTGAGCTTCACCGTGCCAGCCGGCAACACGGCGACCACCCCCGGCTCGCGCATCGCCAGCCGTTCGTCGACGCTGCCGAAGCCCGCCGCAACCCATGGCGTGACATCGTCCGTGATGAGGCTGTCGACACCCGCACTGTCGAGCACATGGCGCTGCTGGTTCGGAGAGAAGAAACCGGGCAAGGGCACGCACACCCGGCCAGCCTGCAGGATCGCGAGATCCCACAGCACCCATTCGAGCCCGTTGTCGAGCGCCAGTGAGATTCGCTCGCACCGATGTCGACGCAAGCGCGCCGCGCGTTCGGAGACCTCTTGCAGCACCTGCGCCCCGGTCAGTTGCCGCTCGCCCTGCTTGAGCACGACGCTGTGCGCATGCGTCGACAACGCATCGAACAGGCGTTCAGGCGGCCGCGACATGGCTCACCCCGAAAGACACATGGCGCGCACGAATCACGACCTGCCGCAGCAGGTCGGCACTGGACAATCGCTCCCGGCCTCGGACGATATGTCCGGCCATCACCTGCGGGTGGGCATCGTAGTACGACCCCCAGTGCGCAAGCTCGGCGCCCATGCGGGCAGCTTGTGCATCACCGAGCGCCATCGGCTCCAGTTCGAGCCGATGGAAGCTATTGACGACTTCCGGCGTCGCCGTGAACACGACCCAGTCGAAGCCCTCCGCCGCGAGCAGGTCGGTGAGCGCGACAATCAGCACACGCGCGGCACCACCGCTGCGCGCCGCGAGATTGCCGACTTCGACGATGCGTTCCCTGGGTGGCGTGTAGCCGCATGCAGCCCGGATTTCGCACTCCACCGGATGATCAAGGTAACGTTCCAGAAACAGCGACTCGCTGCCCGCGTCACGCAAACCAACGCTTGCGCGCAGCTGCCCGGCCCCGTCCTCGAGTCCCAGCAGTTCGGGCATGAAATGGCGGATCCGTGCCCCGTATCGCTCGGCAAACCGGTCGCCGATGAAACCTTCCAGTGCAGCTCTGTCCCTTGCCGGCGCGGTCGGTCCCACTCGGCGAAGCGCAAATCGCGGTGCGACGCGCTTGCGCGCAAGCACATGTCTGTCGGGTTCGCCTGTTTTCGTCATGAAGAATCGCTCCGTGATCTCAGGACACGATTCTTCACCCCATTGCTTAAGGAAAACTTAAGCGGCGTCCGCGAGCACACCGCGAGGCTGCGGCGGGCAGGCAGCTAGGGCCGGGTATTCACCGCAGCCCGCCCATCGGGGCGCGACACGGAGCATCGCTCGTCCAGGAAGACCGATTGCAGCGCAAACTTGAATAAAAGAGTCGGAAACGCTTGTGCTGACGGGGCTGCGGCCTCATACTGCGCCGAGCGGGTTTTCAAAGTACGTCAGCTTTTCGCAGTGCCTCATGTAGTGGCGCCATGGTTCGATAGCTCCAAGCCTTGATTCTCGTCATTCCGGGCAGATGCCCATTTAATTATCATTGCAAGGATGCATCAAATGGCACAAGGTACTGTTAAGTGGTTCAACGACGCTAAAGGCTTCGGTTTCATCACCCCGGCTGACGGTGGCGACGATCTGTTCGCTCACTTCTCCGCGATTCAGGGCAACGGTTTCAAGTCCCTGGCCGAGAACCAGAAAGTCAGCTTCGACGTGACCACCGGCCCGAAAGGCAAACAGGCAGCTAACATCCAGCCGATCGACTGATTGTCCGATCGCCTGATGTAAAAGATGGCCCGGCTCTGCCGGGCTATTTTTTTTGTCGACCTGCAGATCGAGCACTGCAGGACGCGACTGCAACGATCAGGACAAGGTCGCGGTCGCCAGTTTCACCCCGAAGGCGATGAACAACCCGCCGATCCCGCCGGTCGCAGTCGCCGCGAGGCGGCGCCGACGACGGAACTGACCGGCCATGTATGCACCCGCGAAGATCAGCAATGACAGGTACAGCAGGCTGCAGATCTGCACGATGCCCCCCAGGATCAGGAAGGACAGGCCCGGGTATGCATAGCCCGGATCGACGAACTGGATGAAGAAGGACACGAAGAACAGGATCGCCTTCGGGTTCATCAGACTGATCAGCAACGCGGTGCGAAACGTCTTCGGTGTACCGCAGATCGATTGCGCCACCGCCGATCCATCGGGTTCCGGCGTACGCCGCCCCGACCAGTTGGCAAGGGCCGAGCGCATCAAGCCGATGCCGACCCAGGCAAGATAGACGGCCCCGGCATACTTGACCACCATGAACAGCTCCGGTGTCGTGCGCAGCAGCGACGCGGTGCCTGTCGCGGCCAGCACCATCAGGATGAAATCACCGGCGAATACGCCACAGGCACCGCGATAGCCCGCACCGGTCCCCCAGCGCGCAGCGGCCGACATCACGTAAAGCGAGTTTGGCCCTGGCAACAACACGATGAAGATCGTGCCCAGGATGAAGGTCGCGAGATCGGTGATGCCGTAGAACACGTGAGCACCCGCAATGTCCAAATGTAAGAGGCTTAATGTGCCATGCGGCCGCGATGGATTCCAGCGCCGCATGGAGAAATCCTCGGTGAGACCGCCAAAAGCGATCGTCGGAACAGCGGTTGGACGACGGTTTTCAGGATGGACCTGACGAGCGAGCGGAACAGGCCTGACTCCGGTCGAGGCAAGGCTTCGGTGAAGGCTCGTCCGGTCGAGGCAAGGCTTCGGTGAAGGCTCGCACTGCGCGATAATATTGCGATGAGGCCAGACACATCATCCACGCGCAAGCTGCTCTTCGATTTCTCCGTCCCCGGCTCGCTGGCCGACTGGTCGGCTGTCGATGACGTCGTAATGGGCGGCGTGTCCCGCAGCGCGCTTCATGGCTGCGGGGACGGGCATGCCAGCTTCGAGGGCTTGGTGTCGCTCGCCAATGGCGGCGGCTTCGCGTCGGTACGCTGCCGACCGCTGGCGCTCGGCCTGCCCGGGGCAACGGTCTGCTCGATCGAGGTGTGCGGCGACGGACGACGCTACAAGCTCAACCTGCGCACCGACGACACTTTCGACGGCGTGAATTATCAGATCGGATTCTCGCCACCGGCTGGCGAATGGGCGCAGGTCAGGCTGCCACTGGCCGCTTTCGCACCGAGCTGGCGCGGGCGCCCGGTGCCGGATGCGCCGCCGCTCGACCCTGCACGAATCCGGCAGGTGGGTTTGATGATCGCCGACCGCCAGGCCGGTACGTTCCGGCTCTTCATCCGGCGCATCGAATTGATGAGTGCGGCTGACGAAGATTAGGCCGCCGATCACCCGGGTTCCTTAAAGAGCCCGTTGAGAACAAAAAGGCCACCCTCTCGAACATCTCCCTGCTTGATCGTTTCGCCCCCAAAAACCATCAGCAGGAGTGACCATGCTCATAATGGTCCCGATTGAGTCACGTACGACTGACGTCACACCCAACGATTCCAGGCCATCCGCAGCAAGGCTGCATTGGCGGCATGTCGGTCGAACCGCGCCGCGTCAAAATCCTCGCCAGCCCATTGCAGCAGCCGGCGACCTTCATCATCGAGCGGCCGCTGTGAAATCTGCTCCATGAAGTCCATGTAAGCCCCTGCGCCACCAACATCCTCAGGCGGACAGGCTCTCTCGCCAGCCGACACATAGGCGTAGCCTCGCTGGTCACCCTCAAGAGACTCAACGCGCTCGACCACAACACGATGCCGCCAGCTATCACCGAAATCGTAAAGGTAGGAGAAGTGGTCCCCGGTGCTCGCTACGCGGTCCAGCCTCACTCTGCGCTCATCGAAGATGTCTCGCTCCGGGTCATCTTCCGGATGCGGCGTTGCATAGGTCTTGCCACCAATCTCGAACTCATGCAGATGCGCGTCCGTCCAGCCCATCGCAGCTTGGATGTAGTGGTGCAGCTTAACCAGCGTCGTATCGCCATCGACGAGCAGTCGGCGCCAGACAAGCGGCTCGACATCCTGAAGCTCGACGCGAAGGGTGTAGGCTTTAACTTCGGATTTTCGTGACATTCGACCTTCCTCTTTCCTGTCTGCCCGCCACCACCAAGGCAGCGGGCCTTTGCTTATCCAGACCGCTTTCGAAGCGGTTCGACCAAAGCACGTAAGTTGTTGTGGTCCAGCTCATACATGAGCGCCAACAACTGGCCAAGCTGCCCGTTTGGAAACCCTTCACGTGCGAACCAAGCCAGGTAATGCCCGGGCAGGTCTGCAATGAGACGACCCTTGTATTTTCCGAAGGGCATCTCCCGGGTCACGAGCAACTCCAGCAGTTCCGGCGTCACAGCGCATCCAGCAGTTTCATGAAGTTCCGCTTGCGCTTCCACTCCAGCCGGATTTCCGCCAGTTCATCGCCGAACATGGCCAACTGCTTGTGTGCCGCGCGCAGTGCGCGAATTTTTTCGACGATGGCAAAGGCCTCGTCGTAGTGGGAACCGCGTGAGCCGCCCTCGACTCGATGCGGGACCAGACGTTTGTAGAGCACTATCGCCTCCTCGTGGTGCGTCTTGCCCCGCGCATCGGCCACTGGCTCCCAAAGACCGATATCGACCTTTCCCCCTTTGAATACATCCCACATGGCCTCGGCATCGCCCTCTCGCAGAAAAATGGAGACGATGTCACCCCGGCGGGCTTTGTCCCAAGGACTGCGGCTGATGCTCGGGCGCAAACACCAGCTCGAACACCGGATGCTGCGGCTTGAACACCTGCGGCAGCATGCGCGCGGCGAGCTTGCCCGCCAGTTCCCATTCGCTGCGCGCGCCCATCGCCATCTCGGGGTGGTGGTCGACCATCTCGCGGCAGTCCTGCAGCGACACCGCCGCGCCCGGCTCCCACAGCAGCAGGCCGTTTTCGGCGAGGAAGCGGGCGAACAGCATGCGGTGCCAATGCTCGTAGGCTACCTCCCACACCAGCCGTTGGATGGTTTGCCCCTCACCCCCAGCCCCTCTCCCATTGGGAGAGGGGAGAAAACTGTCGCCCAGGCTGCGGCCGAGGGCACGCAGACGGCGGCGCAGGATGCGCTGGGCGTCGTTGAGATAATCCGGCACCCTGCCCTCACCCACCGCGAGCTGCTGAAGGGCGGCACGGGCGGCGCGGTCTCGGCGATGTCGCGGGCGGCCTTGACGGTGTTTTCAAGCTGGGTGCGCAGCGGCTTGGCGAGGGGAGCGTGGGTCATGCAGAACATTGATGTCGTAAGCGATGGGCGCAATCAGGCCGCGACCCAGTTTTCCAGCTGCAGGCCAGGGTAGTCGCGGAAGTCGTCTTCGTTGTTGGTGACCAGCACCGCGCCGGCGGCGATGGCGTGGGCGGCGATGAGGCGGTCGAGGGCGTCGCGGCGGCGGTCGCGGACAGCAGCCAGCACACCATACTGGGCCGATGCATCGGTATCGAGCGGCAGTACCGGTACCAGCCGAATGAGCTGGCGCAGGCTGGTGGCAGCTTGCGCATGGTCAGCACCCGTGCAGCGCTCGACGCCATGACTCAGTTCGGCGTGCGTGACCACCGACATCACCACCTCACCCACGCTGACCTGCTGAAACCGCGCGATGACCTGAGGTGGATGGTTTTGCATCAGGTGAATGCAGATGTTGGTGTCGAGCATGTAGCGCATGCCCATCAGTCCTTCTCAGGTGATGCGGTTGCCTCGTTGGACTGCGGCTCCTCCGGTGCGTTACGACCAAAGATGCCGCTCCAGTCGCGCTCCTTTTGCTCGTGAAACTCCCGTCCTTCTGCCATGAAACTTTTTGGAAACGACGCAAAAATCGCCGGCACGTCCGCCAGGGTTTCGCGCTCGACCGGGCGCAACACCAGGGTGTTGCCCACGCGCTCAATTTCGACCTCGGCGGCCGGGTCGAGAAAGGCCAGCTCTTTGGGAATGCGCACGGCCAGCGAGTTGCCACTCTTGAAGATGCGGGTGAGCATGATTCACTCCTTAATGTATATACCAGATATACAAGTTTAGAAGGTCAGCGGCCCTTTTACCACCTGGGTGAGCAGGAGTTGCTCTACCTCCACCAGCCAGGCTTTGACCTCTTCAGCGTCGTTGAGCGTGCGTTGCGGCCGCTTGACCTGAACCACGTTGGGCTTGAGGAGCTTGGCCGCATCCATGCGCACCGCAGCGAAGCGGGTGGTGAGCGCCTGAGTGCGTTCAATCCAGCGCTGCAGGTCGCACGCATCCAGCGCATCCGAGAGCTTCTCGGCGGTCGAGAGGTCGAGCGTGGTTGGCGAGTGTATATGGTGAGCGCGAATCAGCTCGGCGTGCTTTTCGTTGTTGAGCTTTTGCCAGTTGCTGTCAGCCTCCAGTTGCGCCATCTGTGCTTCATGTTCGGTACGATAGGCGTCGAGCTTGGCAGTCAGCGCCTTGCGCAAGGTGTCGGTAGCCCGCTCCAGCACCGGGCGCACGGGGTCTGGCTCGGCCAACAGGCTGCGCTGGGCGGAGATGGCCGCGACCTCTGCCTTCAGGTCGGCATAGGGACCAAGTGACTTGGCGTAATTCAGCAGGTCGTCGAGTTGGTTCCAGAGAGGCAAGCGCTTCGCAATGAGCTGTGCGGTCTGCTCCCATTGCTTGGCCAACGCGGTGAGTTCATCAGCCTTGGAAACAAGCTCCAGTAACAGTCCATTGCCGCTCGCTTGTTCCAAGGTGGCAATGGCTGGGGCGTTGGGCGGTTCGGGCTGGGGCGCGGGGCCGCCGGCCGTTGCGGCCAGGCTCTTGAGCTTGGCAATGAAGGTCGGTGCCTTGGCCAGCTCCTCGCCGGGTTGGCATCCAACGCCCAGATTCTGGAACAGCCCGCGAATCTTGATTTTCTGGATGGGGGTGATGTTGACCGATTCCGGCTCGAAGAAGGCCTGGGTGAGCTTGCTGCGCTCCAGCGATTTGGCGTCGACCGCTTTGTGTGCGAGGTCACGCGCCTTGAGTTCGCCGGTGGCGAGCAGGATGTAGAGCGCGCCGTCGATGGTGTCACGCGGCCAACCGTAAGGGGGTGACTCGAAGTTGTCGCGGATGTCGGCGCCTTTCTTGCCCGCGCCCAGGAAGCCGACAATCTTCTGGCAAACAGGGTGGGACTTGGGCTCCTGCAGGTGGTTGATGGCGCGCATGGCCTCGGCGTTGCCCTTGCGGGCTTCGTCCAGCACCTTGTCCCAGCCTTTCTGGTCAGCGATGTCGAACTCGCGATAGAGCCGGATGACCGATGACTTGACACCCGCGTTGAGTCGCTCAGCGAGGTCGTTGCCTTGCGTGACCTCTTGCCCGCCGGCCTGGAATACCCGCACGCCATCGAAGAGCTTGCCGACGATGGTTTCGATTTCTTTCTCGGCATTGCGCTGGCGGCTTTCCATGGAGCGCTGCGCATTGCGCCCTTCCTCGGTGGCCGGGGTGCCCTTGCGGTTCAGCGTGGCTTTGGCGGCTTCCAGGGTCACGATGGCGTTGGCCAGGTCGGTCTTGCTCTGTGCCGGCAGGAAGGCGAACAGCGTGGCGTTGTCGGCGCTGCGGGTGCGGGCTTCGGCAATGACCGATTTTTCGTCGGTCTGCCAACCGTCCTGAATCCAGAGGTAGAGGGCGTGGTCGTTGTCCTTGGGCAGCGTTTCGTCGAAGCACGGGGTGAGCGCGCGCACTTCAGGCGCTGCACCTTGCACCGCGCGCACCTTGCTCAACACCGAGCGGAAACGGGCCTTGAAGTAATCCGCGCGCTTGACTTCGATGTTTTGCGGCGAGGCTTTGAGCTGGGACTCCTGGGCGCGGAACTCCTCGTACCAGGCGCTGGATTCGCGGGTCTGCAGGTGGTACTCGGCGCCACTCGGGCCGTCGAGCGCCATCACAAGGTGGTCTTTCTCTTGCAGTTCTTCGAGGAGACCGGGGATGAGCTTGCGCAGTTCGGCCGAGCCACGCTTGAGGTCGGTGACCAACAGGTCGGCGAGCACGTCCTCCGTCGGCTTGAGGCCGATGGCGAGCGCCTTCTCTGGGGGGAGCTTGTTGATGAGATAGATGAGCTTGAGCAGCTGGGCCTTGAGCTGTGAAGACTCATCGCCGGCAGCGAACTTTTGTACGCTTTCGAAGACTTCACGCGACAACTGGGCAGTGGAGACCAGGTTGGCGGAAATCTGGTCGTAGAGGAAGTCACCCGAGACCACATGGCCCAGCGGACGCTCGGCGGTTTCCAGTGCCGCCTCATGGACCACGCGCAACTGGCTGCGCAGTTGGGCGACGGTGCCGGTGGCATCGATGGTGCGCAGGATGTTTTCCCTCCACAATGCGCGCAGCATCTTGGCCAGATGCGACTTGCCGGAACCGTAGAAGCCTGAAATCCACACGCCGGGCTGCTCGGACTTGGTGCCGAGGTTTCGCAGAAAGGTTTCCAGGATGGTCTCGATACCCCTCTCGTACTGGCTATCACAGACGAAGGTTTCGAGTTCATAGCGCAGCACTTCAAGCGCGGCAGCGGAGTGGTCTTCGGAGACTTCGGCCACGCCGTTGTTGGCAATCTTGTGTCGTGCCATCGGGCACCGCCATGCATAGATTGTCTTTACATTGTGAAGACTATCGGCTGCGTCTTGGATTGTAAAACCCGGGATGAAATATCAATATCCGCCCTGATGCTTCTCAGTTCTCAGTTGCAGCGAATCGGGAGGGCAACGGTGCGCAGGACCAGCGGGATCAATAGCAGCGTCAGCGGCGAACGACGGCGAGATTGTTTCATGTCACCCTCCCGCACGGATTGGGTCGGCAGTCCATGCCCACACCCGCCCGAAGAAGGACGGTCAGTCGGTGAAGTCGAGTTTGGCGCTCGCAGCCTGCACCGCTGAAGTCAAACAAGGTGCCGCAGGCGTCGAAGACGCAGGCATCTATGTCGTACAGTTCCGGATTGACCGTCCGAGTTCTCCTCACATCGTTGTGGCCATGTTCAGCGGCCGGGGTCGCGCTCGATCTGCAGGCCCTCGGCCATCTTGTTGAATCCGCTGAAGAGATCGACCACCGCCATCAACTCGACGAGTTCGGCATCACTGCACCCGAGCGCGCGTAGCGCCGCCGTATGCCCGCTGACGCAGTAGTCGCAGCCGTTTGCCGCCGACACGGCGACGGCGATCATTTCCTTGGTTTTGCGGTCGAGCAGCCCGGGCCCCATGATCGCCTTGACGCGCTGCCAGCTCGCCTGCAGATAGGCCGGGTTGTGCGCCATCACCTTGAACAGGTTCGGGACAAAGGGCAGTCCCAAGGTCTTGCGGATGTCATCATAGACGTCGCGCACGACGTCGGTCACGTCCGCTTCAGCCAGATAGCTCACTGTCGCCATAATCGACTGCTCCATGTGTAGGAGATACGTTCCGACGGACCCGGCACGGGACCATCCCGGCCGGGCCTGCGCCGATCAGCCCCGCTTGTCGGCCCAGCGACGACCCTCGAAGACCGGGTCGAGCGAGGTATGGAAAAGATGGTTGGTGTAGTTGCTGAGCGTCTTGACGGCGATCGCGAGCACGATCTCGAGGATGTGACGCTCGCTGTAACCGGCCGACAGGAAGGCGTCGACCTGCTCGCGATTAGGTAGCCCGCGAGCATTGACGACGACGGCAGTGAACTCGGCCAGCGCCGCGAGCTTGGTGTCGGCGATTTTACGTCCTTCACGGATCGCATCGGTGACCTCCGTGGGAACGCCGGACTTCGCGTCGGCGAGGAAGCTGTGCGCACTGACACAGTATTCGCAGCCATTTTCATACGAGATCACCAGGAAAACGACTTCCTGCTCCACCGAGGAGAAACCGGAGTCCTCGCGGAACGCCGCATATCCGTCCAGATAAGTGTTGAGCACGCCCGGCGAATTCGCCATGTTGCCGTACATGTTGGGGATGAATCCGACCTGCTTGAGGGCCTTCTGCAGAACCTCCTTGGCTGGGCCTTCGGCGTTGTCCAGGGTGACGGGGGGAAGAGTGAGCTGATATTCGGCAAGCATGAGTGACTCCTTGGGTTGAAAAACGTGGGACTTCGATGATTCGCAAAACGCAGAGGCAGTCACATCGAGAAGCGTTGCTGCCCCTGCTGCTACGAATCACACAAACGGACCCAACGGTCCATAAGTGGTAAAAAAATTAGTGCAGCGCGCGGATCGCGACTTCAGCGATCTGCTCGATCTCGTCCGCATCGCGCCCGGCCTTGACCATCGTCCGGATACCCGCCATGACCGTAAGCAAATAGCCTGCGAGCACGGCCGGATCGCGCTCACGGGGAATCTCGCCCTGCTCCTGCGCCTGCTCGACGGCAAGGCGGAACATGCCAGCGAAGTCCTGAGCCGCATTCGCCACCAAAGCGGCCACCGAGGGGTCACGCCCTGACAGCTCGGTCGCCGTATTCATGATCAGGCAGCCGCGCGGCGGCGTCGGTTCGCGTGCCTCCGCCGCAGCCGAGAGCAATAATCCGCGCACGAACGCCATTGGCGATGGCGCCGATGACAGGCCATGACGCATCCGCCCGACCTGACGCGACCTGAAACGCGCAAGGCAGCATTCGAACAATGCATGCTTGCTTCCGAAAGCGTTGTAGAAACTGCTCTTCGAAAGGTTCATCGCAGCCAGGAGATCGGCGAGCGAGGTTGCCTCGAATCCGTGCTGCCAGAATACCGCCATCGCCGCATCGAGCACGAGCTCTGGATCAAATTCTATGGGGCGTCCGGTTTGCATGAGTCGATTATGGACCAGTCAGTCCAAGAGTCAACACTCATGTCACGCTGAATACTCCGTACTGTGGAGTACCGTTCAGGCGCGAGGCGAAGGCATGCGCCAAAAAACTTTCGCGACGGGTGCGGAAGCATGCTCCGTTTCTTGAAGCAAAAATGGAGCGAAACCCTTGGGGTTTCGCTCCATCGTACGGCAAACCAGACGCGCCATGCGGACCCGCAACTCAGTCCGAACGACATTGATCTGGAAGTCTAATTGTGGTCGGGGAAAGAGGATTCGAACCTCCGGCCCCTGCGTCCCGAACGCAGTGCTCTACCAGGCTGAGCTATTCCCCGACGGCCTTGCTTGGATTCCTGCAGTCGTCAATGATCTCGCTCGACCGCAAAGAGGCATAATTTTAGCAGCGCATCCTTGAAAATGGAAGATGGAATTGCGTCCATTTCGGCGATCGCAAGTCGCGCTTCCTGATCGGCGCGCTCGCGCGCGAGACCGAGTGCGCCGGTGTCGCGGATGATGTCCAGCACGCGGGCGAAGGCATCGCGACCGCCGTTTTCGATGGCCTGACGAACCTCGACCGCTTGCGCCGGGCTACCCTCTTGCATCGCGAAGATCAGCGGCAGCGTCGGCTTGCCCTCGGCGAGGTCGTCGCCGAGGTGCTTGCCGGTGGCGGCTTCCTCGGACGAGTAGTCCAGCACGTCGTCGATGATCTGGAACGCGGTGCCCAGATGCATGCCGAAACGGGCCAGGCGTTCTTCGGTGGCCAGATCCGACCGACCGAGGATAGCGCCGAGCCGGGCCGCGGCCTCGAACAGCTTTGCGGTCTTGTAGCGGATCACGCGCAGGTAGCCGTCGATGTCGACATCGGCATCATGGCAGTTCAGCAACTGCAACACCTCGCCCTCGGCGATGACGTTGGTCGCATCCGCGAGCACCTGCATGACGCGCATGTCGTCCACGCCGACCATCATCTGGAACGCCCGCGAATACAGGAAGTCGCCCACCAGCACCGACGCGGCATTGCCGAACAGCGCGTTGGCGGTCTGGTTGCCGCGCCGCAGTTCGGATTCATCGACCACGTCGTCGTGCAGCAGCGTGGCGGTGTGGATGAACTCGACCACCGCGGCCAGTTCATGGTGATCCGTGCCCCGATAGCCCATCGCGTTGGCCGAGAACAGCACCAGCGCGGGGCGAAGGCGCTTGCCGCCACTGTTGATGATGTATTCGGCAACCTGACGGATCAGCACCACATCGGAATGCAGGCGCTGACGAATGACGGCGTCGACCGCCTGCATGTCTGCGACGATCGGTCCGAATAGCTGCTGGGTCGACAAGGCTCGATGCTCGCTGGCAAAAGAGCGGATGGTATGGGGCGGCACGGTCCCAGTCAACAAATCAGGTCGGGCCGATCGGTGATGACACAATCGACCCCCCATTCGAACAGCCGGTGCGCCGCTTGCGGGTCGTTCTCGGTGTAGACGACCAGCCACAGGCCGGCCGCCTTCACCGCCCTCGCTTGCGCCTGATCCAGCCTTTCCGCCTGCGCGTGCAGGGCACGCACGCCCAGGCGGCTGCAGCGTGCTTCCCAGTCGGGGGGGATGGTTGTGAGCAGCAGGCCTCGCGGCAGTCCCGGGGCCGTCCGTGCGGCCACTTCGAGCGCGCGCTCGGAAAACGACGAAAGCAATGGGGGCAGTGGGTAGCCCCACCACAGCTCCGACGCAAGCCGGCTCACGACAAGCGCGGTGGATTCGTCGGCACCGGCTGACGGCTTGATCTCGATGTTCACGTCCAGCCCCAGTTCGATGCAGCGCCGCCCCGTCTCCACCAGCGTGGGCAGCGGTTCGCCGGCGAAGGACGCGCCAAACCAGCCTCCGGCATCCAGCCGCTGCAAGGCCTCATCCCGGGTTTCGGCCATCGCGCCCCGCCCGTCGGTGGTGCGTTCGAGCGTTTCGTCGTGAATCAGGAACGGCGTCGAATCGGCGCTCAGCATCGCGTCGAATTCGACCCCGCAGCGATGGCGGTGCGCCACCGCAAGTCCGCTCAGCGTGTTCTCGGGTGCCAGCGTCCCGCCGCAGCGGTGTGCGAACACGCGCGCATACGGCCAATCCTCAGCCTGTGAGATCATGGATGCAGCCCATCGTTTGCAAATCCGGCATCAAGATTCGACCGCCGCGGTCGATAACAAGCACATATCACCGCATCGGCCTTTCCGACACCATGCCTGCAAGACATCTGCTGCTCGCGTTGCTCTTCCCGCTGCTGACCGGCTGCGAGCTCCTGTACGAGCTGCTCGACGTACCTGACCCGAAGAAAGAGGCGGCGGCCAAGGAAGCCGAAGGCCGCGCGATCGGCAGCGCCTGCCGCCATGCGGGCCGGTCGCTCGAAGACTGCTACCTGCTCAATCAGGCCGCTTCCAAAGCCGCGATCTTCGACGGCTGGCGGGACATGAACGACTACATGCTGATGAACGACATGGAGGTCGTGCCGTCCCGGATTCCGCAACCGGGCGACATCATGCCCAGGGCACGTCCGCCGATCGACCTGCCCGCCGCCATCGAGCTCGTCGAACCGCCGGCAGACGTCGGTCCCGCGCCCGATCGCTGACTGGTGAATCACGGAGCCGGATTGGTGAAGCGCAGGTGTAGCGCCTCAATGTCGGCCACCACCTCATCGGACAGCTCCACGTCCCAGGCCGCCAGATTCTCGTCGAGCTGATCCATCGTCGTCGCGCCAATGATCGTGGTGCCGACGAACCAGCGCCGATACACATAGGCCAGCGCCATGGCGGTCAGCGAAAGGCCATGGCGCTTGGCAAGGTCCGCATAGGCCTCGACCGCTGGCTGTACATTGGGCTTGGTGTAGCGCTGACCGAAGTTGTCGAACGCGTTCAGACGGCCCGGAGCGGCCGGATCCGCAAGATACTTGCCGGTCAGGTGTCCGAAGGCCAGCGGAGAGTATGCGAGCAGACCCACGCGTTCGCGATGGCACAGCTCGGTCATACCATATTCGAACACCCTGTTGAGCAGGTTGTATGCGTTCTGGACCGAAACGACCTTCGGCAGGTCGTATTCCCGGGCCAGTCGCACGAACTCCATCACTCCCCACGGGTGCTCGTTCGACAGACCGACGTAGCGGACCTTGCCCTGCTCGACGAGCATCGCGAGTGCCTCCAGCTGCTCCCGTATCGACGTGCACTCGCGCTCCTTGCCCGGGTCGTAAGCGACCGTGCCGAACATCGGCTGATTGCGCTCCGGCCAGTGCAGCTGGTACAGGTCCACATAGTCGGTGCGCAGGCGCTCGAGGCTGCCTTCCAGCGCCGCACGGATGTTGCCGTCATCGAGCGCCAGCGGGCCTCCGCGAATCCACGTCAGGGACCGTGAAGGCCCCGCCACCTTGGTCGCGAGCACGATCCGGTCCCGGGGTTGCGTCGCCAGCCAGTCACCGACGATGCTCTCGGACCGACCATAGGTTTCCGCCCGGGACGGTACCGCGTACATCTCGGCCGTGTCGATGAAGTTGATGCCCGCATCCATCGCACGGTCGAGCTGGGCATGCGCATCGGCTGCGGTGTTCTGCTGGCCGAAGGTCATCGTTCCCAGGCAGATGCCGGACACCTCGAGTTCGCTTTCACCCAGTCGCCGATAGTCCATTCCCGTTCTCCTCAGTCCGTGTTGATCGAGCGACCGGCTTTGCCCGGTGGACTTCGGGGCTTATCATCGGCCGTTGCATGCGTCACGCCAATGATACGACACCCCGTCTTCGAGCCCCCAAATGCACCCACAGAACACCGACCAGAACGCGATTGCCTACGGGCTGCTTGCGCTATGCCGCGCAGGATTCGAGAAGGAGGTCGCGGGCGAGCTGGACGAACTGGCTGCGCGAATCGGTCTGACCGGATTCGTCCGTGCCCGCGAGGGGACGGCTTTCGTGACCTTCGAGACCCACGAAGCGGTTCCCTTTACCGAGCTGGCCGCGAGCTGCGACTGGCGCAGCCTGGTGTTTGCGCGCCAGCTGCTGCCCTGGTTCGCGCGGGTGGATGGCCTGCCCGACCGGGATCGCGCCACGCCGCTGGTCGAGGCGGCCCGATCCGGAGGACAGCGCTTCGTATCGGTGACGCTGGAGACGCCCGATACCGACGACGCGAAGCAGCAGTCCGGCTTCTGTCGGCGCTTCACGCCGCCGTTCGAGGAGGCGCTCGCCGGGGCCGGATTGCTGCCGGCCCGCAGCCGGAACCTGGCCGAACTGCACGTGATCTTTCCGGATGCGTCGACCGCCTGGCTGTGCGCGTGCGAACCCGGCAAGGCCGCACTGTGGCCGATGGGCGTGCCGCGTCTGCGCATGCCGCGCGAGGCGGGCAGCCGATCGACGCTGAAACTGGCCGAGGCGATCTTCACGCTGCTCACCGAGGAGGAGCGCACCCACACCCTGCGTGCCGGTTTGCGCGCGGTCGACCTGGGCGCCGCGCCAGGCGGATGGACCTGGCAACTCGCCCATCGCGGACTGCATGTCGTGGCGGTCGACAATGGCAACATCGCGCCGTCGGTGATGGCGACCGACATGGTCGAGCACGTACGCGCGGACGGTTTCACCTGGCGCCCCCAGCGCAACGTCGAATGGATGGTCTGTGACATGGTGGAGCAACCGTCGCGGATCGCATCCCTGGTGGCCGACTGGGTCGGCAGCGGGCGCTGCCGCCGATCGATCTTCAACCTGAAGCTGCCGATGAAGAAACGGCTGGAAGCGGTCGCCCAATGCCGAACGCTGATCCACAAGCGGCTCGCCAGCGTCGGGCCGTACGAGCTGCGCATCAAGCACCTGTATCACGATCGGGAAGAGGTCACCGCCTACCTTGCGCTGAAGCAATAGGCACGCCCGCAGCTACGATGCAGGAAGCACCTGTTAAGTAAAGAAAATGTCCAAGCGTGTATAATGCCGCTTTTAACCCATTCGGGCGGTCGCGGAGCTTGCACTTTTGCCCAACCCTGAAGGGGTCGATCACGCATCGTGACGACACCGTTCCGGCCTGGCATGCAGCGGCTGCCTCCACTCAAGAAAGTCGTCTATGAGCTTCGCCGATCTCGGGCTGATTCCCGAGTTGCAACGCGCGGTTGCGGAAACCGGTTACACCACCCCGACCCCGATCCAGCAGCAAGCCATCCCGGTCGTCCTGCAAGGGCTCGACGTCATGGGCGGCGCGCAGACCGGCACCGGCAAGACCGCCGGCTTCACGCTGCCGCTGATCCAGCGACTGGCGCGCCATGCGAACACGTCGGCGAGTCCGGCGCGGCATCCGGTGCGCGCGTTGATCCTTGCACCGACCCGCGAACTGGCGGTGCAGGTCCACGAGTCGGTTCAGACCTATAGCAAGTACGTGCCGCTGCGCTCGATCTGCATCTATGGTGGTGTGGACATGCGCGCCCAGACCAACCAGTTGCGTCAGGGGATCGAGATCGTCGTCGCAACACCGGGACGCCTGCTCGATCACGTGCAGCAGAAGACGATCCAGCTCGGTCAGGTCGAGGTCCTGGTGCTGGACGAGGCGGACCGGATGCTGGACATGGGCTTCATCCCGGACATCCGGCGCATCCTGGACCTGCTGCCGGCGGCCCGTCAGAGCCTGCTTTTCTCCGCGACCTTCTCCGAAGAGATCAAGAAGCTCGCCGATCAGATGCTGAAGAATCCACAGCTGATCGAGGTCGCGCGACGCAACATGGTGTCCGAGACGATCAGCCACACGGTGCACCCGGTCTCGGCGGGCCTGAAGCGCAACCTGCTGGCGCATCTGCTGCGCCACCACCCGGACGCGCAGACGCTGGTCTTCGTGGACACCAAGATGTTGTGCGGGCGCCTGGCGCATTTTCTCGAACGCCATGGCATCGCCGCGGACTCGATTCACGGCGACAAGAGTCAGATCCAGCGCACCGAGACGCTGGAGGCCTTCAAGTCGGGACGCCTGCGCGTGCTGGTCGCCACCGATGTCGCCGCGCGCGGCCTGGACATCGACGATCTGCCCTGGGTGATCAACTTCGAGTTGCCGCATACGGCGGAGGACTACATCCACCGGATCGGACGTACCGGCCGGGCCGGTCGGCAGGGCCAGGCAGTGTCACTGGTCTGCGCCGAAGAGAAACATCGGCTGGTCGAGATCGAAAAGCTGGTGAAACTCCAGATCCCGCAGGAAATCGTACCCGGCTTCGAACCCGAACCTGATTTCCACGAGAGCGGTTCGCGCAGGAAGCGACCGGACCGTGAGAAGAGTGAAAAACCGGCGGCGGCTGCGGCCACACCGCGCAGCGCAGACCGGAGCCCGCCGCGTCGGCCAAAACAGCGTTCGACGATCGCCCCGGACGGTTTCGATTTCCGCAAACCCTACGAAGCGGCGGTGCCGGCAACGGCCTTTTCCGGCGATCAGGGCGACGGTGCGTCTGCGCAGGATGCGCCGACTACGAGCCTGCGCAAGGGACAGCGGCCCATTGCCGTGCTGCTGGGCGGCATTGGACGTAAATAGAGCGGTCTTCACCCCTTTATTCGGCATCACCAGGCGCACGCATTCAAGTATTCTGAGCTTCAGCCCTCTGTCTGGCCGAGCACAGGAATCGTGATCCCGACAATGAACACCGCCCCGGGCGCCGGGGGAGGCAAGCCCTCCTCCGAGCCATTCATCGCAGACTTCTCCGAAGGCCTCGAGGCCGGGCTCTATCTCGCCTTGCTCGAACTGCTCGACGAGGGGATGATCATCACCGGCGACGAGGTGGTTCTCGAAGCCAACAGCGCTGCCTGCCGCCTGCTCGAACGTGATTATCGCGACATCGCAGGCAAACCGCTGGCCAGCCTGTTTCCGTCCGAACGCGCATTTCTGGATGCCCGCGCCCGGCTCTTCATCCAGGGCGAGATGCGAGGCAGCCTCCAGGTCGCGCTGCCCGCAGGGCGCCACCGCAACCTGCGTTTCATCGCTGCGGCACGCCTGCGGCCCGGCATCCATGCCCTGATCCTGAGTCCGGACGTCATCGCCGACACCTACGCGCATTCATCGTCCGAGGAGCGCGGCGACAGCCTGTGGCCGAGGCTAGCCGCGGTGCTCGAACAACCGGTCATCGTCATCGACGGGGGCGGCGTCATCACCGCCGCGAACGCACCGGCCGTGCGTTCGCTAGGCCTCGCGCGGGAGGATTTCGTCGGTCGTGCGCTCGCGTCGGTATTCGACATCGAATGGCCGGAACGCGAGGGTCGCCAGGTCGCAGCGCTGCGCCGCCCGGGCCTCGCGACGGCCTTCAGTGCGCGCGTGCTGCCCGGCCCGAAACCCGGATGGAAGCTGCTTGTACTCCCGCCGACGACCGGTCCGACGGAAGGATCCGGCGGCGACGCGTCGGACGGCGGCGAGGCTTTCGACCGCGCTTTCGCCGACAGCCCGCTGCCGACCTTTCTGTGTGACAGCGCAGACATGCGGATTCTGGCCGCGAACGACGCGGCGGTGCGCGGCTACGGGTATCCGCGCGAACGACTGTGCCAACTCCGGATGCCGCAACTGAGCACCGACTCCGAAACCTCACCGATGACACCGGGCAGCGGCACATGGCGCTACCGGCGCAGCGACGGGAGGCATTTCGAGGCCGACATGCTCGCCTATCCGGTCAAGCTCCCGAGCCTTCCGGACACGGTGGTGATCATGCACGACATTCCACACAGCCCCACGCTGGGCGGGCGCAAACCGCTGCCGGCCGCGGTCATCGAGGCGGCCAGCCGAGCCATCGACCGGGACCAGCTCGATGTCCATTTCCAGCCGCTCGTCGATGCGCGCACCGGTCTGATTCGGGCGGGCGAAGCCCTGCTGCGCTGGCATCACCCCGCGCTCGGCCTGATCCCGTTCAGTCGTTTCATGAACCTGGCGCGAAGCGGCGGGCTGCTCGCAAGCATGGGCGACTGGGTACTCGACAGGGCATGTGCGCATGCCCGGACCTGGCCCCGGCGCGGTGACCTCCAGCCCGGTCTGACTGTGAACATCGCGCTCGAACAGGTGGTGTCCGGCAAGCTGGCCGACAGGATTCGCGCCGTACTGGATGCCACCGGACTGACCCCGCAACGGCTCGAACTGGACCTCGACGAACGGATTCTGGGCGAGGACAGGGCACATGTACCGAGCACGCTGTCCGCGATCCATGCTCTTGGCGTGAGGCTCGCGATCGACGATTTCGGTCGTGGCCCCGCCTCCATTCTCAAGCTGAAGCGCTACCCGCTGAGCGCGCTGAAGCTCGACCCTGCCCTGGTGTCCGACGTTGGACGATGCGACCAGAGCAAGGCCGTGATTGAAGCAATCGCGAGCATGGCGAATGTGCTCGGTCTGGACGTGCTCGCTCGCGGGGTGAAGAACAGCTCCCAGCAAGCCTGCCTCTCGAGCCTCGGTTGCCACCTGCAGCAGGGCCCGCTGTACGGCCCGCCGTTGAGCGCCGCCGACTTTCACGCGCTGCTGACCGAGGCGGAATCGTGCCGACGCGCAGGCCGATCCGTATTGGAACCTCGCGCTTTCAGGGGCACCACGGTAGAGACCGTTCGCGGCGTTCAATAGTCCTTCAGGCTGGCGCAGGTCTCTTCTCGGCCTGTGAGCAGGCTGAAGCGCGCGAGTTGCACCCTGACGAATTCGTCCGATACCCGATCATCGGCACAGTAATCGCGCAGCTGAAGCGCGTAGGCGAGATGCTGCATGTCCCGGACGGTGCGCGACAGCGCAGCGAAAGGGTTGGCGCTGGTATCGCGAAAATCGCCGCGTCCGATGATCCGAGCGGTTTCCGAGGCATCTGGGCCGATGCCGATGGCTTCAACGCCTGCATCTGCCCCTTGCTGCGCACTCGCAGACAGCGCGAACAGCATTATCGACAGCGTCATCAGTGTACGGACCGTCATCATTCTCACCAGATCGTCGAGCGCATGGCTGAATGTTACCGGTCATGCCGGTCCGGGTGAAAGTCCCGACAGCGGTGCATGTCATCACCTTTGCAAAAATGCGAACGGCGCTCCGGTTGCCCGTGAGCGCCGTTCGACCGGGCGAAGTCCCGATCAGGCTTCCAGCGCCTTCACGTGCTGGATGACATCGGCCACGACCTGCTGGGCGCTGCCGTAGAGCATGCGGCAGTTGTCCTTGTAGAAGAGTGCGTTCTCGATCCCCGAGTAACCCGCACCCTTGCCGCGCTTGACCACGATCACGTTCTGCGCCATGTCCGCGTTCAGAATCGGCATGCCGTAGATCGGGCTCGACTTGTCGGTGCGCGCAACCGGATTGACCACGTCGTTCGCCCCGATCACCAGTGCCACGTCGGTCTGCGCGAAGTCCGCGTTGATCTCCTCCAGGTCGAAGATCTTGTCGTACGGCACCCCGGCTTCGGCCAGCAGCACGTTCATGTGGCCCGGCATGCGGCCCGCGACCGGGTGGATCGCGAACGCGACCTCGACCCCGCCTTCCTCGAGCAACTGCGCCATCTCCCACACCTTGTGCTGCGCGCCGGCCACCGCCATCCCGTAGCCCGGCACGATCACGACCTTGGACGCGTAGCGCATCACCGCGGCCGCGTCGAGCGGCGCGAGTTCGCGCATCGTCCCCTCGACCTCGCCACTCGACTCGGCCGCCTCGCCGGTGATCGGCTTGAAGATGATGTTTCTCAGCGGCCGATTCATCGCCTTGGCCATCAGCTGGGTGAGCAGCATGCCCGAAGCGCCCACGACGATACCGGCCACGATCAGCGCCGGGTTGCCGAGCACGAAGCCCTTGAAGCCGACCGCCAGGCCCGTGAAGGCGTTCAGCAGCGAGATCACCACCGGCATGTCGGCCCCGCCGATCGGCAGCACCAGCACCGCCCCGAGCGCCAGCGCGAGCACGAAGAACAGGAAGATCTCGAAGCCGCTCGGACTGTCGGCGTAGCCCACCGTCAGACCGATACCGAAGGTGAGCATGGTCAGAAAGAAATTGACCGTGTTCTGCTGAGGGATCTTGATTGCTTTGGTCAGCAGTCCCTGCAGCTTCGCGTAGGCCACGCAGGAGCCGGAAAAGGCCACCGATCCGATGATCGCCCCGAACACGAGCAGCGTCGAGGTGACCGCGCCATGCGGCACGCCCTTGACCAGTTCGACCGCCGCGATTGCCGCCGCCGCGCCGCCGCCCATGCCGTTGTAGATCGCCACCATCTGCGGCATATCGGTCATCTTGACCGTCTTGCCCGTGTACCACGCGACCCCGCCACCGAGCACGATCGCCAGCACGATCAGCCCAACGTTCTTCAGTTCCGGGATGAAGAAGGTCACGACCGTGGCCGCGATCATCGCGACGCCCGCCCACACGATGCCCCGCCGCGCGGTCACCGGCGAACTCATCGCCTTGAGCCCGAGAATGAACACCACCGCGACCGCGAAGTAGGACGCGCTTACGAACCAGTTATAAGTCATTTCGCGCCCCCTTGCTTCCGATCACCCGTCTTGAACATCGCCAGCATCCGTTCGGTCACCACGTAACCACCAGCCGCGTTGGCCGCGCCCAGGAACACAGCGATGAAGCCGATCAGCAGTTGCAGACCGTCGTCGGGGTCGGCCTTGCCGAGCGTCACCATGCCCCCGATCAGCACCACCCCATGCACGAAGTTCGAGCCCGACATCAGTGGCGTGTGCAGGATCACCGGCACGCGCGAGATCACCTCGTAACCGGTGAACGCGGCCAGCATGAAGATATACAGTGCGGTAAAACCTTCCATGTCGATTTCCTCCCGCTTACAGTCCGAGCGCGGCTTTGACGCCGGCGTGCTTGATCTCGCCGCCATGGGTCAGACACGCCCCGGCCATCACCTCGTCGTCCCAGTTCAAGCTCAGCGCCCCGTCCTTGATGAACGGCGAGATGAAGTTGAACAGGTTCTTGGCGTACATCTCGGACGCGTGCACCGGCATGCGGCTGGCAATATGGGTCGGGCCGATGACCAACACGTCGTTGATCCAGGTCTTCTCGCCCGCGACCGTGCCTTCGACGTTGCCCCCGGTCTCGGCCGCCATGTCGACGACGACCGCCCCGGGTTTCATGCGCGCGATCATGGCGGCAGTAATGATCCTGGGGGCCTTCTTGCCCGGGATCGCGGCGGTCGTGATCAGCGCGTCGCACTGCGCCACCGCTTTGCCCAGACGCTCGGCCTGGGTGGCGATCTCCTCGGCTGTCAGTTCGCGCGCGTAACCGCCCGCGCCGACCGCGGCCACGCCGGTATCGACGAACTTTGCACCGAGCGACTCGATCTGCTCACGCACCTCGGGACGCACGTCGTAGGCCTCGACCATCGCGCCGATGCGGCGCGCGGTGGCGATCGCCTGCAGGCCCGCGACGCCCGCGCCGATGACCAGCACCTTGGCCGGACGGATGGTGCCAGCCGCGTAGGTCAGCATCGGGAAGAACTTGGGACTGTGATCGGCCGCGATCAGCGCGCATTCGTAGCCGGCCACCGCCGACTGCGAACTCAGTGCGTCCATGCTCTGCGCGCGCGAGATGCGCGGCAGCAACTCGAGCGCGAACGCGGTGATCTGCTTGTCGGCGAGTTGCTTCACGCGCTTCGCGTCGAACCACGGCTGAAGCATGCCCAGCAGCACGGTCCCCGGCTTCATCTTCGTGATCAGCTTCGACGGTGGCGGCTGCACGCACAGCACCACGTCCGCTTCGGCAAACACTTCCGCGCCGCTGCCGCCGATACGCACCTCGGCGAAGCTCTCGTCACGGTAATGCGCAGGCACCCCCGCGCCGGCCTCGATCAACACCTCGGCTCCGAGGCCGATATATTTCTTGACCACCTCCGGAACCACGGCGAGGCGTCGTTCGCCTGCCATGGTTTCCGCCGGCACTCCTATCAACAGAGGCATTACTGTCCTCCCCATTCAGTGATGTGTTTGTAGAATCGCCCGAAACCGGTGATCCACTTACCGGTTTCGACGTTCGACGACGGCAGGCCATCGAGCCGCAGATCGGATAGTCGACGCTCCGCTGCCGCCGCCGGGCCGCTCGCTCATCGCTATCGATCTGTTGTTGTTTCTCTCCACCGCCTGCGCCAAGCATGCAGGCACCGCACTTCGGATAATACTGATGCGGCCAGTAATCGCAAATCTGTTTCGGCACGGGTGCGGCCACGCATCGCCGATTCGCACGCCCGCATGAATGCGCCGACCGCCCGTTCCGGCTGACGGCGTCAGCCTGCCACGACCTTGATGATGGACAGGGAGATGTTGTCTCCATTGACGCCGGCATGCGCGCGAGCCTCCCTGATCAGCACGCTCGCGGCGTCGCGTGCAGGCATCGAAGCGACCGTGCGCGCCAGTTCCTCGTCTGGCACGCACGACCACAGGCCGTCCGAACACAGCAGAAAGCTGTCTCCTGCCGTCAATGGCGCAGCGTCACCGAAGCTCATGTCCGGTTCCCGCTCGCTGCCGACACAGGACATCAGCACGTTGCGCTGCGGATGCGTCATCGCCGCGGCCGAATCGAGCCTGCCGCGGCGCTGCAGTTCGCCGACCACGGAATGATCGATGCTGCGGCTGACCACGGTGTCGCCCCGAAAATGGTAGATGCGTGAATCGCCGCAATGGACCCAGTCGACCCGATCGGGTTGCAGCAACAGTGCCACGACGGTGCTGTGCGGATCCTTCTCGGTCGTGTAGCGGGTCAGGCGGATGACGATATGAGCCTCGGTGACGATGCTACCGAGCAGGTCGCGCGCCGTCTCGGAGGCCGGCTTGAACGCGTCGAAATTCTGTTTCGCCTTCAGCAACACCTGCTCGGCAGCCATCGAGCCGCCGCTGTGGCCGCCCATGCCATCGGCAAGCACGGCCATCATCATGCCCGGCCGCGTCGGGTGCGGAAAGATCGCGACGCGGTCCTGCTGCTCCTTGCGGTCTCCGGTGTGACGCGCTACGCAGGTTTCGATGGTGATGGGCATGATTCAACGCGATGGGTCGATGCGTGATGATAGCAATCCACCCGGACATTCGTGGCACACTCCGATACGTCCAGTCCCACACATTGCCGAAAGTGTGAAATATGTCACACCGGCCTGCCTGATCGGCGCTTCCCATCAACCCATCAATCGGAGAGAAACATGTTTCCAGGACGCGGTTATGACGAGGTGAAAAAAGAAGATGTCTTCTCGACCACGATGACCTTGACCGAAACTCATATCGTGCTCGGGGCGGGCCTGTTCGGTGACTTCAACCCCCTGCACGTCAATCAGAGTTTCGCCGAAAAGAGTCGCTTCGGCACCCGGATTGCACATGGCTACCTGACGACGTCGTTCATGGCCGCCCAACTGGGCATGGTCTTCCACGGCACCGCGATCGCATACGTCGAGCACACGTCGCGCTTCACGGCGCCGGTCCGGGCCGGCGATACGCTGTGCATCGAGTGGACTGTCACCAAACTGGAAGACAAACCCAGGCACGACGGCGGCATGGTGAGCCTGACCGGGGTATGCACCAACCAGGACGGCGTGAAGGTCGCCGAGGCCGAGGCCAAGATGCTGATTGCGAACAATCCGCGCAACTGATCCGCCGGCAACCGGGGGTCGGGGATCGGGGGTCGATACACGGCGCGCCGACGGCATCGCCCCCGAGGGCTGGTCGCGGACCACGGTGGGGGTACCCGCCCGACAGTTTCCTGGGTCGTACGACGACACTCGGAGTAGTATCGTGTCTCTGCTTGCCGAGTGAGCAGCGGCAACTTCGTTTCCCGGCAGATCGGGATGCTGCTTCAACGCACATGGATCGCGCTCCGAAGCCTGGAGAGCCCACTTCGAAGGATCGACCGCCATGACACAGACTCAAAGTACTTCAAGCCCTGCGTCGTCTCCCCGCGTCGGGCTGTTCGTCACCTGCCTGGTCGATGCGATGCGCCCCAACGTCGGCTTCGCGACCCTCAAGCTGCTGCGCGACGCGGGGTGCAGGGTCGAGGTTCCGGAGGCCCAGACCTGTTGTGGGCAGCCTGCCTTCAACAGCGGAGATACCGCCGACACGGCCGTGCTGGCGCGTCATTTCATTGAGACCTTCGAGGGCTACGACTATGTGGTCGCGCCCTCCGGGTCGTGCGTCGGGATGACGCGGGCGCATTATGCGGAGGCCCTGGCCGACGACCCCGCGTGGGCCGAACGAGCGCGCCGGCTCGGCGAGCGCACCTACGAGCTGATGAGTTTCCTGGTCGACGTGATGCACTGCGCACCTGTCGACGTGAGGCTTGACACGAGTGCGACCTATCACGACAGCTGCGCCGGTCTGAGAGAGCTCGGCGTCTATGAACAACCGAGAGCCCTGCTGGGCAAGGTCTCGGGCTTGACGCTGAAACCGCTCGAAGGCAACGACGTGTGCTGTGGCTTCGGCGGCACCTTCTGCGTCAAGTACCCGAGCATCTCCAATGCCGTGGTGACCGAGAAGGCGGACGCCATCGAGCGCAGTGGCGCGCAGGTTCTGCTCGGTGGCGATCTCGGATGCCTGATGAACATGGCCGGCAAGCTGATGCGCAAGGGTTCGAATGTGCGCAGCTTTCATGCCGCCGAGGTACTGGCCGGCATGGCCGACGGCCCCGCGATCGGCGAGGAGCGCTGAGCCATGACCGACACCCCCATGAGCTTCAAGGCCCGTGCCGAACTCGCGCTGGCCGATCCGACGCTGAAGGTGGCGATCGGCCGCACCACCGGCACTGCCGAACGCAAGCGTGCAGTGGCGATCTCGGAGTTCCCGCAGTACGATGCGGCCCGCGAGCGCGGCAAGCGCATCAAGGACCACGTCATCGCCAACCTCGACCATTACCTGCTCGAGTTCGAACGCAATGCGATCAAGTCCGGCGCACAGGTGCACTGGGCATCGACCGCAGACGAAGCCTCGCAGATCGTCGTTCGCCTGTGCCGCGAGGCCGGGGCGAAACGTGTCACGCGCGTAAAGTCGATGCTCGGGGAGGAAATCGGGCTGCCGCACGCGCTCGACGAAGCCGGGATCGAGCGCGTCGAGACCGATCTCGCCGAGCATATCGTGCAACTCGGCGGTGACCGGCCGTCGCACATCGTATGGCCGTCGATGCACCGTACACGCGAGCAGGTCTCCGAGATGTTCAAGCGCATCCATCGCATCCCCCACCAGGAAGAGACGATCGAGGCGATGGTCGCAAGCGCCCGGCGCGAGCTTCGGGACAAGTTCCTCTCCGCCGACGTCGCGATCTCGGGGGCGAACTTCCTGCTCGCCGACACCGGTGCCACCTGCACCGTCACCAACGAAGGCAATGCGGAGCTGACCACCACGCCGCCGCGGGTCCATATCGTGACCGCCGGCATCGAGAAGCTGGTTCCGAGCCTCCCGCACGCATTCGCGATGTTGCGTCTGCTGGTGCGTTCGGCGACCGGCGCGGACATCACCCAGTACACCACCTTCCACTGCGGGCCGAAGCAGCCGGGTGATCGAGACGGTCCCGAGCAATTCCACATCGTACTGGTCGACAACGGTCGCAGCCGCATGCTGCGCGAGGGGCTGAAGGAGATGCTGCGCTGCATCCGCTGCGGCGCCTGCATGAACCATTGCGTGGTGTTCCGTCAGCTCGGCGGCCATGCCTATGGCGGCGTCTACCCCGGTCCGATGGGTGCGGCGCTGACACCGGTGTTCGACGGACTGGAGAACTCCCGCGACCTGCCCCATGCGTGCACGCTCAACGGCAAGTGTCAGGAGGTGTGCCCGGTCGACATTCCGCTTCCGACGCTGCTGCGCGGCTGGCGCGATCGATCCTGGCGCGAAGGACTCGAACCGACGACGATGCGCTTAGGGCTGGGGGCGTACACGTTCGTCGCGTCACGACCCCGCCTGTACAGGCTGATGACCGACATGGCGATCCGGGTGATGCGAATCTTCAACCGTGGCGGCAAGGTGCGCGCGATGCCCGGGCTTGGCGCCTGGACCGCTCACCGAGAATTCCCCGCACCGGCAAAGCGCAGTTTCATGGCGATGTACAAGGACTCAGGGGGTGAACGATGAGCGCTCGCGACACGATCCTCGACGCGGTGCGAAGCGCGCTCGGTCAGCGGACCGACGATGCCGCAGCCGTCAAACGCGAGGCGCAAGCCTTGCTGGACGAACCTTCATCCATACGGCCCAGGCTGCTTGCCGATTCCCTGGTAGATGCCTTCATCGCGCGCGTCACGTCCCCCAAGGTCGCAGCGACCGCCGAATGCATCGCGGAGGACGGCGATCTGCCCGCGGCGGTGAAGCGCTATCTCGATGCGCGTGACCTGCCGCCGGTAGTCGCGGTGCAGCCAGCGGCCGTGCTGCAGGCGCTGGACTGGTCCGGGCTGGAGACGCGCGACGAAGTCGAACCCGACAACGCGGTCGCCGTCGGCATCGCGCGCTGGGGCATCGCCGAAACCGGTTCGCTGGTGTTTCACTCCGACGCCGAGACGCCGATCCTGGCCAACTTCCTGCCGCTCTATCACATCGTGATGGTGCGCGCGCGCACCATCCTCGCCTACCTCGATGATTACGCCGCAGCGGTCGCCGGACAGCGCCCGCCACGCAACCTCAACATCATCACCGGCGCGAGCGGGACGACGGACATCGAGGGCAGCCTGGTGCTGGGCGCGCACGGTCCGCGCTACCTGCATGTCGTCATCGTCGGCGAGCATGCGGTTGAAGCGAAAGCGGACGTGTCGTCATGAGCGCACCTTCGTGCGCTGCTCATAAGCCGTCTTTCCGCTCCCTGCGCCGCAATCGACCCGGCCAGCGAACGAGAGGCGCTTAGACAAGAAAAACCACAACCTGCGTCAGCCGGGGTCAAGGCCTCGGCGCAGCAGGAAAATCCGGATACGGGTTTCGTATTCGATCCACAAAGGAGGTTCCCGGTGAATCAGACACTCTTGTCCCTGCTTGCCTTCGTCCCGCTGATTCTGGCTGCGGTGTTGCTGGTCGGCTTCAACTGGCCTGCCCGGCGCGCGATGCCGGTCGTCTACCTCAGTGCCGCGGTGATCGGCCTGACCGCGTGGGAAATGACCTTCAACCGCGTCATCGCCTCGACGCTGCAAGGGCTCATTCTGACCGGCGCCATCCTGTGGATCATCTTCGGTGCGATCCTGCTGCTGAACACCTTGAAGCACTCCGGCGCGATCACGGCGATCCGCAGCGGCTTCTCGAACATCAGCCCTGATCGTCGCGTTCAGGCGATCATCGTCGCGTGGCTGTTCGGCTGTTTCATCGAGGGCGCTTCCGGCTTCGGCACACCTGCAGCCATCGCGGCACCGCTGATGGTGGCGCTCGGATTCCCTGCGCTCGCCGCAGTCATGGTCGGCATGATGATCCAGTCGACGCCGGTGTCCTTCGGCGCGGTGGGTACACCCATCGTGGTCGGCGTCACGGCGGGACTTGACAGGGCTGGCATCAGCGCCCGCCTCGCCGAGCAGGGCTCGAACTGGGAAGCCTTCTTCCGGCTGATCACGTCCGAAGTCGCGCTGACGCATGCGGTCATCGGCATCCTGATGCCCTTGTTCATGTGCGTGATGCTGACCCGCTTCTTCGGCAGGAACAAGTCATGGACCGAGGGCCTGTCGATCGCGCCCTTCGCCATCTTCGCCGGCATCGCCTTCGTGGTGCCGTATGCGCTCGCAGGCGTGTTTCTGGGACCGGAGTTTCCGTCGATGATCGGTGCGCTGGTCGGCCTGCTGCTCGTGGTGCCGGCGGCCAGGGCCGGTTTCCTGGTACCGAAAACGGTCTGGGACTTCGCCGACGCGAAGGACTGGCCTGCGCACTGGATGGGCAACATCCAGATCAAGCTCGACAGCCTTGCCGCGCGCGCCCCGATCTCGATCGGCATGGCCTGGCTGCCTTACCTGCTGCTGGCCGGGTTGCTGGTGCTGTCGCGCGTCAATGCCGACGTCAAGGCCTTCTTCAGCAACAATCTGGTGCTCGGATGGAGCAATCTGCTCGGCGAGACGGGCGTGTCGGGCAGCATCCAGTTCCTCTACCTGCCCGGCGGCATCATGGTCATGGTCGTGCTCGCCACCTTCCTGCTGCATCGCATGAAGTTCTCCGAGCTGACCGCGGCGGTGGGCGAATCCTCCCGCACGCTGATCGGCGCGGGCTTCGTGCTCATCTTCACGATTCCGATGGTCCGGATCCTGATCAACTCGGGGGTCAATATGGGCGACCTGCCGTCGATGCCGCGGGCGATGGCGGAACTGGTCGCCAGCAGTGTCGGCGACGTCTATCCGTTCTTCGCGTCGTGGGTGGGTGCGCTGGGGGCGTTCATAGCGGGCTCCAACACCGTGTCCAACCTGATGCTGGCGCAGTTCCAGTTCGACACTGCGCAGTTGATCGGCGTATCCAGCGCGATGCTGGTGGCCTCCCAGGCCGTCGGCGCAGCCGCCGGCAACATGATCGCAATTCACAACGTCGTGGCGGCCTCCGCAACGGTGGGCCTGCTCGGACGCGAGGGCGAGACGCTGCGGATGACCATCATTCCGACGATCTATTATCTGATCATGGCAGGCCTGATCACGATGATCGCGATTCACGTCATCGGTATCAGCGACGGTCTGATGTGAGCCGAAACGCACTGCGTCGATGCCGGCGGGGTTCAGGCCTTGGACGCCCGAACCCCGAGCCGGATATACGCCGGCCCACCGGCCGTCTGCGCTGCGCGGCCGACGCGCGTCAGGCGCCGAGCCGTTCGTCGATCAGCTCGATCCAGTGCAGCACCGGCAGCGCCGTTCCGGCCTGCAGATGGGTGATGCAGCCGATGTTGGCCGACGCGATCTTCTGCGCGCCGCCTTCGGTCAGCGCCGCGAGCTTGTTTTCGCGCAGGCGCCCGGACAGCTCCGGCTGCAACAGCGAGTAGGTCCCGGCCGAACCGCAACAGAGGTGGGAATCGCGCACCGATGTGGGCACGTAACCGGCTGCAGTCAGCAGGCTTTCGACCACGCCCCGAATCTTCAGGCCGTGCTGCAGCGTGCACGGCGCATGGAAGGCCACCGGTTCGCCCGCTGAGCTTCGTGCCTTCAGCGCGGCCACCAGCGGCTCGCTTTCCGCGGCGATGATCTCGCTGATGTCGCGGGTCATGGCGGCGACTGTTTCGGCTTTTTCGGCGTAGGCCGGATCTCCGGCCAACATGTGCCCGTATTCCTTCACCTGCGTCGCGCACCCTGACGCGGTCATCACGATCGCCTCGATCTCGCCACGCGCGATCGCGGGCCACCAGGCGTCGATGTTGCGTCGAGCATCGTCGCGTCCGCCGTCGTGGTCGTTCAGGTGGAATCGCACCGCACCACAGCATCCCGCCCCGGGCATCTCTTCGAGCGAGATGCCCACGGCGTCGAGCACGCGTGCGGACGCGGCATTGATCGACGGCGCCATCGACGGCTGCACGCAGCCGGCCAGCGCGATCATGCGCCGCGCATGGCGGGGCTTGGGCCACGCACCGGGCGCGCGCGCGTCAGGCACCTTGTCCTTCAGCACGGCCGGCAGGATTCCCTTGACCGCACGCCCCATCCCCATCGCCGCACCGAACAGTCTGGTGCGCGGCACGAATTCGCGCAGGGCCCAGCGAACGGCGCGATCCATGCCGCGCCGCGGCACCCGCTCCTCGACGATGTGCCGCCCGATGTCGGCCAGCCGGCTGTAATGAACGCCCGACGGGCAGGTCGTCTCACAGGACCGACAGGTCAGGCAGCGATCCAGGTGCAGACGGGTCTTTTCAGTGACGTCCTCACCCTCGAGCAACTGCTTGATCAGGTAGATGCGCCCGCGGGGACCGTCCAGTTCGTCGCCGAGGAGCTGGTAGGTCGGACAGGTCGCGGTGCAGAATCCGCAGTGAACGCACTTGCGCAGAATCTCGTCCGCCTCGCGCCCTTCGGGTGTGTCCTTGATGAAATCGGCAAGCTGGGTCTGCATGTTCAGAATCCGTTGTAGAGGCGGCCCGGATTGAAAATCCCCGCCGGATCGAAGGACTGCTTGAGACGTCGATGTATCTCCATCACGGCCGGAGACAGCGGATGGAACACGCCGGCGCCGCGATCGCCGCCGCGAAACATCGTGGCCGTTCCGCCGAGTGCGGCGGCACGCGCGCGGATCGCGGTCGACGGGGCGCTCGAGCGCAGCCAGCGCAGACCGCCCCCCCACTCGATGAGTTGGGGCCCGTCCAGGCCGAGCGGCGCGGCCGCCGTCGGTACCGAGATCCGCCACAGCACAAGCGCAGGATCATCCTCTGGCGCGAAGAAGCCGTCGGACTGTTCCCGGATACCCCGCCAGAAGGCCGTCGCCTCGTCGTCGGGAACGGGCTGCCCCCCCATCCTCGTGGCGGCAGAACCGACCGCATCCGGCGCCCCGGACAGACGGACGGTCAACTGACCCTGGTGCCAGGCCGACGCCGACACGGGCAGCGGCTGGCCGCCCCAGCGGTTCAGCATGTCGATCGCGTCCGCCTCGGGCACCGGGAAACGCAGGCTGCGCTCGGACGGCGGTATGGGCAGGACCTTCAGCGACACATCCACGATCAGACCCAACGTGCCGAGACTGCCGGCGATCAGGCGGGACACATCGTAACCTGCGACGTTCTTCATGACCTGACCGCCGAAGGCCAGCAAATCGCCGCGACCATCGATGATCCGGGTGCCGAGGACGTAGTCGCGAAGCGCACCCGCCATCGGACGACGGGGACCCGACAGACCGGTCGCGACTGTGCCGCCGATGGTCGCGCCGTCACCAAAGTGCGGCGGCTCGAACGCGAGCATCTGACCCTGAGCGGCCAGCAGCCGCTCCAGTTCGGTCAGCGGCGTACCCGCAAGCACGGTCACGACGAGCTCGCTCGGTTCGTAGCTGACCACTCCGGCCAGCGCTCGGGTATCGAAGAGTTCGCCCTGCGCAATGCCCCCGTAGAAATCCTTGGTTCCACCACCCCGGATTCTGAGGACCGCTCCGGCAGCGGCCGCGTCGCGTATCCGCGCCTGGCAACTTTCAATCAGTTCTTTCATCGGTGCTCCACCGCATCATTCTGATCCTTCTTCGCCTGCCAGTCGGCCACCGCCCTGAGCGCCAGCCACGAGCCGATCAGAGACAGCACCGGCACCACCACCAACAGAAACTGAATCCAAGCCGTACTCATCGATCGTGCTCTCCCCTCGTCAGAATCGCGGAAGATCCGGATGAGGCAACTCGCCGCCAGTGACCCGCATGCGGCCATATTCGGCGCAACGGTTCAGGGTCGGGATGGCCTTGCCCGGATTGAGCAGTCCGGCCGGGTCGAACGCCGCCTTGACGCGGAAGAACATGGCCAGTTCCGGGCGTGAGAACTGGGAGCACATCTGATTTATCTTCTCGATGCCTACACCATGCTCGCCGGTCACCGTACCGCCCAGTTCGACCGACAATTCCAGAATGTCGGCACCGAAAGACTCGGCGCGCTCCAGTTCCCCAGGCTGATTGGCATCGAACAGAATCAGCGGGTGAAGATTGCCGTCACCCGCATGAAAGACGTTGATGCAGCGCAGCCCGTAAGTGCGCTCCATGCTCTGGATCGCTTCGAGCATCTCGCCCACCCGTTTGCGTGGAATCGTGCCGTCCATGCAATAGTAGTCCGGCGAGAGGCGACCAGCCGCCGGAAACGCCGCCTTGCGTCCCGCCCAGAAACGCATTCGTTCGGCTTCGTCCCGCGAGACACGCACCTCGGTTGCGCCACTGTGCTCCAGCACCGCGCGCATCCGCGCGATCTCGTCCGCCACCTCCTCCGGCGTGCCATCGGACTCGCACAGCAGAATGGCCTTCGCGTCGAGCGGGTAGCCGGCATGGACGAACTCCTCGACCGCGGCGGTGGCGGGCTGATCCATCATCTCGAGACCAGCCGGGATGATGCCGGCGGCGATGATCGCCGCAACCGCATCGCCCGCCTTCACCACGTCGTCGAAGGCCGCCAGCACACACTGGGCAAGCTGCGGCTTGGGGGTGAGCTTGACGGTGATCTCGGTCGCCACCGCCAGCATGCCTTCGGAGCCGATGACGGTGGCCAGCAGGTCGTAACCCGGGATATCCGGTGCGTGGCTGCCGAACTCGATGATGTCGCCGGTGATCGTCACGCCCCTGACCCGGAGCACGTTGTGCACGGTCAAACCGTACTTCAGACAATGCACGCCACCGGAATTTTCCGCCACGTTCCCTCCGATCGTGCAGGCAATCTGGGATGACGGATCGGGCGCATAGTAGAGGCCGTCCGCGGCGACCGCGTCGGAGATCGCGAGGTTGCGCACGCCGGGTTCAACGACCGCAATACGCGAATGCGGATCCACCTTCAGAATGCGGTTGAACCGGGCCAGTGAGAGCACAACGCCTGACACATGCGGGGTGGCACCGCCCGATAATCCGGTGCCCGCCCCCCTGGCCACGACCGGTACCGCCATGTCGTGACAGATCTTCAGGATCGCGACCACCTGCTCTTCGGTGGTCGGCAGCGCCACCACCATGGGCAAGCGCCGATAGGCCGCCAGACCATCGCATTCGTACGGTCTGAGATCCTCGGATTCGTACATCAATGCGCCCGCCGGCAGGATCCGCGACAGGGCTTCGACCACCTTCGCCTTGTCCACTGTGGAAAAATCGCCTTCCTGTTCGCCGGCCAGAACCGCCTCGATCGTCGCGCTCATTCACCCTCCTCCACATTGTCGGCTGCCCGCCAGCGCAGCGGATCCAGACCCAGCCTGCGCGCCGCGCCGACCAGATGCCGTGCCGCCGCCCGCCGTGCCGCGACCGGATCACCGACCCGGATCGCCTCGTAAATTTGCTCGTGCTCCAACTGAGCCTGCATCGCCCGGCCGGATGCATGACCGGCCCGATTCCATGTCGGCGCCCGCGAGGCCGATAGCTGGCGCCCCATGAAAGCCTGGAAGCGCTCCAGTTGCGGATTCTGCGTCGCCGCAGCGACCGCGACATGGAACGCGTCGTCGTCGCCTACCGCGTCACGCTGTTCGGCCAGCGCCGACCGCATGCGCTCCAGCGCAACGAGCATCCGCTCCAGATCGGCCGAAGTACGTCGGGCCGCGGCCAGTTCGGCCGCCCCGGTTTCCATCAGGTAGCGAAACTCGAAAACGTCCGACACCTCCTGAGGCAGTGCCTGTTCGGCATCGCGACCCGACGGGACCAGCTTGAAGCTCCCTTCGCCCGGCAACGCGGCCACGAAGGCACCGGATCCCTGACGGGTCTGGATGCAGCCATCAGCCTTCAGTTGCGCGATCGCTTCGCGGATGACCGCGCGGCTGACACCGAAGCGCTCGCACAAGGCCTTCTCGGTCGGCAGCTGAACGCCCGGCGCAAACTGCTCCGCCAGCATCCAGCGCCCGAGCTGTTGCGCCACATGATCACTGAGCCTTGCCGACCGGGCACGCTTGTAAGTCAAGCTCATGCAATCGACTCACGGTTGTCTGACAAATTGCAATACTAGACCACGCCGGACCGACTGTCACGAGCAGATTGACGCTCATATCGGCACCATCGCGTCGACCCGCCCTTCGGCGTTCGGACCGACCAGGCCGCGTAAGTTCACACGTAGTCCTGACAGTGCAAGCGCGTAAAGCACGAATCCACGGGCCGGACAGTTGCCGTTTGCTAATATCCGGGTTTAGTCGCTGGCCGCTACCGACCCGATGCTCGCCGCTCACTCGAACCTTGCCGAACGACTGCTGCCGTTCCTGACCTGGCGAAGGAAGTGGCGTGAACATGGAGTCAGAGGCGATCTGATCGCCGGCGTGACCGTTGCGCTGGTCATGATTCCGCAGGCGCTCGCCTACGCGCAACTGGCATCGCTGCCGCCTTACATCGGGCTTTACGCGTGCGTACTGCCTGCGATCATCGCTGCGCTGTTCGGCTCCTGCGCACAGCTCTCGACCGGCCCGGTTGCACTGACCGCGCTGCTGACCGGGGCCAGCCTGATGCCCTTCGCCCGACCGGACAGCCCCGAGTTTCTGACCCTCGCAATCCTGCTCGCGCTGATGTCCGGCGCCATACAACTGGCCCTGGGTGCCCTCCGTCTGGGGTGGTTGCTGAACCTGTTGTCCCGATCGGTCATGACGGGATTCATCAATGCAGCCGCATTGTTGATCTGCCTGTCGCAGATTCCGGCACTGCTCGGACTCACGATGAATCGCTCCGACCACTTCCTGGTCGATTTCTGGCAGCTCGTTTTCGAGTTCGGCGCCGCAGACCTGATGTCCCTGCTGTTCGGTGCCGGGTCCTTCCTGTGCCTGATCGGCCTGCGTCGGATTGCACCCAGGCTACCCGGCGTACTGTTGGTGGTCGCGGCGGCGACCGCAATTTCGGCGCTCACCGGTTACGCGGCGCGCGGGGGCGCGGTGATCGGCGAGATTCCGGCCGGTCTGCCGCTTCCGTCGGTGCCGGCGATAGACTGGAGCATGGCGCTTGCCCTTCTCCCGGCCGCCTTCGTCATCGGGCTGGTGAGTTTCATGGAAGCGACGTCCAGCGCAACGCTGATCACCGGCCGGACCGGCGAAAAATGGCATCAGAATCAGGAGCTCATCGGCCAGGGGCTGGCCAAGATCGCTTCCGCCTTCACTGGCTCGATGCCGGTCAGCGCATCGTTCTCGCGCTCGGCACTCAATTTCGCGACCGGCGCGCGCACCGGTCTGGCGTCCATCGTGTCGGTCGCTGTCGTGGTCCTCACCCTGCTCTATCTGACGCCTCTTCTGTGGCACCTTCCGAACGCGGTGCTCGCCGCCGTCATCCTGCTGGTCGTATCGGGCCTGATCGACTTCAATGCGTTGCGCCGGGCGTGGCAGGCGAGCCGCGACGACGGCATCGCCTCCGCGATGACATTCGGCATGACGCTCGCGTTCGCGCCGAATATTCAGATCGGAATCATGACGGGTCTGCTGCTGTCACTGTCGCTGATGCTCTATCGTGACATGCAGCCGCGCACGGTCCTGCTCGGTCTGCACCCGGACGGGACCTACCGGGATCTGGAACGATTCGGGCTGGCGCACCCACACCCGCGACTCGTGATCCTGCGTTTCGACAGCCCGCTGACCTTCGTCACGTCGGAAGCCTTCGAAAAGGCCGCGCTGAACGCCGTCAAGGCCCAGCCCAACGTATCAACGCTGCTCATTTCGGGGGTCGGCATCAACGCGATCGACGCCAGCGGCCTGCACACCATCTCGAGCCTGCAGGAACGCCTGCGCACCGACGGGCGCACGCTCGCATTCTGCGGCCTCAAGAAACAGATCATCGATCCCATGGAGCGCACCGGTCTGTGGGAACGTCTGCAACCACACGCCCACTACCGCAGCGTGGGTCATGCGCTCGATGCGCTGCTGCCGACGCTCGGCCCCGGATCCGAGTCGACCGAGTCGGTTGACGGCTGATTATCTTGACTAATATCGGCCTGGCCATCAAAATGCGCGATTCTTTGCAACACTCATCAACTGGAGCTTTACCATGTACGCGGTGATAAAAACCGGGGGCAAGCAGTATCGCGTTGCCGCTGGCCAAAAGATCAAGGTAGAACAGATACCGGCCGACGTGGGCTCTGAAATCACTCTCGACCAGGTTCTGATGGTCGGTGAAGGCGAATCCGTGCAGATCGGAACGCCGGTGGTCTCGGGCGCCGCAGTCACGGCCACCGTGGTGTCTCACGGTCGTCACGACAAGATCAAAATCTTCAAGATGCGCCGGCGCAAGCACTACCAGAAGCACCAGGGCCATCGTCAGAACTACACCGAAATCCGCATCGAAGCGATTTCGGCCTGAAGCAGGAGGTAATGCGTCATGGCACACAAGAAAGCCGGCGGCAGTTCCCGTAACGGTCGCGATTCCGAATCAAAACGCCTCGGCGTGAAGCGCTACGGCGGCGAGGCCGTCATCGCGGGCAACATCATCGTTCGCCAGCGCGGCACCGAATACCACCCGGGCGACAATGTCGGCATGGGCAAGGATCACACGCTGTTCGCCCTGACCAATGGCACCGTCCAGTTCTCGGTCAAGGGGCCCACCAAGCGTCGTACCGTCACGATCCTGCCCGAAGCGGCCTGATCGTCGGCATCCGACCTGGAAAAGCCCTATCCTTGCGGTAGGGCTTTTTTGTTTTTGCAAGACATCCAATCATGAAATTCTTCGACGAAGCGCGTATCGAGGTCATCGCCGGTGACGGCGGAAATGGTAGTGCCTCCTTTCGCCGCGAAAAGTTCGTCCCGCGCGGCGGCCCTGACGGCGGCGACGGCGGACGCGGCGGCAGCATCTATGCGGTGGCCGACCGCAATCTCAACACGCTGATCGATTTCCGTTACAAGCGCACCTTCCACGCCGAGCGCGGGGAAAACGGCGCGAGCAAGGACTGTTACGGCAAGGGTGGCGACGATGTGGTGCTGCGCATGCCGGTCGGCACGGTCATCAAGAATCTCGAAACCGGCGAACTGATCGCGGACCTCGACGAAGACGGCAAGAAGGTGCGCGTGGCCCGTGGCGGCAAGGGCGGGCTCGGCAACATCCACTTCAAGTCCAGCGTCAACCGCGCCCCGCGCAAGCGCACACTCGGCGAGGAAGGCGAACGGCTCAGCCTGCACCTCGAACTCAGGGTGCTGGCCGACGTCGGTCTGCTGGGCATGCCCAACGCCGGCAAGTCGACCTTCATCCGCGCGGTTTCGGCCGCCCGTCCGAAGGTCGGCGACTATCCGTTCACGACCCTGCACCCCAGCCTGGGCGTGGTGCGGACCGACGAGAACCGCAGCTTCGTCATCGCCGACATCCCCGGCCTGATCGAGGGCGCGGCCGAGGGTGCCGGACTGGGTCACCAGTTCCTGCGCCATCTGCAGCGCACCCATCTGCTGCTGCATCTGGTCGATCTGGCACCCTTCGACCCCGACGCCGACCCGGTTCGGGAAGCGCACGCCATCGTCGAGGAACTGCGCAAGTACGACGAGGCGCTGCATCAGAAACCGCGCTGGCTGGTGCTCAACAAGATCGACCTGATCCCGGAGAAGGAACGCGGCGCGCGTATCGAAGCCTTCCTCGCCGCCTATGGCCCGGTGGACCGACACTTCGAGATCTCGGCGCTGAAGGCCGACGGCGTGCGCCCGCTGGTGTTCGCGATCCAGGACCATCTCGACGCGGAGCGCGCCCGCATCGAAGCCGAGCGCGCCCGACGCGTCGCCGAAGAGACGGCTGTCGCTCGAGCCGAGCTGACGCCGGATCCGGACGCCGACGCGGCACCCGAGGCCACCTCGTCCGACCTTTCAGACCACTAGTTCACGTCAGACGAGCATGAGAGAGAAAGTCCGTTCCGCGCGCTGCCTCGTGGTCAAGGTCGGCAGCGCACTGGTCACCAACAATGGCACCGGGCTGGACAAAGCGGCGATGGCCGACTGGGCACGGCAGATCGCCGCGCTGCGTGCCGCGGGCAAGCGGATCGCGCTGGTGTCCTCCGGTGCGATCGCGGCCGGCATGCAGCGCCTGGGCTGGACGCGACGTCCGCACGAGATGAACCGGCTCCAGGCGGCAGCCGCGGTCGGGCAGATGGGTCTGGTCGAAGCCTACGAGGAGGCGTTCTCGCAGCACGGTCTGCATACCGCGCAGATCCTGCTCACGCACGAGGACCTGGCCGACCGCGGGCGCTACCTGAACGCCCGCTCCACGCTGACCACCCTGCTCGATCTCGGCGTGGTGCCCATCATCAACGAGAACGACACAATCGTCACCGACGAGATCAAGTTCGGTGACAACGACACGCTCGGCGCGCTGGTCGCAAACCTGATCGAAGCGGACGTGCTGATCATCCTGACCGACCAGCAGGGGCTGTACACGGCCGACCCGCGAAAGGATCCGGACGCAACCCTGATCTCGGAGGGACGGGCCGAAGATCGCGTCTATGAGGCAATGGCCGGGGGCGCGGGCTCCGGCATCAGCCGCGGCGGCATGATCACGAAGATCCGCGCGGCCCGGCGAGCGGCCCGCAGCGGCGCGCACACCTGCATCGCGAGCGGACGCGAACCGGACGCGCTGATCAGGCTCGCCAGTGCCGAGCCGCTCGGCACGCTGCTCTATGCCACCAGCACGCGACTGGCGGCCCGCAAGCAATGGCTTGCCGACCATCTGCAACTCGCGGGCAGCCTGATCCTGGACGACGGCGCACTGGCTGCGCTGCGCGACGGACGCAGCCTGCTGCCGGTGGGCGTGATCGAGGTCCGGGGCGAGTTCGAACGCGGAGCGGTGGTCGCCTGCCGCTCCCTCTGCGGCGAGGAGGTCGCACGCGGACTGGTCAATTACGCCAGCTCCGAATGCCGCCGCATCGCGCGCAAGCCCAGCCACCAGATCGAATCCATCCTCGGCTACATGGATCAGCCCGAGCTGATCCACCGCGACAACATGATCGCGACCTGATTCGGCTGCCGGACGGGCCCGACCACATGGCGTCGTGTCCGCCCGTAAATGGCTGTAGACTGGCCGTACCGTTTCCTGCCAGCCGTTTCGAGCATCGCATGAACACCGCACCCGACCATGTCCTCATCGTCGATGACGATCGCGAGATCCGCACGCTGCTGGCCGATTACCTGATCAAGCAGGGTTTGCGCTGCACCGTCGCGGCCAACGGCCGGGAGATGAAGGCGGTCCTCGAGCACCACCGCATCGATCTGATCGTGCTCGACATCATGATGCCGGGCGAGGACGGGCTGACGCTGTGTCGAAATCTGCGTGCCGGCAACCGTCACGCAGGCGTACCCGTGCTGATGCTCACCGCACGCGGCGACGATATGGATCGCATCCTGGGGCTCGAGATGGGCGCGGACGACTATCTGGCCAAACCCTTCGTGCCACGCGAACTCCTTGCGAGGGTGCGCGCGATCCTGCGTCGCGCCCGGGCGCTGCCGCCGAACATGGACGACACGGTCGTGCCGAATGCGCGCGAACTGCACTTCGCCGGCTGGACACTGGATACGGTCGCACGCCAGCTGACCGATGCCAAGGGCACGACCGTGCCGCTGTCCGGTGCCGAGTACCGCTTGCTTGGCGTATTTCTCGCCCACCCGCAACGGGTGCTGACCCGGGACCAGTTGATGGAACTCACGCAGGGGCGCGAGGTAGAGGTGTTCGACCGATCGATCGATCTGATGGTCAGTCGATTGCGGCAGCGTCTCGGTGACAACGCCCGCGAGCCCGCCATCATCAAGACCGTCCGCAACGAGGGCTACGTGCTCACCAGCGCGGTCGAGTCGGTCCAGGGTTCCGGAGCATGACCTGCCACGACCGTCTCGCGGTTCGAATCCTGTCGTATCCCGGACCGACATGATCGGACTGCGCGGCCCACGCACGCTGTTCGCGCGCCTGATGCTGATCTGGCTGATCGGCATCACCGTGGTGCTCGCTGTCAGCTTCACGCTGTTTCTCGGGGAGCGCGACCGCTTCGACCGGAACGTGCTGTTCGAAGGCATCGCGCGCGAGATCGCGGCTACGGTCGACCTGATCGACCAGTTGTCGCCATTGGAGCGGGAACGCTCGATCGAATCGATGGGTCGGCGGCGGCTTCGCTTCGCGCTGGCGCCCCCACCGGCCGATGCGCACCCGCTGCCGACACGTTTCGCGCTGGTGCAGGCGCTCGAGAAGGCCCTGCCGGAACGCGAGATCAGCCTGCTTGCGCTGCAGACACCGGGCCGCGGCGCGGACCGGCCCCATCATGCCCGACTGCTCGCCTTCGTGCAGTTGTCCGACGGTTCGCCGCTTACGATCCGCCTGCAGCTACCACCGATGGCGCCATCGGCGTCGGCCGCGAGTGCGCCGACGCCACCCGTGCGCGCGCTTGCGGCGCTGGCCGCGTTGATCCTGGGCGTGAGCCTGCTGACCTGGTTTGCGGTGCGCATCGCAACCCGCCCGCTGTCACGCCTGGCAGACGCGGCCAAGGCGCTCGGCGAAGACCCCAACCGCGCGGCCATCGACACCCGCGGACCGACCGAAGTGGCGCAGGCCGCGTCCGCATTCAACCAGATGCAGCAGCGCATCCGCGAGCATGTCAGCGAACGCACCCGCATCCTCGCCGCGATCACGCACGATCTGCGCACACCGATCACACGCCTGCGTCTGCGCGCCGAGCAGGTCGAGGACGTGGACCTGCGCCAGCGCATCCAGTCGGATCTGGACGCGATGCAGGCGCTGGCGCAGGAAGGCATGGCGTTCGCACGCAGCCTCGATGCCCCGATGCCGGTCCGTGCGACCGACCTGAACGCCATGCTCGATACCGTGGCAGAGGATGCACGCGAACTGGGCTGGGCCGTCGCTTGCACAGGACGGGCCGATGCACCCTGCATCGCCGACGCGAACGCGTTGCGCCGCGCGTTATGGAACCTGGTCGAGAATGGCATCAAGTTCGGCGCGCGGGTCGAGATCGCGGTCGATTCGCGCCCTGACGGCCACATGATCCGCATCCGCGACCATGGCCCGGGACTGCCGGACGCGGAAATCGACAAGGTCTTCGAACCCTTTTATCGCACCGAGTCGTCACGCAGTCGTGAAACCGGAGGCACCGGACTCGGCCTCGCGATTGCGCGCAACCTGCTGCGCGCCCAGGGCGGGGACGTGACGCTCGCCAATGCGCCGGGCGGAGGACTGGTCGCCGAGGTCAGACTCAGACGACAGACGCCCGACTGAGCACCGCCGGCTTCGAGCCGCACCCCCGTTCGGCACCATTGGAGAACTGCGGACCGCCGCGGCAGGCTTCAACGATGCTCCGCAGCCGGATGATGCGTATGGGACGAAACGCGCCTTCGACGCAATCCTTGCTCAGCGTTGCGCCGCAGGCGCCCCCGATACCTGATACCCGGCGGCGAGCACGCGAAATGATCTGAGTTGCGCCTCGACCCACCCGCCCGACCGCCTCAGTTCCTCGGCCAGGATCGCCGCGACCGCCGGTGCGACCTCGAGCGCCGCGGCCGCGTCGAGGAAAAGCAACCGGTCGCGGCGCGCAAGCACATCCTCGACGGTTCGGGCCTGTTCGAAGCGCACGGCGTGCCGGACCTGTGCGCCAGTGATCGAGCAGGACCCGGAGAGCGCATGATCGCCACCGCGCTCGCACTCCAATTCATAGGCCACCAGGCCTGCCGGCATCGAGGCCGGCCCGGGCGCGGTCGCGCCGTGCAGTGGCAGCGCCGCAGTCATGCAGGCCACGCGCGGCAGCTTCGCCTGTGCCTCGGCCCGATCGACCGTGTCCTCGGCCATGCGCCGGTAAGTGGTCCACTTCCCGCCGGCGATCGTGATCAGGCCGCCCGGGGACACCTCGATGAAATGCTCGCGCGACAGCTTGCCCGTGGCCGCATCATGATGCGGGTCGATCAGCGGACGCAGGCCGGCGAACACGCTGCGCACATCGGCACGCGTGGGCGGATTCACGATATAGCGCGCTGCCGTCTCGAGGATGAACTCGACCTCTCCGGCCAGCGGAACGGGTTCCAGCGGCAAGTCGTCGCGACCGGTGTCGGTCGTGCCGATCAGCACCTTGTCCTGCCACGGGATCACGAACAAGACCCGCCCGTCGGACGTCTCCGGCACCAGCAGCGCGTCCGTACCCGACAGAAAGCTGCGATCCACGACCACATGCACGCCCTGGCTGGGCCGAAGCAGGCGGCGTACCGCGGGGCGTTCGCTGCGCCGCAGCCCGTCCGCCCACACGCCGGTCGCGTTGATCACGACCCGTGCGCCGATGTCGAAGGATTCACCGGTCTCGGCATCGCGCGCGCCGACCCCGACGACATGTCCATCCGCGACGATCAGCCGCTCGACCGGGACGTAGTTGAGCAACACGCCTCCCAGCCCGATGCCGGTCCGCATCAGGCTGATCGCCAACCGGGCATCGTCGAACTGCGCATCCCAGTACGCGATTCCTCCGCTCAGGCCATCGGATCGGATCGAAGGCAAGGCCTGCAGCGCCTGCGAGCGGTCGAGCACCCGGCAGGGCCCGATGCCGTGCCGACCCGAAAGCAGGTCGTAGAGCGTCAGCCCGATGCCGAATCTGGCCTTATCGAACCAGCCATGGGTGGGTACGACGAAGCGCAGCGGATGCACCAGATGCGGCGCATTGGCGAGCAGGCGCGAGCGTTCGAGCAAGGCCTCGCGCACCAGCGGCAGGTTGCCCTGCGCGAGATAGCGCACACCGCCATGGATCAGCTTGGTCGCCCGCGAACTCGTGCCCTTCGCAAAGTCGTGCGCCTCGAGCAACAGCACCGAATGGCCCCGAGCCGCGGCATCCACCGCACAGCCCAGTCCGGTCGCACCGCCACCGACGATGATGATGTCCCAGCACGTCCGTTCGCGAGTCCGCGCAATCAGGCGGGCCCGATCGATGCCACCCGCCGCAGCAACGAACGACGCCGGGTTCACGCCTCTACCCAGGCTCTTGCCCGCTCGACTGCCCTGTGCCATCTCGCCAGCGTGCGCTCACGCTCGGCGACCCCGATACGCGGTTCGAAACGACCCGCCTCGACGCACTGGGCCGACAGCGCATCGGTGCCGGACCACACGCCGACGCCGAGACCGGCCATGAAGGCTGCACCGAGCGCAGTGGTCTCCAACATCGCGGGCCGCACCACCGGCACACCGAGCAGATCCGCCTGGATCTGCATCAGGAGGTCGTTTGCGGCCGCGCCACCATCGACCCGCAATTCGGTCAGCGGCGTCGCACCGTCCCGATTCATCGCGTCGACCAGATCCACCGTCTGCAGCGCGATCGCCTCGAGCGCGGCGCGCGCGATATGTGCGGCGCCGGTGCCACGGGTCAGCCCGAGCACCGTGCCGCGCGCGTAGGGGTCCCAGTAGGGCGCACCCAGCCCGGTGAATCCCGGCACGATCACGACGCCGCCGCTGTCGGGCACCGACGCGGCCAACGCTTCCACATCCGAGGCCGCGCCAATCAGGCCCAGACCGTCGCGCAGCCACTGCACCAGCGCGCCGCCGATGAAGATGCTGCCTTCCAGCGCATAGGTCGTCGGGCCCAGACCGCTCCACCCGATCGTGGTAAGCAGACGATTGGACGACGGCACCGGCATCGTGCCGGTGTTCATCAGCACAAAACAGCCGGTCCCGTAGGTGTTCTTCGTGC